>NZ_JBEOUL010000006.1:0-336932 GCF_040304075.1 Kitasatospora sp. NPDC094015
GACACCAACGGCGCACCCGCCGCGATCGCCATGTCCATGATCTTGTGGATCTTCTGCGCATGGGCCTCACCCAACGCACCACCGAAGATCCGGAAATCATGCGCGTACGTGAACACCGTCCGCCCGTGCACCGTCCCCCAACCGACCACCACACCATCGGTGTGCGGCTTCTTCGCCTCCAGCCCGAAACCCTGCGCCCGGTGCCGCCGCAACGGTTCCACCTCACGGAACGAATCCGCGTCCAGCAACAGCGCGATCCGCTCCCGAGCGGTCAGCTTCCCCTTGGCATGCTGCGCCTCGGTCGCCTTCTCACTCGGACCCCGGCGGACCTGCTCCCGAAGCTCGTGCAGCTCGGCCACCCGCCCCCGCGCGTCAGCGGGGGTCTCGGGGACCTCGTCGCCGATCGGCGCCTCGTGCAGAACCGTCATCTCGAAACCACTCCAAGTCGCGGGAACTGTCCGACAGCCGGACCTGCGGTGGGCGGCTGCTGCTGCGAACACTTCTTCACTTACGACACTACGAGGCCGGGCCGCCGCGTTTCGGCGTCGATTCCGTACAAGGTCGGGCGCCAATAGATGTGCAGCCTGAACAGAACGGCGTTGCGCACCCCGGACCGGCCCCCGCCCCTCGCACGACCGTCCGAACGGCGTTCCGGTGGTCGGACGGGAGGGGGAACCGGCTGGTCAGCGGCGTGCGAGGGGGAGAAAACGGCGCCCCGGCGGCCGGCCGGTGCCGGGGGTGCCGGGGCGGCGGGACGGGCGGTGAACGGTGCGGCAAACGGGCGGTGACTCGTAGGGAAGCGCCAAAATCCTTCTGGTCAGGCCCGAGGCCCCTGATCGGGGTCCTCCGAACCGCGCAGGTCCTCCTCGCGGCGACGCAGATCGGCCTCCCACTGCTTGAGCATGTCCTCGTGCCGCTGGTTGTCCTTGCGCAGCGACGCGAGGAACTCCGGATCGTCGTCCGGGGCGAGCTGCCGGCCGCCCGGCCGGGCCGTCCCGGGACGGCCGCCGGCGGACTCCGGGGACCACTGCGCGGCGCGGCCCCGGGCCGCGCGGCGGTCCTTGCCCACCGCGAGCCAGGCGATCGAGCCGACCAGCGGGAAGAGCAGCACGATGATCACCCAGACCACCTTCGGCAGGTACCGCACCTCCTCCTCCGGCGTGGTCAGGCAGTCGATGAAGGCCCACACCCAGAACGCGAGCGCGAGCAGGAAAGGCAGGTTCCTCAGCACGGCGGTGAACTCCCCCGGAAAGATCGGCAGCGGCCCCGGACGGCTGGAGGGGACCCTGTTGGCGGGGCCAGGTTAGTCCGTACCGGATACTGGCTGGCATGGCATACGACGATCTCCGTTCGTTTCTGAGGGCCTTGGAGCGCGAGGGAGACCTCAAGCGGATCAAGGCCGAGGTGGACCCGTACCTGGAGGTCGGGGAGATCGTCGACCGGGTGCAGAAGGCCAAGGGACCGGCGCTGCTCTTCGAGAACGTCAAGGGCGCCTCGATGCCGCTGGCGATGAACGTCTTCGGCACCGAGCGGCGCCTCGCCAAGGCGCTCGGCCTGAAGTCCCCCGACGAGATCTCCGAGAAGATCGGCGGCCTGCTCAAGCCCGAGCTGCCGAACGGCTTCACCGGCATCCGCGAGGCCTTCGGCAAGCTCGCCTCGATGACGCACGTCCCGCCGAAGAAGGTGAAGGCCGGCGAGGCCCCGGTCCAGGAGGTCGTGCTCACCGGTGACGACGTCAACCTGGACGAGCTGCCCGCCCTGTTCACCTGGCCGCAGGACGGCGGGTCCTTCTTCAACCTGGGCCTGACCCACACCAAGGACCCGGACACCGGGGTGCGCAACCTCGGCCTCTACCGCCTCCAGCGGCACGACCGGCGCACCATCGGCATGCACTGGCAGATCCACAAGGACAGCCGCAACCACGCCGCGGTCGCCGCCGCGCGGGGCGAGCGACTGCCGGTGGCGATCGCCTTCGGCTGCCCGCCGGCCGTCACCTACGCGGCCACCGCGCCGCTGCCGGGGGACATCGACGAGTACCTGTTCGCCGGCTTCGTGGCCGGGGAGCGCACCCGGATGGTCGACTGCAGGACCGTCCCGCTCCAGGTGCCCGCCGACGCCGAGGTGGTGCTGGAGGGCTGGCTGGAGCCCGGGAAGATGCTGCCGGAGGGGCCGTTCGGCGACCACACCGGCTTCTACACGCCGCAGGAGCCGTTCCCGGCGCTGACCATCGACTGCGTGACCATGCGGCGGCGCCCGCTGCTCCAGTCCATCGTGGTCGGCCGCCCGCCGACCGAGGACGGCCCGCTGGGCAAGTTCACCGAGCGGTTCTTCCTGCCGCTGCTCAAGGTGATCATCCCGGACATCGTCGACTACGACCTGCCCGAGGCCGGCGGCTTCCACAACTGCGTGATCGTCTCGATCGACAAGAAGTACCCCAAGCACGCCCAGAAGGTGATGCACGCGATCTGGGGCGCCCACATGATGTCGCTGACCAAGCTGATCATCGTGGTGGACTCCGACTGCGACGTGCACGACTACCACGAGGTCGCCTGGCGGGCGCTCGGCAACGTCGACTACAGCCGGGACCTCTCGGTGGTCGAGGGCCCGGTGGACCACCTCGACCACGCCTCCTACCAGCAGTTCTGGGGCGGCAAGGCGGGCATCGACGCCACCCGCAAGCTGCCCGAGGAGGGCTACACCCGGGACGGCGGCTGGCCCGAGATGGTCAGCTCCGACCCGACCACCGCCGCCCTGGTGACCAAGCGCTGGAAGGAGTACGGGCTGTGACCACGGCCGCTTTCGAAGCCTCCCCGAACAAGGCCAAGGCCTTCCTGCGCCTGGTGATGATCGAGCACTCGGTGTTCGCCCTGCCGTTCGCCTACATCGCCGCGCTGACGGCGATGTTCGTGAAGTACGGCGAGGTGCGCTGGGGCGTGCTGCTGCTGGTCACCGTCTGCATGGTCGGCCTGCGCACCTTCGCGATGGCCGCGAACCGGATCATCGACCGGGAGATCGACGCCCGTAACCCGCGCACCGCCGGCCGCGAGCTGGTCACCGGCGCGGTCTCGCTGCGCACGGCCTACCTCGGCTCGGCGGTCGCGCTGGTGGTCTTCCTCGGCGCGGCCGCCCTGCTCAACCCGCTCTGCCTGGTGCTGGCCCCGATCGCCGTGGTGCCGATGGTGGTCTACCCGTACGGCAAGCGGTTCACCGACTTCCCGCACGCCATCCTCGGGCTCGCCCAGGCCATCGGCCCGATCGGCGCCTGGCTGGCCGTGACCGGCTCCTGGTCCTGGGACGCGGTGGTGCTGGGCCTGGCGGTCGGCATCTGGATCGGCGGGTTCGACCTGATCTTCGCCACCCAGGACGTGGCCGCCGACCGCGCCGAGGGCGTCCGCTCGGTGCCCGCCCGGTACGGCATCCCGGCCGCCCTCTACGGCGCCCGCGGCTGCCACGCCGTCACCACCGGCCTGCTGCTCTGGTACGGGCTGCTGACCGGCGCGGGGCCGGCGTACTGGGTCGGCCTCGCCGTGGTGGCCGCCGCCTTCTGCTACGAGCACACCATCGTCAAGCCCGGTGACCTCTCCCGGCTCAACCGGGCCTTCTTCACCACCAACGGGTTCGTCGGCATCTCGCTGTTCGCCTTCACCCTGGTCGACCTGGTGATCCGCGGCCTCGGCATTTGACGGCCCGTCCCCGCACGGTCAGCGGGCGTCGCGCAGCGCCAGCCTGGCGTACGCGCGCACGTCCGCGTCCGGGTCGGCGAGGCGTTCGCGCAGCGCGGCCGAGACCTCGGGCCGGCCCGCCGCGGGGGTCAGCGCGCGCACGGCGGCCCGGCGGACGTCCATGTGCCCGTCGGCCAGCAGCTCGACCAGCCGCCCGGTGGCGCCGGCCGCGCCGAGGGCGGCGGCGGCCGCCCGGCGGACCTGCCAGGCCTCGTCCGGGGCGGCGGCCAGGGCGTCCAGCGGCGGCGGGCAGCCGATGCCCGCCGCGCCCTGGAACGCGGCGGCCCGCACCAGCGGGTCCGGGTCGGCGGCCAGCGCCCGCAGGGCGGCGGCGGCCCGACCGTCGCCGATGGTGCCGAGCCCCTCGCCGACGGCCACCCGGACCTCCCGGGCGCCGTCCCCGGCCGCCGCAGCCAGCTCCGGCGCCGCGTCCAGCGACACCAGGCCGCGCACGGCCTGCAGGCGCACCGGTACGGCGGGGTCGGCCAGGGCGGTCGCGAAGCCCGCCACCGAGCCGGTGCGCAGCACCCGGGCCAGCTCCAGCGCCCCGGCCCGCACCTGCGGGTCGTCCGAGCCGGCGGCGGTGCGCAGGGCGGGGCCGAGCGAGCCGTCGAGCACCTCGACCAGCTCCCGCAGGCCCGCCACGGCCGCGGCCCTGACCTGCTGGTCCGGGTCGTCCAGGGCGGCCGCCAGGGCCGGTCCGGTGCCGGGCGGTGCGGCCTCGGTCAGCACGCCGACGGCGGTGCGCCGGACCTCGGCGGCCGGGTCCCGCAGGTAGCCGGCGAGCTGGTCGAGGGTGGGCTGGTCCTCGCCGAGCCGCAGCAGGTCCCGCAGCCGGGGTGAGGCGGGGGCGGTGGCCGCGGTGTCCGGGGCGGCAGCGGGGGCGGCGGCGCCGGTGCGCCCGACCGGGACGGGGTGCACCTCGCCGAGCACGGTGACCGGGAGGTCGGGCGGCTCCAGGCCCTCGACCGGCACCAGGTAGGGGGCGACCGGGCGGGTCAGGAACTCCATCGCGCCGGCCGCGTTCCTGCGCAGGTTGAGGTGGCTGAACCAGCGCTCGTCGTCGCGCCCCGGGTGGTCGATCCGCTCGTGGTAGAGGCCCCAGCGGCTCTCGGTGCGGGCCAGCGAGGAGCGGGCGGCCATCTCGGCGCAGTCCCGGATGAAGTCGACCTCGACGGCCCGCATCAGCTCGTGCGGGGTGCGGGCGCCCAGGCCCGCGATCTCGCCGCGCATCCGCTCGAAGTGGTCCAGCGCGACGGAGAGCCGGGCCCCGGTCTTGGGCGGGGCGACGTAGTCGTTGACGAACCGGCGCAGCTTGTACTCGACCTGCGGCTGGGGCGGGCCGTCCGGGTGCCGCAGCGGGCGGTAGACCAGGGCGTGGGCGGCCGCGACCTGGTCCTCGGGCAGCTCGGCGCGCTCGACGGGCAGGTGCGCGGCCGCGTGGCCGCCGGCCAGGTCGCCGAAGACGAAGGCGCCGATCATGTAGTTGTGCGGGACGCAGGCCAGGTCGCCGGCCGCGTACAGGCCGGGGACGGTCGTGGCGGCGTTCTCGTCCACCCACACCCCGCTCGCCGAGTGGCCGCCGCACAGACCGATCTCGGAGATGTGCATCTCGACGTCGTGGGTGCGGTAGTCGTGGCCGCGCCCGGCGTGGAAGGTGCCCCGGCTGGGGCGTTCGGTGGTGTGCAGGATGGACTCCAGCGCCTGGATGCTCTCCTCCGGCAGGTGGGTGGTCCGCAGGTAGACCGGACCGCGGTCGGAGGCCAGCTCGGCGGCGAACTCGGACATCATCTGCCCCGACCAGTAGTCGGAGTCGACGAACCGCTCGCCGTGCCGGTTCACCTGGTAGCCGCCGAACGGGTTGGCGACGTACGCGCAGGCCGGCCCGTTGTAGTCCTTGATCAGCGGGTTGATCTGGAAGCACTCGATCCCGCTGAGCTCGGCGCCCGCGTGGTAGGCCATCGCGTAGCCGTCGCCCGCGTTGGTCGGGTTCTCGTACGTGCCGTAGAGGTAGCCGCTGGCGGGCAGGCCGAGCCGGCCGCAGGCCCCGGTGGCCAGCACCACCGCGCCGGCCGAGACGGTGACGAACTCCCCGCTGCGGGTGTCGAACCCGGCCGCGCCGACCGCCCGGCCGCCGGAGGTCAGCACCCGGACCGGCATCACCCGGTTCTCGATGGTGATCCGCTCCCGCATGTGCCGCTGCCGCAGCACCCGGTAGAGCACCTTCTTGACGTCCTTGCCCTCCGGCATCGGCAGCACGTAGCTGCCCGACCGGTGCACCTGGCGGACCTGGTACTCGCCGTGCTCGTCCTTCTCGAACTTCACCCCGTACCGCTCCAGCCGCTGCACCATGGCAAAGCCCCGGGTGGCGGTGCGGCGCACGGTCCGCTGGTCGACGATGCCGTCGTTGGCGCGGGTGATCTCGGCGACGTAGTCGTCCGGCTCGGCCCGGCCGGGGACGACGGCGTTGTTGACGCCGTCCATCCCCATCGCCAGCGCCCCCGAGTGCCGTACGTGCGCCTTCTCCAGCAGCAGCACGTCGGCCCCGGCCTCGGCGGCGGTGATCGCGGCCATCGAGCCGGCGGTGCCGCCGCCGACGACCAGCACGTCGCAGCGCAGCCGGCGGGCGTCGGCGAGGTCGGGGATCTGCATGGCGCGGCCTTTCGGGCGGGGGAGGGCTTCGGAAGGGGTCCGGGAGGGTGTCGGGAGGGTTTCCGGGCGGGCGGTGCGGGGGCGGGCGGGTCAGCCGGCGAGCTCGGCGAGCACCCGCTCGCGCAGCCGCAGCACGGCCGGCGCGGTGCGGGCCGCCGGGTCGCGCGGGTGCGGCACGGGGTGGACGGCGGCCAGCGTGCCGCCGCCGAGCACGGCGACCCGGTCGCCGAGCAGCAGCGCCTCGTCCACGTCGTGGGTGACGAAGACGACCGTGCAGCGCTCCCGCTCCCGGACGGTCAGCAGCAGCTGCTGCATCGCGGCCCTGGTCTGCGCGTCGAGCGCGCCGAACGGCTCGTCCATCAGGACCGCCCGCGGCGCGCCGACCAGGGCCCGGGCGAGCTGGACCCGCTGGCGCTGGCCGCCGGACAGCTCGCGCGGCAGCCGGTCCTGGTGGTCGCCCAGGCCGACCCGCTCGATCCACTCCGCCACCGGGCCGCGGCGCCGGGCCCGCGGCACCCGCCGGACCGCCAGCGGCAGTTCGACGTTGCGCCGGACGCTGCGCCAGGGCAGCAGGCCGTCCTCCTGGAACACCAGGGCCCGATCGGCGGACGGCCCGCGCACCGGCGAGCCGCCGGCCAGCAGTTCCCCGCCGGTGGGCGTCAGCAGCCCGGCCAGGGCGCGCAGCAGGGTGGACTTCCCGCCGCCCGAGGAGCCGACCACGGTGAGCAGCTCGCCCGGCTCGACCGCCAGGTCGACGCCGCTGAGCACCGGGTGGCCGGGGTGCCCGAGGCTGAGGCCGCGGGCGGTCAGGGCGAGGCTCATGTGCTGCTCCCCGGGTGCGGCGGCAGCCAGCGGGTGAGCCGGCGGCCGAGCAGTTCGACGGCGCCGGAGGTGAGCCACCCCAGCAGTCCGATGGTGGCCATGCCGACGAAGACCCCGGGGTAGTCGACCACGGTGTACGCCTGCCAGGTGCGGTAGCCGACGCCGTACTGGCCGGAGACCATCTCGGCGGAGATGACGCAGATCCAGGACACCCCGATGCCGACGGACAGCCCGCCGACCACCCCGGGCAGGGCGCCGGGCAGCACCACGCTCGCCAGCACCCGGACGCGGGTGCCGCCCATGGTGCGGACGGCGTCCTCCCAGGCCGGGGGCACGGCCCGGACGGCGTGCCGGGTGGCGACGGTGACGGGGAAGAACGCGGCGGCGAAGGTGATGAAGACGATGCCCTGCTCGTTCTCCGGGAAGAGCATGATGGCGACCGGGACCAGCGCGATCGCCGGGATCGGCCGGACGACTTCGAGCACCGGCCCGAGCAGGTCGGCCGCGAGCCGCGAGCGGGCGGTCAGCACGCCGGCGGCCACCCCGAGGGCGGCGGCCAGCAGGAAGCCGCTGCCGATCCGCCGCAGGCTGTCCGCCAGGTCCGTCCAGTACTGGTCGGTGCCGAGCTGCTGCCCGAAGGCCTGCCAGACCTGGACGGCGGTGGGCAGGTGGTCGAAGCGCACCCAGAGCCGGACGTGCCGGGCGGTGAGCAGCTGCCACAGGCCGGCGAAGGCGGCCAGGGCGGCGGCCCGCAGCGCCCGACGGCGCCAGGGGCCGGGCCGGCGGGGTGCGGGCGGCGCCGCGGGGGTGGTGGCCGGCGGGGCCTGCTGGAGGGTGGTCACGAGGCGGCCAGCGCTTCCTGGTAGCTGAGTATGCGGGCGCCGGGGTGGGCGGCCAGGTAGCCGCGGGCGCCGTCCTCGGTGGTGAAGGGCAGCAGGGCGGCGCCGTCCTGGACCCACTGGTCGCGGTCGGCGAACCAGCGGGTGCCGGTGGCCGCGTCCGGGACGTACAGGGCGCGCGCCGGCCGGCCGGACCGCTTGACGGCCTTCAGCAGGCAGCCGGGGTCGGCGGCCGGGTGGGTGGTCTCCTCGCCCTGGTACCAGATCTCGCCTGCCGTCGCCGGGTCGGTGACGGGCCGTCCGCAGACCTCGTCGGTGCCGGTGATCCGGGCGGCGGGGATCTCCGGCAGGTCGGCCCGCTGCAGCGGGGCGGGGTCGACGAAGCGGTCGAGGTCGAGCGCCTTCAGCACACCGACGGAGGCCAGGAAGGGCACGTCCTCGCGCAGCGCCGCGAGCAGGTCGGGGCGCAGGCCGGTGGCGAAGGTGGCGATGCCGTTCGGGCCGTTGTAGAGGTGGACCACCTCGGGCGGCAGCCCGGTCGCGGCGGCCACCTCGCGGCTGGCGTCCAGCGGGTGCTCGTTGAGGTAGCGGGTGGCGTCGGCCTGGGCGCGCAGGAAGGCCTGGACCACCTCGGGGTGCCGGGTGGCGTACGCCTGCCGGACCACCACGCCGTGCAGGGTGGGCCGGGCGAGTGCGGCGCCGTCGTAGAGCAGCCGGGCGTCGCCGGCGAAGACCACCGCGCCGGGCCAGGCGACGAACTGGGCCAGCGCGTCCACGCTGCCGGCGGTGAGGGCGGAGGCGCCGACGGCGGGCTGCTGGTTCTGCTTCCGGACGGCGTCGTCGGGGACGCCGGCCTTGCGCAGCGCCTGGACCAGGGTGCCGTCGGCGGCGGAGCCGACCGAGGTGGAGACCTTGCGGCCGCGCAGGTCGGCCAGCGTGCGGGCGGGGGAGCCGGTGGGCACGACCACGCTGTTGAGCGCGCCGAGCAGGTTGTAGCCGGTGACCGAGATCAGCCGGGTGCCGGGGCCGCCGGCCTCCTGGGCCCGGGAGCCGTTGATCAGCAGCGGGTAGTCGCCCATCGAGCCGATGTCGATCTTGTCGGCCAGCATCTGGGCGGTGATCGGCGCCCCGGAGTCGTAGTCCTGCCAGCTGACCCGGTAGGTCTTCCCGTCCTTGCGCCCCTGCTCGGCGAGCTGCTGCTCCAGATAGCCCCGGGCGCGCAGCAGGGTGCCGGCGGTGACGGTGTTGATGGTCTTGGACTGGTAGCCGACCACGACGTCGACGGTGCTGCCGGGGCCGGCGGTGGAGGAGCAGCCGACGGCGCCCAGCAGGGCGGCTGCGGCCAGGGCGGCTCTCCGGCGGTACTTCGGGCGAGGCATTCTGACGGCTCCTCAGCGCAGCAGGTAGGGCATGTTGACGGTGACCGCCCCGGTGGGGCAGCGGGCGGCGCAGGGGCCGCAGTACCAGCACTCGTCCACGTGCATGTAGGCCTGTCGGTGTCCGGGTCGATGGCCAGCGAGTCCAGCGGGCACATCTCGACGCAGAGGGTGCAGCCGGCGACGCACAGCGAGGCGTCGATGGTCACGGGCACGTCGGAGCGGTGGTCGGCGAGTGCCATCGGGTCAGTCCCTGGGGTGGGTCGGGCCGATCGGCGGGCGATCGGCGGCGGGGTGCGGGCCTACGGGAGGTCGCGCAGCAGTCGGCCCTGCATGGCGATCCGGTCGCCGCAGAAGCGGACGTACTCCAGGTCGACGGGCCGGCCGTCGGCCAGCGTGGTGAGCCGCTCCAGCATCAACAGGGCGGCGCCGCGCGGCACTTCGAGAACGGTGGCGGAGTGCGCGTCGGCGTTGACGGCCTCCAGGGTGATGTCGGCCCGGCCGAGCGGGTGGCCGGTGAGCTCCTCGATCAGCCGGAAGATGTCCTGGTGGGCGAGGTCGGCCCGGTCCAGGGCGGCACCGATGTCGGGGGCCAGGTAGGTGAGGTCGAGCGAGAGCGGCAGCCCGTTCAGGCGGCGCAGCCGTTCGACGTAGACCACCTCGGCGCCGTCCGGCAGGCCGAGCCGGCGGGCCACCGGGCCCGGGGCGCGGACCGGGCCGAGGGCGCGGACCTCGTTGACGACCTCGCCGTGCTCGTGCAGGGTCTCGGCGAGGCCCTGCAGGCGGTTCAGGCCGTGCGGCACCTTGTCGGCGACCGCGAGCGTGCCCGAGCCCGGCACCCGGCGGACCAGGCCCTCGGCGCGCAGCAGGTCCAGGGCTTCCCGGATGGTGTTCCGGGTCTCGCCGAACTCCTCGGCCAGCGCGTCCTCGTGGGGCAGCGGGCCGGCCGCCCAGACCTCGTTCAGCACCTGCCGGCGCAGCACGTCCGCGACCTGCCGGGCCCGGTCGGCGCGCAGCCTCCGGGGTCCGGGGCGGGACGGGTTCTCGCTGCTCATCAGGTCTGCTCCGGGGTCGGGCGGCGGCGTTCGGCAGAACCCTAGGGCGGCACGCGGGGGTTTTGGGTTGCCGCAGCATTACGCCACCTGACGGGCCGTCCGACCCCGCTCCGACCTGGGCGGCAGGGCCGCGGCGGAGGCGAACCGCCACCTCGGACGGCGCCCGGACGGCACCCGGACGGCACCCGGACGGCGCCCGAGCGGGCCGGCCGCGTCCTGCCCCGGCGCCCGCCCCGGGCGGGGGATCATGGCGGCAGGGGCCGGTGTCCCGGTCCGTCCATGACCGCGGAGAGGTGGAACCGATGATCGGCAAGCTGCAGTGCGTGGTGCTGGACTGCCACTACCCGGCGGGGCTGGCGCACTTCTACGCCGCCCTGCTCGGCGGCGAGGTCGACCGCCCGGACCCGCGCTGGGAGCTGGACGAGGAGTGGTCCACCGTGCACGTCCCGGGCGGGATGGTGCTGGCCTTCCAGCGGGTCGAGGACTTCCGGCCGCCGATGTGGCCGGACCCGGCCCACCCGCAGCAGCTGCATCTGGACATCGAGGTGGCGGACCTGGACGAGGGCGAGGCGAGGGTGCTGGAGCTCGGCGGCGTGCACAAGTTCAGCGAGGAGTCGTGGCGGGTGTACACGGACCCGGCCGGCCATCCGTTCTGCCTGGTCCGGCACGCGGCCTGAGCGCCGGCGGTCCGGCGCCGGCGCTGGCGGGTCGGCCGGGCCGGGGCGGGTCGGCTCGGACGCTCAGCCCAGCGCGAGCCGGTCGCCGATCCGGATCCGGCCCGGGCGGCCGACGGTGGCCAGGGCGCCGAGGCGGGTGCCGTGGGCCTGGGCGATCGCCTTGAGGATCTCCGGGGCGTGCGGCAGCCCGGGTTGGGCGGCGCCGGCCGTCGCGCAGCGCTCGACGGCGCGCACGAACGCCAGCCGGGCGCCCTCCGGCCCGCCGCCGTCCGGTCCGGCATCCTCCTGGCCGAACCAGCCCTCGCGGCCGAACCAGCCGTCCTCGACGAAGGCCGGGGTCCCGGGCGGGGTGCGCAGCAGGATGTTGGGGCGGAAGCGCCGCTCGTCCACCACGGCGGACGGGACGGCCGTGCGGACCCAGTCCAGGGTGGCGGTGGTGAGCACGCTCACCGGGAGCTGGTCGAGGTGCGGGACGGCGTCCTCGCGGGCCAGTTCGACGTCCTCGCGCTCCAGGTAGGCGCGCAGGAAGGCGTTCGGGTCGCCGACCGGGCTGCCGAGCGGGTCGAACAGCTCGGGGGCGTCGATCCGGCTGCCGAGCCGCGAGCCGAGCCGCAGCAGGCCGTCCATCCGGCGGAAGCGACGGGAGTTCTTGCCCGAGCCGAGCTTCCCGGCGCCGTCGCGGACGGCGTAGAGGCGGTCGCCGGCGAGACCGCGCCCGTCGACCTCGACGGCGTCGAGCGGCTCGCCGCCGGTGGATTTCACCGGGTACCGCCAGAGCCGCTCCACGACTCCGATGATCTCTGCCATGGCGCGAGCCTAGCGGCGGGCCCCAGGTTGGTCTAGACCTATGCAGGGGCGGCGCGTGGGCCCGGCCCAGGGGCGGTGCGCGGGCCCGGCCGGGACGGACCGGCCGCCTCAGCCCAGCCGGGCGACCGCCCGCACCGGGGCGCCGTCCGCGGCCACCAGCCGGAGCGGGAAGAGCGAGACCTCCAGCGCCCGGCCGGCCGCCTGCGCCGCCAGCAGCGCGGACAGGTCGGTCAGGTTCTCGGCGATCACCGCGCCGCCGGCCGGCCCGAGCAGCACCCGGTGCGCCGCCAGCCCCGGCTCCTCGGGTGCCGGGTCGTGCTCGTCCGTCAGCTGCGCCAGCAGCTCGGCCACCGCCGGGTCGGCGGGCCCGGGGTCGGGCGTGCGGTCCACCGAGAGCGCGTCCACGCCCACGGTGCGGATCCCGGCCGCCACCACCGCCTCGGCGGCCGGCACGCTCAGGTAGGGGTGCGCCAGGTAGCGGTCGGTGCCCCAGTACCGGGGCCAGCCGGTGGCCAGCAGCAGCACCGTGCCCGGGGCGGCGCGCTCCAGCGCGGGCGCCAGCTGCTGCGCCGTCACCGCCGACCGTGGCGCCAGCCCGCGCAGGTCGGCGACCACGGCCGGGCCGGTGAACAGCTCCAGCGGCAGCCCGTCCAGGGTCGGCCAGGTGACGTCCACGTGGTACGGCGCGTCCACGTGCGTGCCCGACTGCGAACCCAGGTGCAGGCCCAGTACGTTCACCCCGTCGGCCGCCGAGGTCAGCGCGGGCCGCAGCTCCACCTCGGGGTCGCCGGGGTACACCGGCATCCCGGTGACCACCGGATGCGTGAGATCGATCAGCGTCGCCACCATGCGGCCCATCCTCCCCCAGCCCCCGGCCCGCCCGGGCGCGGTCGGGCGGCTCGGACAAGGCCTAGGGTGCCGGTATGAGTGATCAGGTGCGGCAGCCGTGGGTGGTCGGGGTCTCGGGCGCGTCGGGGACGCCGTACGCGGCGTCGGTGATCCGGGCGCTGCTGGCGGCCGGCGAGGCGGTGGACCTGGTGGTCAGCCGCGCGGCCCGGCTCACCATCCTGGACGAGACCGGCATCGCCTTCCGGGACGCCCACTGGCGCGCGGACCTGACGGCCTGGACCGGGGTCGAGGACCTCTCCGCGGTCCGGTACTGGGCGGCCGGGGACTTCGCGGCCGGCCCGTCCAGCGGCTCGTACCCGGCCAAGGGGATGTTGGTCGTCCCGGCCACCACCGGGGCGGTCGCCGGGATCGCCCTGGGCCTGTCCAAGGACCTGCTGCAGCGCGCGGCCGCGGTGACCCTGAAGGAGCGCCGGCCGTTGGTGGTGTGCCTGCGCGAGACGCCGCTCGACGGGGGGACGCTGCGCCATCTGGTCGACCTGGACGCCCGGGGCGCGGTGGTGCTGCCGGCCTCGCCGGGGTTCTACGCGGGCGGCTCCACCGCCCGTGAGCTGGTCGACTTCGTGGCCGGGCGGGTGCTCGACGCGGTCGGGGTGCGGCACGGGCTGTACCGCCGTTGGGAGGGCGAACTCGGCGGGGCGGTGAAGGCACCGGGCCGGGCTGGGTGAGCGGGCGGTGAACGGGAGAGTATGTTCTTTGCGATATCCGGGTCGATCCGCGTGTAACGCCTTTGATTTCGGATAATGATCAGTGGGTCTGGAGAGGTTCGGAAGGACGCGGGCAGGCATATGGACTCAGTGGACAGACAGCTCATCCAGGCGCTCCGGGAGAACGGCCGCGCCTCGTACGCCGAGCTGGGCCGGCTGGTCGGCCTGTCGGGCCCCAGCGTGACCGACCGGATCAACCGGCTGGAGCAGGCCGGAGTGATCACCGGCTACCGGGCGACCGTCAACCCGGCCTCGCTGGGCTACGGCGTGACCGCGCTGATCGGCCTTCAGCTGACCGACGCCGCCGACCACGAGGACGTGGCGCACCGGCTGAAGGACCTCCCGGAGGTGGAGGACTGCTGGTTCATCGCGGGCGACGACTCGTACATGCTCAAGGTCCGGGTGCCGGACGTGGAGGGCCTGGAGTCGGTCGTCAAGCGGATCTCGGGGACCAAGGGTGTGGCCCGGACCAGGACCACGGTGGTGCTCTCCACCAAGTGGGAGAACCGGGTGAGTGAACTGCCGTTGACCGAAGTGGGGGAGTGAGCGGGATGTCGCTGGTCGGACTGGAGGAGCTGCGCGCGGCGCAGCAGCGGATCGCCGGGGTCGCGGTGCGCACCCCGCTGCTGCCGTGCCCGTGGGCGGCGGACGGCACCCGTGCGCTCTGGCTCAAGCCGGAGGGCCTCCAGCCCACCGGGGCGTTCAAGATCCGCGGTGCCTACAACCGCCTCGCCTCGCTGAGCGAGGCCGAGCGGGCCCGCGGCGTGGTCGCCCAGTCCAGCGGCAACCACGCGCAGGCGGTGGCCTACGCGGCGGGGATCCTCGGCATCAAGGCCGTGATCGTGATGCCCGACACCTCACCGGCCGTCAAGGTCGAGAACACCCGCGCGTTCGGCGCCGAGGTGGTGCTGGTCGCCCCCGGCGAGCGGGACGTGCTGCCGGCCGAGCTGGTGGCCCGGCACGGGTACGTGTGGGTGCCGCCGTACGACGACCCGTACATCATCGCCGGGCAGGGCACGGTCGGCCTGGAGATCGCCGAGGACGCCCCGGACGAGCTGGACACCGTGCTCGTCCCGGTCAGCGGCGGCGGCCTGATCTCCGGTACGGCGGCGGCCCTCAAGCTGGCCTGCCCGGGCGTGCGGGTGATCGGGGTGGAGCCGGAGCTGGCCGCCGACGCGCAGGCCAGCCTGCGCACCGGGCGGCACGTCGCCTGGCCGGTCGCCGACACCTACCGGACGATCGCGGACGGCCTGCGCACCCCGTCGGTGGGCGAGCTGCCGTTCGAGCACCTGCAGGCCTACGTGGACGACATCGTGACGGTCTCGGAGGACGAGATCCGCGCCACCGTGGCCCTGCTGGCCCGCCGCGGCCGGCTGGTCGCGGAGCCCTCGGGCGCGGTCGCGGCGGCGGCGTACTTCCACCGCGCGGCTGAACTGGAGGGCCGGGTCTTCGCCGCCGTGGTGAGCGGCGGCAACCTCGACCCCGCCCTGCTCGCCGAGCTGCTCGCGCTCTGATCCCGGCCGGGGCGCCCGCGGCGCCCCGGCGCCCCCTGGGGCCCCGGCCGGGTAGCGGGGCGTAGTCTCAGGGGCGGCACTGATCGGAAGTCGAGGAGGCGGAGCACCGCATGGACGCAGGGCTCAAGCGCGAGCTGGAGGCGAAGGTCTACGCGGGTGAGCGACTGACCCGCGAGGACGGCATCGCGCTCTACGAGAGCGACGACCTGGCCTGGCTGGGCGGCCTGGCGCACCACGTGCGCACCCGCAAGAACGGCGACGTGGTCCACTTCAACGTCAACCGCCACCTCAACATGACCAACGTCTGCGCCGCCTCCTGCGCGTACTGCTCGTTCCAGCGCAAGCCGGGCGAGAAGGACGCCTACACGATGCGGATCGAGGAGGCGGTGAAGCTCGCCAAGGCGATGGAGGTCGACTCCCTCACCGAGCTGCACATCGTCAACGGCCTGCACCCGACCCTGCCGTGGCGCTACTACCCGCGCTCCCTGCGCGAGCTGAAGGCGGCGCTGCCGAACGTCTCGCTGAAGGCGTTCACCGCGACCGAGATCCACTGGTTCGAGCGGATCAGCGGCCTGTCCGCGAGCGAGATCCTGGACGAGCTGATCGACGCCGGCCTGGAGTCGCTGACCGGCGGCGGCGCGGAGATCTTCGACTGGGAGGTCCGCCAGCACATCGTCGACCACGAGACCCACTGGGAGGACTGGTCGCGGATCCACCGCCTGGCGCACGAGAAGGGCCTCAAGACCCCGTGCACCATGCTGTACGGGCACATCGAGGAGCCCCGGCACCGGGTCGACCACGTGCTGCGGCTGCGCGAGCTCCAGGACGAGACCGGCGGCTTCCAGGTCTTCATCCCGCTGCGCTACCAGCACGACTTCCACGACTCCAAGGACGGCGTGGTCCGCAACAAGCTGATGGCGCGCACCGAGATGGCCACCGGCGCCGAGGCGCTGAAGACCTTCGCGGTCTCCCGGCTGCTCCTCGACAACGTGCCGCACGTCAAGGTCTTCTGGGTGATGCACGGCGTCACCACCGCGCAGCTGGCGCTCAGCCACGGTGCGGACGACATGGACGGTTCGGTGGTCGAGTACAAGATCACCCACGACGCGGACAACTTCGGCACGCCGAACAAGCTCGGCCGCGCCGATCTGCTCGACCTGATCCGGGACGCCGGTTTCCGCCCGGTCGAGCGCAACACCCGCTACGAGGTCATCCGCGAGTACGACGGCCCGGACCTGCAGCGTCGCGAGGCCCCGCAGGCGATGCGCCTCTGATCCCGGCCCGCAGGCCCCCCGACCGTGCCGGTCGGGGGGCCTGCGGCAGTCCGGGACGGCCCGCTCGCGCCGGGACCGTTCATGAAAGTGGGCGCGTATGCTCACAGGCTCACCACACGCCACGGCTTTCGCATCGGCCCGTGGTTTTGGAAGGATCGTCCGCATGTCCGGTACCCGCCGCGCCACTTCGCACCGCCGCTCGGCCCCCGCCCCCGCCGCGGGGCGGGGTGAGCCGGCGGCGCAGGCCCGGGCCGAGCAGTCCGGCCCGCGCAGCAGCGGGCGGCGCCGGCGGGCGAAGCCCAAGCGGCGGGGCGGGAAGCTGACGGTGGGTGCCGCGATGCTGCTGGCCGCCGCGGCGGGCTGGTTCGCGGTCGGCCCCGGGCGGAGCCTGCCCGAGTCGATAGCGGCGGGTTCCCCGGACCGGACGGGCCCGGACACCGGCTCCCCGCAGGCGGGCGACCCGGCCGCCGGCCGTACCGAGGCACCGGCCGCGGACCGCTCCACCCGCACCGAGGGCGGCCTGGCGGCGATCGCCGGGCTGGGCCCGGGGTGGATGGCCAAGGTGCCCGCCCAGACCAACCAGCTGGTGCTGGTCTCCGGCCAGGGCAAGGACTCCTCGGACTCCACCGTGACGATCTGGACCCGCACCCCGGACGGCCACTGGCAGGCGGGCCAGAGCTGGCCGGCCCACAACGCGCTCAAGGGCTGGACCGAGAAGCACACCGAGGGCGACCTGCGCAGCCCGATCGGGATGTTCTCGCTCAGCGACGCCGGCGGCCGCAAGGCCGACCCGGGCGGCAAGCTCCCGTACACCCAGGACGACAACTTCGTGATGGGCGGCCGGGGCTTCAACGGGGAGCCGCTCGCCGGGTCCTTCGACTACGTGGTGGCGATCGACTACAACCGGGCGACCGGCCGCTCGCCGCTGGACACCGCCAAGCCCGAGGGCAAGGCCAAGGGTGGCGGGATCTGGATCCACCTGGACCACGGCGGCCCGACCCACGCCTGCATCTCGCTGACCGAGGACCACATGGTCGAGCTGATCAAGACGCTCGATCCGGCCGCCCATCCGATGATCGCCATGGGGGATTCGGCCGCGCTGGCCACCTGACCTGGGTCGTCGGGGCCGGGCGCGGCAAGGGGTGTTGTCCGGCCCCTACAGCTTCCGCCACCGGATCCTGTCTGAGGGCGTCACCGCCCGACCCGTCGGTAACCGGGTTGAGTTGCGGTATGACCGCCTCCCGCATCGTGTCGCTCGGCCACTACCAGCCGCCCAAGGTCCTCACCAACGACGACCTGGCGAAGCTGGTCGACACCGACGACGAGTGGATCCGCTCCCGGGTGGGCATCCGCACCCGGCACATCGCGGTCGACGAGACCCTGGTCGACCTGGCCACCGAAGCCGCGCAGAAGGCGCTGGCCGGCAGCGGTTTCCAGGCCGCCGAGATCGACCTGGTGGTGGTCGCCACCTGCACCGCGATCGAGCGCAGCCCCAACACGGCCGCCGCCGTCGCCGCCCGGCTCGGCGTGCCCTCCCCGGCCGCGTACGACATCAACACGGTCTGCTCGGGCTTCTCCTACGCGCTGGCCACCGCCGACCACGCGATCCGGGCCGGTTCGGCCACCCGGGCGCTGGTGATCGGCGCGGAGCGGATGTCGGACACCATCGACTGGACCGACCGCTCCACCTGCGTGATCTTCGGGGACGGCGCCGGCGCGGCCGTGGTCGAGGCGGTGCCGGACGAGCAGTCCGGGATCGGCCCGGTGGTCTGGGGCTCCACCCCGGAGAAGGGCGACGCCGTGGTGATCACCGGCTGGGACCCGACCATCAGCCAGCAGGGCCAGGCGGTGTTCCGCTGGGCGACCACCGCGATCGCCCCGCTGGCCCGGGAGACCTGCCGCAAGGCCGGGCTGGAGCCGTCCGAGCTGAAGGGCTTCGTCGCGCACCAGGCCAACCTGCGGATCATCGACGCGATCGCCGGCAAGCTCGGCGCGCCGGACGCGGTGGTGGCCCGCGATGTGGTGGACTCGGGGAACACCTCCGCCGCCTCCATCCCGCTGGCGCTGTCCAAGCTGGTCGAGCGGGGCGAGCTGGTCTCCGGCGACCCGGTCCTGCTCTTCGGCTTCGGCGGCGGTCTGGCCTACGCCGGCCAGGTGGTGCGCTGCCCGTAGCGGCGCGGCCGTACCCGCACACGCCCGTGGGGCGGCCAGGACCGACGCGGTCCGGGCCGCCCCACGGGCGTGCTGGGCTCGTTGGTGCGCGCGTCACGGTACGTCGGCGGACCTCCCCCGAGGACACGGCCGCCGTCCGACACACCCCGGACAGGAGGCCGGGAGCTGCGCGCTGGATGGACGGGTGGTGGGTGCGGGCCTCGCTACTTGGGCGGCTTCTTCCCGGCGACGCCCAGGTACACCTGGAGCGCCAGGTTGGGCTTGAGGTCCTTGACCTTCACGCCCCAGGAGGTGAACGCCTTCTGATGCTCGGCCGCCGCGGCCAGCAGCGAGACCAGTGCGCCGGCGAATGCTGCCGGATCAACCGATTTGTCGGTCTTGCCCTGGTTCGCCTTCACCGCCTCGGCCAGCGGGCCGGCCACCGAGTTGAGGACCTTCATGCGGAGCTTGAAGAACCGCTTGTCCCCCTCGGCTGCACCGAGAGTGACGACGCGCAGAATGGCGTCGTTCTTGCGCCAGAAGGCGAGGAATCCGTCCACCAGATCTTCCGAAGTGGTGTAGCCGGTCTTTCCCGCCCAGGACTTTCCATCGACGAGCTCTTTGAGCCCGCCGCTGTCCTCGGCCATTTCCTCTGCGATCTCGAGGACAGCGCCCTCGACATCCGGGAAGTACTGGTAGAAGGTCGCGGGGGAGGTACCCGCCATACGGGCGACGTCGATGACCTTGACGTCCCGATACGGCGACGTGCTGAGCATCTCGCGGAGGCAGTCGAGCAGCTTCTGCCGCGTCTCCTGTCCGCGTCGCCCGGCGACGCGACCGTCGACGGTGCGAACTTGTCCTGTCATGCCGTCAGCTTACCGTGGCGAGATCTTGGCGCGATTCGGTGATGCGACTATTACGCCGCTCGGGGGTGCTAAAGCAGGGGACCCCGGGAGAGTACGGACGGAATTGCAACGGACTGCGCCGATGCTCTTGAAGCCCCCCCGTGCACTGATGACCCCACAGCGTGACGAGGGGTCGGCTGAAGGGCGGTCGGATGACCGAGGGTGACGATCGGCGAACCGTCAGATCGCCCCGGGACCCGCCGGCGGCGCGGGGCGGTCTTCCGGGCGGGGGCAACCGGCGGCACGGTGTGGGCGGGGGAGATTGGATCCCGGGGGGTGGGCATTGGACAATCGGTCCGGCACCCGACGGGTGCGGCAGACGGGGAGGTGGCAACGGAGTGGACCAGCTGACGGCGCACGACCCGAGACGGATCGGGCCCTTCGAGGTGCTCGGGCGGCTCGGCGCGGGCGGGATGGGCCTGGTCTACCTGGCACGGTCGGCCTCCGGGCGGCGGGTCGCCATCAAGACCGTGCGCAGCGAACTGGCCGAGGACGACCTGTTCCGGGTGCGGTTCGCCCGGGAGATCGCGGCGGCCAAGACGGTCGGCGGCTTCTACACCGCGGCGGTGGTCGACGCGGACGCGGACGCGGCGGTGCCGTGGCTGGCCACCGCCTACGTACCGGCGCCCTCGCTGGAGGACCTGGTCAACGAGTGCGGTCCGCTGCCGGTGGACGCGGTGCGCTGGCTCACCGCCGGGATCGCCGAGGCGCTGCAGTCGATCCACCACGCCGGGCTGGTGCACCGCGACCTGAAGCCCTCCAACGTGCTGGTGGTCGAGGACGGCCCGCGGGTGATCGACTTCGGCATCGCGGCCGGCGTCTCCAACACCCGGCTGACCATGACCAACGTCGCGGTCGGCACCCCCGCCTACATGTCGCCCGAGCAGGCCAGGGACAGCCGCAGCGTCAAGGGCGCCAGCGACATCTTCTCGCTCGGCTCGCTGATCGTCTTCTGCGCCACCGGTCACCCCCCGTACCGGGGCGCCAACCCGGTGGAGACGGTGTTCCAGCTGCTGCGGGACCAGCCGGACCTGTCCGGGCTGCCGTTGGAGCTGGTCGACCTGGTCCGGGCCTGCATGCGGCCCGCCGCCGAGCACCGGCCGACCCCCGCCCAGCTGCAGGCCGAGCTGGCGCCGCACCTGTTCTCCCGGGACGATGCCGCCGGCGAGGCCGGGGACTGGCTGCCGCCCGCCGCGCTGGACCTGATCGAGCGCAAGCGCACCCGCCGCCCGGTGCCGCCGGCGCCGGTGCAGCCGCCGCCGGTCCACCAGGCGCCCCCGCCGCCGGTCCGGCTGCCGCAGCCGGCCCATCCGCCGGCGCCGCCCGCCCACCTGGCCGACCCGCGGACGGACAGCGGTTCGCACGCAGGTTCGCTCGGCGGACCGCTCGGCGCGGAGGCCGCCACCGAGAAGATCCGCGGCAACCGCGCCGGCGCCCAGGGTGCCGAGGTGCGGCTGCCCGGCGCCTCGGTACGGATAGGGCCCGGGCCGCGCGCCGACCAGACCGGCAGCGTCGCCCCCGCAGCCCCGCCGGCCGGTACGGACTGGGTGCGCCGCACGGGCGTCTCGCACGCACCGGTGGCCCCGCCGGCCGCGGTGCCCTCCCAGGCCGGGCAGGTGGCCCGCTGGCGGCCCTGGCGGTTCCGGATGTCCAACGACGTCTGGGGCACCCCGGTGGTGGCCGACGGAACGCTGTTCGTCTCCAGCTTCGAGGTGCACGCGCTGGACATCGCCTCCGGCGAGCGGCGCTACAAGACCCGGGACGTGGCCTGGGCGCTGGCGGTGGACGCCGGCCGGGTGCACGCTGCGGACGGCCCGCACCTGTACACGGTGGACGTCGCGGACGGCACCGAGCGCTGGCGCAGCTCGCTGGACGGCTGGATCTACTCGCTGGACGCCGCCGAGGGGGTGCTCTGCTGCGGGATCAGGGGCGGCGGGGTGCAGCTGCGTTCGGCCGCCAGCGGCGCCGAGCTGTGGCGGGCCGACGACGCCCAGCAGGACTACGAGAACCCGCAGTCCGGCCCGGCCCTGGTCGGCGGCAGCGCGTACTACTACGGCGCCGGCCGGCTGCGCTGCGTCGACCCGCGCGGCAGCGGCCTGCGGTGGTCCTTCCAGGTCGGCGAGGAGGTGCCGTCGCGTCCGGTCGGCCGGGCCGGGGTGGTCCACCTGACCGCCGGGACCAGGGTGCACGCGCTGGACGCCGCCACCGGCGCCGAGCGCTGGCGGTTCGACGCGCCGGTGGTGCTGTTCACCCCGCCGGCGGTGGACGCCGGTGCCGTCTACGTCGCGGACTACCTGGGCACCCTGTACGCGCTGGACGCGGCCACCGGGCGGGAGCGCTGGCGCGGCCGCACCGCGGGCCGGCAGGGCGCCGAGCCGGTGGTGCTGGCCGAGGACACCGCGCTGCTCGGCTCGGGCGACACCGTGTTCGCCTTCGACACCGCGACCGGCCGCGAGCGCTGGCGCTACACCACCCGCGGGGAGATCGTCGGCCTGCCGGCGGTCGCCGACGGGCTGGTGCACATCGGCAGCAAGGACCACTCGCTGCACACGGTGGACCTGGCGACCGGACGGCTGCGCTGGGAGCTCGGCACCAAGGGCGAGCTGACCGGCTCCCCGGTCGCGGTCGGCGGCCGGGTCTTCGTCGGCAGCAAGGACCGCTGCGTGTACGCGCTCGACTCGTTCTACGGGACGGCGGTGCCGTAGGCCGCGGGAGGGGCCGCGACGGTGCGGGCCGGGCTCAGCGGCGGGCCTCCGGGTGGCGGGCGCACCAACCCTCCCATGCGGAGGCCACCATCGCCTCGACGTCGTGCTGCGCCGTCCAGCCCAGCTCCCGGTGGATCAGGTCGGCGGAGGCCACCACCCGGGCCGGGTCGCCCGGGCGGCGCGCGGTGACCTCGGCGGTGGTGTCGTGCCCGGTGACGCGGCCGATCACGGCGAGCATCTCCTGCACCGAGACGCCCTCGCCGCGACCGATGTTGAGGGTCAGGTTGATCTGCTCGTCGGCCTCGTCGAGCCGCCTGACGGCGGCCAGGTGGGCCGAGGCGATGTCGGCGATGTGGATGAAGTCGCGGACGCAGGTGCCGTCCGGGGTGGGGTAGTCGGCGCCGAAGACGCGCGGGGGCCGGCCGGCCGTCAGCCGTTCGAAGACCATCGGGACCAGATTGGTGACGCCTTCGTCGGCGAGTTCCGGCGAGGAGGCGCCGGCCACGTTGAAGTACCGCAGCGAGACGCTGGACAGGCCGTACGCCCTGGCGGCGGCGTTGATCAGCCACTCGC
The DNA here is from genome assembly GCF_040304075.1 of Kitasatospora sp. NPDC094015. Lineage (NCBI taxonomy): Bacteria > Bacillati > Actinomycetota > Actinomycetes > Kitasatosporales > Streptomycetaceae > Kitasatospora > Kitasatospora sp. NPDC094015. Next base: position 22,686 of record NZ_JBEOUL010000006.1, read on the forward strand.
CGACCAGCTTGGTCTCGCCGTACGGGTTGATCGGCTCGCAGGGGGTCCGCTCGGTGACCAGGTCGACGTCCGGCATGCCGTAGACGGCGGCGGAGGAGGAGAACAGCACCCGGCGCACCCCGGCGGCGACCGCGGCCTCCAGCACCACCCGCAGGCCCTCGACGTTCTCCTGGTAGTAGTGCAGCGGCTCGGCGACCGATTCGCCGACCTGCTTCTTGCCCGCGATGTGCAGCACGCCGGTGACGCCGTGCTGCTCGATCGCCCGGTCGAGGGCGGCCCGGTCCATGGTCGAGCCGACCACCAGCGGCACCCCGGCGGGGAGCCGCTCCGCGGCGCCGCTGCTGAGGTTGTCGAGGACGACGACCTGCTCGCCGGCCTCGACCAGCTGGCGCGTGACGTGCCCGCCGATGTAGCCGGCCCCACCGGTGATCAACCAAGTCATACGGCGCATCCTATGGGGCGCGTCGTACCGAGGAATCGGACATAAAGGTGAAATGCTGACAAAGTTCGGCCCGTTGCCGGGTCCTGGAGCGCCAGGGGCGAGCGGCCGACCGCATACGCACACTTCCGGAGGGACCCCAGGTGCGCCCCAAGAAGGAACCGACCCGACCGATCCCGGCCGGTCCCCGCCCGACCGGGCCGAAGGTCCGGCTGATCCCGGCCGCCGCGCTCGCGCTCGCCGGGCTGCTCCTCGCCGGGTGCTCCAGCGGGCCGTCCTCCTCGTCCGCGTCCGCCTCCTCGGGCTCCTCGGGTTCCTCGGCGCCCGCCTCGGCCGCGCCGTCCACCAGCAACGAGCTGCAGGACGACTACCGGCGGGTGATCACCGACGTGCTGCCCTCGGTGGTCCAGATCACCGCCGGCGACAGCCTCGGCTCCGGCATCGTCTACGACGACAAGGGCGACATCGTCACCAACGCGCACGTGGTCGGCGACGCCAAGACCTTCAGCGTGACCCTGGCGAACAGCACCAAGGCGCTGGACGCGACCCTGGTCGGCAGCTTCCCGGAGTCCGACCTCGCGGTGATCAAGCTGTCCCAGGTGCCGGGCGGTCTCAAGCCGGCCGTGTTCGGCGACAGCAGCAAGGTCGAGGTCGGGCAGATCGTGCTGGCCATGGGCAGCCCGCTGGGCCTGGCCAGCAGCGTCACCCAGGGCATCGTCTCGGCGACCGGGCGGACCGTCACCGAGCCGCAGAACGCCGGCTCGCCGGGGGCGACCATCGGCAACATGGTGCAGACCTCGGCCGCCATCAACCCGGGCAACAGCGGCGGCGCCCTGGTCAACCTCTCCAGCCAGGTGATCGGCATCAACACCCTGGCCGCCGTCGACCAGGAGCTGAACGGCGCCGCCGCGCCCGGCATCGGCTTCGCCATCCCGGCGGCCACCGTCACCAGCATCGCCGACCAGCTGATCAAGACCGGCACGGTGGCCAACTCCGGCCGGGCCGCGCTCGGCGTCACCGCCCGGACCTACTTCGACAGCAACTTCCAGCCCGCCGGGGCCGCGGTCGTCTCCGTGGTGGACGGCGGCGCCGCCGCGGCGGCCGGGATGCAGCCGGGGGACGTGATCACCAAGCTGGGCGACACCCAGATCACCTCCATCGCCGGGCTGACCACCGCGCTGGCCTCGCTCCAGCCGGGCGCGAAGACCACCGTCACCTACCAGCGGGACGGGCAGACCAAGACCGCCGACGTGACCCTCGGCAGCCTGTAGGGCGGGGCCCAGGACCCGGGCCCGGCGGACCGTACCGCGCAAGGGAGGCGGACCGCCGGGCCCGAACCACGCCCGCGCCCGGCAGGGTGCGGGCCGGGGGTAGGGGTCGGGCCCGGCAGGGTGCGGGCCGGGGGTAGGGGTCGGGCCCGGCAGGGTGCGGGCCGGGGGTAGGGGTCGGGCCCGGCAGGGTGCGCGGGTGCGGCTCGGGTCAGCTGCGGGCGGCCCTGGTCCGCCACGGCAGTTCGACGGTGATGCTGGTCGGCCCGCCGGCCGGGCTCTCCACCAGGAGCACCCCGTCCACCGCACCGATCCGCTCGGCCAGTCCGGCCAGCCCGCTGCCCGGATAGGCGGCCGCCCCGCCCTTGCCGTCGTCCTGGACCAGCAGCATCAGCCGGTCCTCGACCCGCCAGGCGTCCACCGTGGCCGTGCGGGCGGCCGCGTGCTTGGAGATGTTGGTCAGCAGCTCGCTGACGGTGAAGTAGGCGATCCCCTCCACCGCCGAGTCGGGGCGCTCGGCGCCCTTCAGGTCGACGTGCACCTTCACCCCGCCCGGGACGGTGCAGCGGGCCGCCACCGCGGACAGCGCCGCGTCCAGCCCGCGGTCGGTCAGCACCGCCGGGTGGATGCCGCGGGCCAGGTCGCGCAGCTCCTGGAGGGCGAGCTTCACCTCGCCGTGCGCGGCCCCCACCATCGCGGTGGCGGCGGCGATCCCCTCCGGGCTCTCCGTCTCGGCCAGCTTCTCCTTGGCGAGGCCGAGGTCCATCGCCAGCGCGACCAGCCGGGCCTGCGCCCCGTCGTGCAGGTCGCGCTCGATCCGGCGCAGGTCGGCCGCGGCGGTGTCCACCACCGCCCCGCGGTCCTCCTCCAGCTCGTGCACCCGCTGCGCCAGCGCGTTCGGCGCCAGCAGGCTGTCCACCAGCATCCGCTCCAGCCCGGACAGCCAGCGCATCGCCCAGGGCAGCACCGGCCAGCCGACCACCAGCAGCACCAGGGTCAGCGCGAAGCTGAGGATCCCCCAGATCAGCAGCACCACGTTGAACAGCGCGGAGCGCCAGCCGAGCGAGTCCGTCAACACGGCGGTGACCCAGCCGGACACCCCTTGGCGGCGCCGGACCAGCGGCCCCGGCTCCTGCGCGGTGGCGCCCAGCGCGGCCCGCGCCCTGGTCCGCTCCACCGAGCCCAGCCAGCGGCAGCCGGTCAGCCCGAGGGCCAGCAGCGGCAGCCCGACCACGGTCACCGACAGGGCCAGCCCGACGGTCAGGGTGACCACGGTGAAGACGAACCCGGCGATCCCGATCGGCAGGTTGAGCAGCAGGTGCTGCACCTGACCCCACAGCTGCGCTCCGTACAACGACGGGCGGCGGGGCTCCGCCGGCCGGTGCTCCGCGGTACTCATCGGCTTCCACCCTCTCGGTCGACCAGGTGGCACCAGCATCCCGGGTCGACCCGGCCCGGGGCCATGGGGGTGATCTCCGTCCCCACCCTGGGGATAACCCCACCCCCGCCGGCCGGCGCCGTCCCGGGCCGTCTTGCGGGGCGGGCAGGTTCCGGAGCAAGCGGGCCGTGCACTTAGACTCACGCCTGAGTGATGGTTATGGGTGTGTATAGAAGAGCGGTGATCCGATCGGGCCGTGGGTCCGGCGGGCCGCCCGATGTGGAGGCGAACGCATGGAGGGGCAGCTGGTCGCTGCCGACCCTGCCGTGGGCAGCGGCTACTTCGACGCGTATGCGGCGGTAGGCCTGCTGGCGGTCATCGGCGTGCTCTTCGTCGCGGTGGCGTTCACCGCCAACCGCCTGCTGCGGCCGGTGGTGTACTCGCCGGAGAAACTGCTCACCTACGAGTGCGGGGTCGACCCGGTGGGCGAGGGCTGGGCGCACACCCAGGTCCGCTACTACGTCTACGCCTTCCTGTACGTGATCTTCGCGGTCGACGCGATCTACCTGTTCCCCTGGGCGACCGTGTTCGCCGCCGCCGGCTACGGCGCGACGACGCTGGTGGAGATGTTCGTCTTCATCGCCTTCCTCGCGGTCGGGCTGCTCTACGCCTGGAAGAAGGGCGTTCTGGAATGGACGTGACCCACTCGCACGGCTCCGCCGGCGGCCCCGTGCCGCTCGGGATGCCCGATCCGGGGCGGCCCGGCGCGGCCCTCGAACAGCGGCGCCTGGGCCCGCTCGCCCGGCTCGCGCCGGACCCGGTCAAGGTGGTGCTCAACTGGGGCCGCCGCTACAGCCTCTGGTGCTTCAACTTCGGCCTCGCCTGCTGCGCGATCGAGTTCATCGCCGCGTCGATGGCCAAGCACGACTTCATCCGGATGGGTGTCATCCCGTTCGCGCCCGGCCCCCGCCAGGCCGACCTGATGATCGTCTCGGGGACCGTCACGGACAAGATGGCCCCCGCGGTCAAGCGCCTCTACGAGCAGATGCCCGAGCCCAAGTACGTCATCTCGTTCGGCGCCTGCTCCAACTCCGGCGGCCCGTACTGGGACTCCTACTCGGTGACCAAGGGCGTCGACCAGATCATCCCGGTGGACGTCTACGTGCCCGGCTGCCCGCCCCGTCCCGAGGCGCTGCTCCAGGGCATCCTCAAGCTCCAGGAGAAGATCGCCGCCGAATCGCTCCCCGAGCGCTACGCGGCACCCGACTCCGCGCTGCGCCGCCCGCTGGTGGCCGGCCCCGGGGAGGCCGCGCGATGAGCCGCACCCCCGAGGAGACCGCCGCCGCGATCGGCGAGTGGGCCACCGCCGCCGAGGCGTACCAGCTGCTCACCGTCGACGTCCCGGCCGAGCACTGGATCGAGGCGCTCACCGCCGCTCGCGACCGCCTCGGCCTGAGCTACTTCGACTGGCTGAGCGCCGTCGACGAGCTCGCCGACGGTTACACGGTCTGCGCCCACCTCGCCGCGCTCGGCGAGCCGACCGTCCGCCACCTGCTGCTCCGCACCCGGATCCCGCGGGACAAGGCCGTGCTGCCGACCGCCGTCGAGGTCTACGCCGGCGCCGGCTGGCACGAGCGCGAGACCCACGAGATGTTCGGCATCGACTTCGCCGGGCACCCGCACCTGATCACCCTGCTGCTCCCGGACGGCTTCGAGGGCCACCCGCTGCGCAAGGACTTCGTGCTGGCGGCCCGGGTCGCCAAGGCCTGGCCCGGCGCCAAGGAGCCCGGCGAGTCCGAGGGCGACGGTCCGGCCCGGCGCAAGATGCAGCCGCCCGGCGTCCCCGACCCGAACGAGTGGGGGCCGCTCAAGGGCACCCTGCCGCCGGTCGCCGAGCGCCCCGCGCGGGCGGCCCGGGCCGGCGCCGCCGCCCGGACCCCGCGGGCCGCCGCGGCCGCAGCCGGAGCTGCCGGGGCGGCCGGGGCTCCCGCGGCGGAAGGGGCGGCGGGCGAGGTCCGGCCGCGCCGGGCCCGCAGCGTCGAGGCGGGCTCGGTCAGCCAGGCGGAGCCCGGGACGGCCCCGGCCGGGGCCCCCGAGGTCCGGGCCGACCGGCCGCGCCGCACCCGCAGTGCCGGCGACGGGTCCACGAGCCAGGCCGGCGCCGCCGAGGCACCGGCCGGGCCGGAGCCGGCCGAACGGCCCCAGCGGCCGGAGCGGCCCGCCGCACCCCGGTCCTCGGACGCGCCCTGGCACTCGCCGGTGCCCGCGCACGGCCCGGCCGAACCCGAGCAGCCGAAGCCGCAGGCGCCCGAGGCGCCCGAGGCCGAGCCGCCCGCGCGGCCCGAGCCGGCCGAGACCCCTGAGGCCCCTGAGACCCCTGAGCCCCCGAAGGACGGGACCCCGCCGGACGGGACCCCGCAGACGACCGACCAGGACGGAGACGGCGCGTGAACCTGATCGACACGCTGCTGCGCTGCCTCGGCACCCTGGTCGCCTTCCTGACCCTGCCGCTGGTGATCGGCCAGACCGAGCACAAGGTGATGGCCCACATGCAGGGCCGGCTCGGCCCGATGTACGCCGGCGGCTTCCACGGCTGGGCGCAGCTGGTGGCCGACGGTGTGAAGTTCGCCCAGAAAGAGGACATCGTCCCGGCCGGCGCCGACCGTCGGGTCTTCCAGCTGGCGCCCGCCGTCGCCCTGCTGCCGTACCTGGTGGTGCTGCTGGTGATCCCGGTCGGCCCGAACGGGCTGGTCGGCCAGGCGGTGGACGCCGGGCTGTTCTTCGTCCTGGCCGTGATGGGCATCGGCGTGCTCGGCTCGCTGATGGCGGGCTGGGCCTCGGCCAACAAGTTCTCCCTGCTCGGCGGCCTGCGCACGGCCGCCCAGCTGATGTCGTACGAGCTGCCGATGCTGCTCGCCGCCGCCTCGGTGGCGATGGCCGCCGGGACGGTCTCGCTGACCGGCATCGTGGAGGGGTTCCACTGGTGGTGGCTGCCCTGGCAGGCGATCGGCGCGTTCGTGTTCTTCACGGCCGGTCTGGCCGAGCTGCAGCGCCCGCCGTTCGACATGCCGGTGGCCGACTCCGAGATCATCTTCGGCGCGTACACCGAGTACACCGGCCTGCGCTTCGCGCTGTTCCTGCTCTCCGAGTACGCCGGCATCCTGGTGGTCTCCGCCCTGACGGCGGTGCTCTTCCTCGGCGGCTGGCACGGCCCGGGCCCGGACTCGCTGGGCTGGCTGTGGACGCTCCTCAAGACCTTCGCGCTGGCCTTCGTGGTGATCTGGCTCCGGGTCACCTACCCCCGGCTGCGCGAGGACCAGCTGATGAAGTTCGCGTGGACCGGCCTGATCCCGCTCGCGCTCCTCCAGCTGGCCCTCACCGGCATCATCAAGGTGGCGATCTCCTGATGCGCATCCCAGGAAGTGGCCTGGCCAAGGGCCTGGCCGTGACGCTGCGGACGATGACGAAGAAGACCGTCACCGCGCAGTATCCCGACGTGCAGCCCGAACTGCCGCCGCGCACCCGCGGGGTGATCGCGCTGCTGGAGGAGAACTGCACCGTCTGCATGCTCTGCGCCCGCGAGTGCCCCGACTGGTGCATCTACATCGACTCCCACAAGGAGACGCTGCCGGCCGCCGATCCGAACGCCCGGGCCCGCACCCGCAACGTGCTGGACCGGTTCGCGATCGACTTCTCGCTCTGCATGTACTGCGGCATCTGCATCGAGGTGTGCCCGTTCGACGCGCTCTTCTGGTCGCCGGAGTTCGAGTACGCGGAGACCGACATCCTCGAACTCACCCACGAGCGCGACCGGCTGCGCGAGTGGATGTGGACCGTCCCGCCGCCGCCCGCGCACGACCCGGCGGCCGAGGAGCCGAAGGAGATCGGCATGGCGCGCAAGGCCGCCGACAAGCTGGCCGCTGCTGCCGCAGCCGCTGCCGATGCCGCCGCGCAGGCGCCCGAGGCCCCGGGGGGTGACCGGTGACGGGCCGCCTGCTCGCCGCCGCCGGATCGCTGGAACCGGCCGCCCGCTCCTTCCTCTCCCCGACCGGGGCGGAGATCGTCTTCCTGCTGGTCGGCCTGGTGGTGCTCGGCTCCGCCGTGGTCTCGGTGACCACCAAGCAGCTGGTGCACGCCGCGCTGTGGCTGGTGGTCGCGCTCGGCGGCCTGGCGGTGGAGTTCCTGCTGCTCACCGCCGAGTTCATCGCCTGGGTCCAGGTGCTGATCTACCTCGGCTCGGTCGTGGTGCTGGTGCTGTTCGGGCTGATGCTGACCAAGGCGCCGATCGGCCGCTCGCCCGACGCCGACTCCGGCAACCGCTGGGCGGCGCTCGGCGTCGCCGTCGCGGCCGCCGCCACCCTGGTCACCCTCGTGGTGGACGCGTTCCGCTCCAGCTGGGTCGACCTCGGCGCCGGCGGCGGCAGCACCGGTGCGACCGGCGAGATGCTCTTCCGGTACTGGGTGCTGCCCTTCGAGGCGCTGTCCGTGCTGCTGCTGGCCGCACTGGTGGGCGCGATCGTGCTCTCCCGGACCGGCACCGGACGGGTGCCCCGGCCGCGGGCCGGCAAGCTGCGGGCGGGCAAGCCCGTGGGCGCCCCCCGCACCCCCGCCGCGGCCCCCGCGACCGCCCCCGCATCCGCCGCCCCCGCCGCCGCGCCCCCCGCCGCCGCCCCCACGCAGGAGCGCTGACCCGATGCATCTCGCCTACCCGGCCGTCCTCGCCGCGCTGCTGTTCTGCGTCGGCGTGTACGGCGTGCTCGCCCGGCGGAACGTCGTCCTGGTGCTGATGTCGGTCGAGCTGATGCTCAACGCCGTCAACCTCAACCTGGTCGCCTTCGACGTCTGGCTGCGCGACACCCTGCACGCCGGACAGGCACTCACCCTGTTCACCATCACCGTCGCCGCCGCCGAGATCGGCCTGGGCCTGGCCGTCGTGCTGCTGGTCTTCCGGACCCGGGGGACCGCCGACATCGACCGGATCACCGCGCTCGGCGACCCGGCCGAGGACGCCCCCGCCGTCGGGGAGCCGGCCGCCGAGCTGAAGGGTCGGCCCGCCGCATGAACCTCGCGCTGCCCGTCCTCGTCCCCGTGCTGCCCGCCCTCGGCGCGGCCGCCACCCTGGCCACCGGCCGCCGCGCCCCCGGCTTCGTCCGGCCGCTGGCCGTCCTGCCGGTCGCGGCCGCCGCCGTGCTGGCCCTGGTGGTCGCCCTCCAGCTGGGCACCGGCCACAGCTTCGACGCCTCCACCCGGCTCGCCCCCACCGGCGGCCCCGGCATCTTCCTCTCCGTCCACCTGGACGGCTACAGCTCGCTGATCTCGGTGCTGGTCGGCCTGGTCGCCGTCTGCGTGCAGGTCTACTCGACCGCGTACCTGAAGGAGGACCCGCGCTACCCCTCGTACGCGGCGCTGGTCTCGCTGTTCACGGCCGCCATGTTCCTGGTGGTCTACTCCGGCGACCTGATCGTGCTGCTGGTCGGCTGGGAGGTGATGGGCATCTGCTCGTACTTCCTGATCGGCCACCACTGGGAGAGCGCGGACGCCCGGGGCGCCTCGCTGAAGGCGTTCCTGGTCACCAAGCTCGGTGACGTGCCGTTCCTGTTCGGCATCTTCCTGCTCGGCGCCGACGCCGGGACCTTCCGGATCGACGGGGTGCTCGCCGCCGCCGCCGAGGGACGGCTCGGCCACCCCACCCTGACCGCGCTGCTGCTGCTCGCCGGCGTGGCCGGCAAGAGCGCGCAGTTCCCGCTGCACACCTGGCTCCCGGACGCGATGGCCGGCCCGACCCCGGTCTCCGCGCTGATCCACGCGGCCACCATGGTCGCCGCCGGCATCTACCTGGTGGCCCGGCTGCTGCCGGTCTTCCTGCTCTCCGGCGCGGCCCTGGTGGTGCTGGCCGTGATGGCCGCCGTCACCATGGTCGGCTCGGCGCTGTGCGCGCTCGCCCAGGACGACCTCAAGCGGGTGCTCGCCTACTCCACCGTCGGCCAGCTCGGCTACATGGCCGGCGCGCTGGCCGCCGGCGACCGCGAGGCGGCCGTCTTCCACCTGGTCAGCCACGGCGCCTTCAAGGCCCTGCTGTTCCTCGCCGCCGGCGTGGTCATCCACGCCGCGCACACCAACTCCATCTCGGCGATGTCCCGGATCCCCGGCCTGCGCACCAAGGTGCCGGACGCCTACTGGACGATGGGCATCGCGCTGGTCGCGCTGGTCGGCCTGCCGCCGTTCTCGGGCTTCTTCAGCAAGGAGGCGGTGTTCACCGCCGCCGAGCACGCCGCCACCGGCGAGGCGCTCACCAACGGGCTCGGCCCGGCCGACGCGGTGCCCGCCGCGGCCGGCTGGATCGTCCTGGTCTCGGCCGGGCTCACCGCGGTCCTCACCGCCGCCTACGCCACCCGGATGTGGCTGGTCGCCTTCCACGGCAAGCCCGCCGCCGGCCCGCAGGCCACCGCTCCCGAACAGGGCGCGCCGTACTCGCCCGAGCCCGACGAGGTCGACCCCGGCCAGGTCGAGCCGCCCGCGATGCGCTGGCCGCTGTGGGTGCTGGCGGTGCCCACCATGGCCTTCGGCATCACCAGCCTGCGCACCGACTGGCTCCCCGAACTGCTCGACGGCGGCCCGCTGCGCCCCTCCACCGCCACCGCGGTGATCGGCACCGGACTGGCCCTGGTCGGCATCCTGGTCTCGTACGCCGCCTGGCGGGCGACCACCGTCCGGCCGGCGACCGCCCGCCGGGCCGGCGAGGAACGGGTGCCCGAACAGGCCGGCCCGCCGGCCGTCGAGCACGTGCCCGGCGATCCCGGCCGCCGGCTGCTGGGCCCGCTCTACCGGCCCGCCCAGCACGGCTTCGGCGTCGACCGGCTGTACAGCGCGCTGTTCGTCCGGCCCACCACCGCGGCCGCCCGGCTGGTCCGCTTCCTGGACCGTGAGGTCGTCGAGACCTACGTCCGGGGCGCCGGCCAGGGCACCAACCTGCTCGGGTGGCTGGTCCGCCGGACCCAGACCGGCAACGCCCAGACCTACCTGAGCGCCCTGCTGGCCGGCGCCGTCCTGCTCGCCGTCCTGGTGGCGGTCGGCTCATGAACCGTCACCCGTACCCGCACCACCACCGCCACCGCCGACCCGCAGCCCGAACCTGGAGCACCCGATGAACGCGGTCCTCATCGCCCTCCTGCTGCTGCCGCTGCTCGGCGCCGCCGCCACGCTGGTCCCGCTCGGCCCCGACCGGGAGACCTCCGACCGGCGCGCGCTGCGGCTCGGCGTCGCCGTCACCGGCGGCGTGCTGGCCCTGGCCGTCGCGCTGGCCGCCGGCTTCGACCACGACCGGCCGGCCCGGATGCAGGCCGTCACCGACACCGACTGGATCCCGGCCATCGGGGTCCGCTTCCACCTCGGCGTGGACGGCATCTCGCTGCCGCTGCTGGTGCTGACCGCGCTGCTCACGCTGCTCTGCGCGGTGTACTCCACCAAGCGGCTGCCCAGCGGCGGCGGTATCCCGGGCGGGCGGGCCTTCACCGGGCTGCTGCTCCTGCTGGAGGTCGGCATGCTCGCCACCTTCGCGGTGCTGGACCTGGTGCTGTTCTTCCTGGCCTTCGAGACCGTGCTGATCCCGATGTACTTCCTGATCGCGCGCTGGGGCAGCGGGCGCAAGGTGGCCTCGGCCGGCCGGTTCATCCTCTACACCCTGCTCGGCTCCGCCGTGATGCTGCTCGGCTTCCTGCTGATCGGCCTGAACGCCGGCACCTTCGACATGACCCGGCTCGCCGAGGCGCACGGCAGCGGCCTCACCCACACCACCCAGGTGATCGCGGCGCTGGCCGTCCTGGTCGGCCTCGCGGTCAAGGCCCCGGCCTGGCCGCTGCACAGCTGGCTCCCGGACGCGCACACCTCCGCCCCCACGGTCGGCTCGGTGCTGCTCGCCGGCGTGCTGCTGAAGATGGGCACCTACGGCCTGGTCCGGGTGCTGCTGCCGATCGTGCCGCAGGGCGCCGAGACCTTCGCCCCCTACCTCGGGGCGTTCGCCGCCGTCGGCATCGTCTACGGCTCGCTGGCCTGCCTGGCCCTGGCCCTGGCCCGGCCCGGCGCCAAGGGCGACCTCAAGCGCCTGATCGCCTACTCCTCGGTCGGCCACATGGGCTTCGTGCTGCTGGGCATCGCCTCGCTCACCCAGGTCGGCGTCAACGGCGCGCTGTTCGCCAACATCGGGCACGGCCTGATCACCGGCCTGCTGTTCTTCCTGGTCGGCGCGGTCAAGGACCGCTACGGCACCGCCGACCTGGACACCCTGTCCGGCGCCACCGGCGCGGCCCTGTACGGGCGGGCGCCGCGGATCGGCGCGCTGCTCGCCTTCGCCGCCGTCGCCAGCCTCGGCCTGCCGGGCCTGGCCGGCTTCTGGGGCGAGCTGCTCGCCATGTTCGGCGCGTTCGAACCGGCCGCCGGACTGTCCCGGCCCGCCTTCCTGACCTACCTGGTGCTGGCCGGCCTCGGCACCCTGCTCACCGCCGCCTACCTGCTGGTCGTGGTCAAGCGGGTCTGCATGGGCGACCCGAAGCAGCCCTCCCCGGTCGCCGACCTGCCCGACCTCAGGCCGTACGAGGCCGTCAGCTGGACCCCGCTGGCCGCACTCACCCTGGTCGCGGGCCTGTGGCCGGCGCTGCTGCTGAGCCTGTCCGACCCGGCCGTCAAGCACCTGCTCGGGGGTGGCTGACCCGTGCTCAGCCACCCGACCGGCACTCACCTCCTGGGGCAGCCCGCCATGAGCACACTCGCCGTCACCGACCCGGGCAGCCTGATCCAGTCCGTCGACTGGGTGGCGGTCGCCCCGCCGCTGGTCGCCGCCCTGGCCGCGCTGGCCGTCCTGCTCGCCGACCTGCTGCTGCCCGCGCGCGGCCGCAAGGCGCTCGGGTGGATCGCCGTGGGCGGCCTGGTGCTGGCGCTCGCCGCGCTGCTCCCGCTCACCCGCGGCGAGGCCCGGACCACCTTCTGCCTGCCCGGCGGCGCCGGCTGCTCGTACGTGGCCGACCACTACGCGCTGGCCTTCCAGCTGCTCGCGCTCGGCGGCGCCCTGATCGCCGCGCTGCTGTCGCTGCACACCGTGGACGAGGAGCGGCTGCCCGGTGGCGAGTACTGGTTCCTGCTGCTCTCCAGCGCCGCCGGCGCCGCCCTGCTGCCCGCCGCCCGCGACCTGGCCACCCTGATCATCGCGCTGGAGGTGGCCTCGCTGCCGGTCTTCGCGCTGGTCGGCCTGCGCCGCGACGGCCGGGGCGCGGAGAGCGCGCTGAAGTTCTTCCTGTCCTCCGTCACCGCCACCGCCGTGATGCTGCTGGGCGTCAGCTTCGTCTACGCCGCCACCGGCTCCGTCCACCTCTCCGCCGTCGCCGACGGCCTCGCCCACGCCCCCGGGCAGCTGCGGCCGCTGGCGGAGGCCGGCGCGGTGCTCACCCTGGTCGGCTTCGCCTTCAAGGTCGCCGCCGTCCCCTTCCACTTCTGGGTGCCCGACACCTACACCGGCGCGCCGACGCCGGTGGCCGGCTACCTCTCGGTGGTCGGCAAGGCGGCGGGCCTGTCCGGCCTGGCGCTGGTCAGCACGGTCGCCTTCCGGCCGTACGGGCACACCTGGGGCCTGGCGCTCGCGGTGCTCGCCGCGCTCACCATGACGGTCGGCAACGTCGGCGCGCTGCGCCAGCGCTCCGACACGGCGCACAGCGCGGTGCGGCTGCTCGCCTGGTCCTCGGTCGGCCAGGCCGGGTACCTGCTGGTGCCGGTGGCCGCCGCCGGGTACGCCGGGTCGGGGGACCCGCTGGGCGCCACGGTCGCGTACGCGCTGATCTACGGGCTGGTCAACCTCGGTGCCTTCGGGGTGGTCGCGGTGGTCCAGCGCTCCGGGGCCACCCGGTTGGACGACTTCCGCGGCCTGTACGCCCGGGACCGCTGGAACGCGCTCGCGCTGGCGTTCTTCCTGCTCTGCCTGGCGGGTCTGCCGCCCGGCCTGGTGGGCCTGTTCGGCAAGGTGGTGGTGTTCCGGGCCGCCGTGGACGCCGGTCTCGGCTGGCTGGCCGTGATCATGGCCGCCAACGTGGCGATCGCGCTGTACTACTACCTGCTGTGGACCGCGAAGCTGTTCACCCCTGCGGCGTCCCCGGCCCCGGCCGCGGACGCCGCGCCGGCCCACCGGGTGCCCCGACCGCTGGCCGCCACGCTCGGTCTGACCGCGGTCGGCGCGGCCGTCCTGTCGGTGGCGCCGCAGCTGGTCCTCCAGGTGGTCTCCGGCAGCCTGTTCTGACCTGCCGCCCCGGGCGGGCCCGGGTAGCCTCCGGTGCACGAGGGAACGAACCCGGCCCACCCTGCCGTTGAGCTGGGCAGAGGGCTGGGACGGACGGCTTCCCACGCGCACCACATGGAGGGTCTGCCGTGCACCGCGGGCACAACGGGTTGAGGACGGCCGTACTACTCGGCGGCCTGTCCGCGCTGATCCTGCTGATCGGCAGCTTCTTCGGCCGCACCGGCCTGCTGGTGGCCCTGGTGGTCGCGATCGGCACCAACGCCTACGCGTACTGGAACAGCGACAAGCTCGCGCTGCGGGCGATGCGGGCCCGCCCGGTGAGCGAGATCGAGGCGCCGCAGCTGTACCGGATCGTCCGCGAGCTCTCCACCGCGGCCCGGCAGCCGATGCCGCGGCTGTACATCTCGCCCACCCCGGCGCCGAACGCCTTCGCCACCGGCCGCAACCCGCGCAACGCGGCGGTCTGCTGCACCGACGGCATCCTGCAGCTGCTGGACGAGCGCGAGCTGCGCGGCGTGCTGGGGCACGAGCTGAGCCACGTCTACAACCGCGACATCCTGATCTCCTCGGTGGCCGGCGCGCTGGCCTCGGTGATCATGTTCCTGGTGAACTTCGCCTGGCTGATCCCGATCGGCCGCAGCGACGACGACGACGGGCCCGGCCTGTTCGGGATGCTGCTGATCATGCTGCTCGGCCCGCTCGCCGCCGGGCTGATCCAGATGGCGGTCAGCCGCTCCCGGGAGTACCAGGCGGACGCCGACGGCGCCCGGATCACCGGGGACCCGCTCGCCCTCGCCGGCGCGCTGCGCAAGCTGGACGCCGGGACCCAGCGGCTGCCGCTGCCGCCGGAGCCGCAGCTCCAGACGGCCAGTCACATGATGATCGCCAACCCGTTCCGGCCGGGGGAGTTCGGGGCGAAGCTGTTCTCCACGCACCCGCCGATGCGGGAGCGGATCGCCCGCCTGGAGCAGATGGCCGGCCGCTAGGTTTCTCGTTGCGGGCGTTGCCCCGGACGGGCGTACCGCGGGCGGGCGGTCGGGCGCGTTCCGGGTGCCGGCGTGGCGCGGCTGGTAGTGCTGGGGCGGATCCGCCCCCGGAAGGTGCACCGCCGTGACGATTCTGCCCCAGGAAGACCTGCGCACCCCGCGCCGCCCACCGACCCAGCGCGGTCGCCGGCGGGCCGCCCGCCGGGCCCGCCGCGGCCGGGCCCTGGCGGTCTGGCTGACCACCACCGATCACAAGCAGATCGGCACGCTGTACATGGCCACCTCGTTCGGGTTCTTCCTGATCGCCGGGGTGCTGGCGCTGGTGATGCGGGCCGAACTGGCCCGGCCGGGGACCCAGATCCTCACGAACGAGCAGTTCAACCAGGCGTTCACCATGCACGGCACGATCATGCTGCTGATGTTCGCCACCCCGCTCTTCGCGGGCTTCGCCAACTGGTTCATGCCGCTCCAGATCGGCGCCCCGGACGTGGCCTTCCCCCGGCTGAACGCGCTGGCGTACTGGTTCTACCTGTTCGGCTCGCTGATCGTGGTGGCCGGCTTCCTGACCCCCGACGGGGCGGCGGACTTCGGCTGGTTCGCCTACGTGCCGCTGTCCGGGATCCAGCACAGTCCGGGCATCGGCGGCGACATGTGGATCATGGGGCTGGCGTTCTCCGGCTTCGGGACGATCCTCGGCTCGGTCAACTTCATCACCACCATCGTCTGCCTGCGGGCGCCCGGGATGACGCTCTTCCGGATGTCGATCTTCGTCTGGAACATCCTCTTCACCAGCATCCTGGTGCTCTTCGCGTTCCCGGTGCTGGCCGCCGCGCTGCTCGTGCTGGAGGCGGACCGCAAGTTCGGCGCCCTCGCCTTCGACCCGGCCAACGGCGGGGTGATGCTCTGGCAGCACCTGTTCTGGTTCTTCGGCCACCCCGAGGTGTACATCATCGCGCTGCCGTTCTTCGGCATCATCACCGAGATCATCCCGGTCTTCAGCCGCAAGCCGATCTTCGGCTACACCGGGCTGATCGCCGCCACCATCGCGATCACCGGACTCTCCGTCACCGTCTGGGCGCACCACATGTTCGTCACCGGACAGGTGCTGCTGCCGTTCTTCTCGATCATGACGCTGCTGATCGCGGTCCCGACCGGGGTGAAGTTCTTCAACTGGATCGGCACCATGTGGCGCGGCTCGCTCAGCTTCGAGACCCCGATGCTGTGGAGCGTGGGCTTCCTGGTCACCTTCCTGTTCGGCGGCCTGACCGGGGTGCTGCTGGCCTCCCCGCCGATCGACTTCCACGTCTCGGACAGCTACTTCGTGGTCGCCCACTTCCACTACGTGGTCTTCGGGACGGTGGTCTTCGCGATGTTCGCGGGCTTCTACTTCTGGTGGCCCAAGATGACCGGACGGCTGCTGGACGAGCAGCTCGGGGTGATCCACTTCTGGACCCTCTTCGTGGGCTTCCACACCACCTTCCTGGTGCAGCACTGGCTCGGCGCCGAGGGCATGCCCCGCCGCTACGCCGACTACCTCGCCTCGGACGGCTTCACCACGCTCAACACCGTCTCCACCATCGGATCCTTCCTGCTCGGCCTGTCCACGCTGCCGTTCCTGTACAACGTCTGGAAGACCACCAAGGACGGGGAGAAGGTCGAGGTCGACGACCCGTGGGGCTACGGCCGCTCGCTGGAGTGGGCCACCTCCTGCCCGCCGCCCCGGCACAACTTCGTCACCCTGCCGCGGATCCGCTCCGAATCGCCCGCCTTCGACCTGCACCACCCGGACGTCGCCGAATTCGACCGGCTGCAGAACTCCGGCGCCCTGCCCGTACCCCCGGCCGCCCCGGAGCAGCGGTAGGCGCCGCCCCGGGGTGTCACCGGCGCTGCTCGCGGCCCGACGCGGCGCGCACGATCGCACCCGTCCGGACGCGGGAAGGGTCAGATCCGCGATCGCAGGCGAGCCGGTGTCGTGCGTGGGAGGCTGATGTCATGACGGTGATACAAGGCATCCTGAACGTCCTCTGGCTGATCTTCTGCGGCATCTGGATGGCTATTGCTTATGCAATTGCCGGAATCATCTGTTTCATCCTCATTATTACAATTCCATTTGGAATTGCCAGCTTCCGCATCGCCGGGTACGTCCTGTGGCCGTTCGGCCGCTCGACCGTGGTCCGGGCGGACGCGGGCGCCGCGTCGTGCGTGGGGAACGTGATCTGGCTGGTGTTCGCCGGCTGGTGGCTGGCGCTCGCGCACATCGCGACCAGCATCCCGCTGTTCGTCTCGATCATCGGGATCCCGTTCGGCTGGGCCAACCTGAAGATGATCCCGATCTCGCTGATGCCGCTCGGCCGCGAGGTGGTCCCCTCGGACCAGCGGTTCGCCGGCTGGTAGCCGCTCGCCGAGCGCCGGTCCGAGGGACGCACCCACCCGCTCAGGGGTGGTGGCGCAGCTCGGCCCAGGTGCCGGCCGCGGCCGTCCGGGCGGCCGCGCGCAGCCGCGGGTCGGCCGAGCTCTCGGCCGACTCCAGGGCGACGTCCCAGGCGTACTCGTCGGGGTCGCTCTCCCGCAGCAGCCGCAGCAGCGGTTCGACCGCGCGCGGGTCGCCACGGTGGGCGAGCCCGCGGGCGGCCTCGGCGACCACCGGGACCGACGGGTCCGCCAGCAGCCCCGCCAGGGTCTCCCGGATCTCGGGGGTGTCGGCCTCCACCGAGGCGAGCGCGAAGGCCGCCCAGTCCCGGACGCCCTCGTCCGGGTCGGCCACCAGGGCCAGCACCGCGGCCATCGCCTCCGCGTGGTCGCCGGGCACCAACCCGACCAGGGCCACCGCGACGCTGTGCCGGACCGGGGCGTACGGGTGCCCGACGTGCCGGGCCAGCTCGGGCAGCGCCACCGGGTCGCGCTGGTGCCCCAGCCCGGCCAGTACCGACTGGAGGACCTCCGGGTCCTGCTCCTGGTCCGCCATCCGCCGCAGCAGCGCGACGATCCGCTCCGCGTACGGCCGCTCCCGCGACAGGTAGTCGAACTGGGCCAGCACGTCGACGCCGAACTCCCTGGCCCGCGGCCGGTCGTCGCCGCACAGCCGCTCGGCCGCCGCGTAGGCCTCCTCCCCGCCGCGGCGGTGCAGCGCCCGGACCGGCTCCCACCAGGCCGGGTGCTCGGAGTCCGGAGCGGCGAGGGCCCGGGCGGCCAGCTCGTCGAAGGGCGTGTCCACCCCGAGCGACTCCTCCAGCAGGCAGAGCACCGCCGCGTGCCCGTCCTGCACCTCGGCCCGGGCCCGGGGCGCGGGCCCGGCGTCGAGCTCGGCGACGATCAGCACGGTCTCGTCCGGCTGCTCCTCGCGGTGGACGCTCACCGGGCCCGGCCCGGCCGTCGCCAGCCGGCGGCGCAGCTCCTGCTCGGGGTCGATGCCCTGCCAGCGGCGGGCGAGCTGCGCGGGGGTGCGGCCCTCGGCGTCGGGGGCGAGCGGGTCGGCGCCGGAGGCGAGCAGCACCTGCGCGACCCCGAAGGCGCCCCGTTCGGCGGCGAGCGCCAGCGGGGCGCCCTGGTCCGGGTCGGCGCCGTGCTCCAGCAGCAGTTCGGCCATCAGGGCGTCGCCGGCCGCGGCGGCGACGGCCAGCGGGACGGCGGCGCCGGGGGCGGTCGGGCCGGCGGGGGTGCCGGCGGCCAGCAGCTCCTCGGCGTGCCGGCGGTCCCCGCCGCGTACCGCCTCGATCAGGGGTCCGCCGGCCGTCGGGCCTTCGCTTCGGCTGTCCTTGCTGTGGCTGTCCTCGCTCATGGGCAGCAGTGTTGCGCACCGTCACCCGGCGGCGGGGCAGGCCCGCCCGGGTGGATACGGTGGGCGCGGATCCGGGGCCCACCCGGCGCGATGCACCCCGCGAAGGAGAACCGGCCGCCTTGCCCAGCTGGCGCAGCACCCTCACCGCCGCCGAGATCACCGAGGCCCCGCTGCGGGCCGACTACACCGCCGCGGCCCGGCGGGTGCTGCGGCGCGAGCAGGCCCCGTACCTGGCGCTGCGGCTGCTGGCCGCGCCACCGCTGGTGCCGTACCTGGCGGCCGGGCTGGCGTTCATGAACCTGGTGGACGACGTGGCCGAGACCGGCTCGCCGGAGCAACGGCAGCGCGGACTGGCGGAGTTGGGCGCCCGGGTGGACGAGGCGCTGGCGACCGGGCAGAGCCCTGACCCGGTGCTGCGGGCGTACGCGCACGCGGTGGCCGTCCGGGGTCTGCCGGCGCACTGGGTGACGGACTTCCTGGCCGGGGCGGCGAGCGCGGAGGCCGCGTTCACGGGCTTCGAGGACGAGCCGGACTTCCAGGCCTACCTGGACGCCTACGCCTGGCCGGGGGTGGTGGTGTTCACCGGTCTGCAGTACCGGGGCGGCCCGGACGAGGCGGCGGCCGCGGGGTGGCGGCGGTTCGTCGACGCGGCGCAGCGGGTGGACTTCCTGGCCGACCTGGCGGGGGACCTGGCCGACGGCCGGCTCTGCATCCCGCGTGCCCGGCTCGCCGAACACGGCGTGACCCGGGCCGAGTTGGAGCAGGGGCGGGACGGCGCCGGGGTGCGGGCGCTGCTGGCCGACCAGTGCGCGCGGGCCCGGACGGCGCTGGACGCGGCGGCGGACGTGGTCGAGCTGGCGGACCCCGGCCTGCGGGCAGTGGGCCGCATGATGACGGAGCTGATGGCGCACCAGCTGACGGCGGTGGAGCGGGCCGGCGTGCGGGCGCTGCGCCGGGACGTCGGCTACGGGGTGCTGGCGCCGCTGCGGATCCTGGGCCGGGCGCGCCGGAGCCGGTGAGGCGGACCCCGGGCCGGTGACTGGGCCGATGGCTGGGCCGACCGGGTCGTAGAACTCAAGTGCGATAGGTCCGTGGACGAATCATCAGGTGATCGTACGTCCGGCGAGCTCTCGTCCGGAGCGATCCCACCTTCGTCCGAACGGAGTCACCATGCGACCTTCCGCGCGCCGCGCGTCCGCCGCACTCGTCCTTCTGGTCCCGCTCGCCGTCGCCCCCACCGCTGCGGCGGCCGGTGCCCCGACATCCCGGGCGACGCCCGCGCCGCTGTACCGGTCGGCCCAGGCGATCCCCGGCCAGTACATCGTCACCCTGAAGAAGGACGTGACGGGCGAGCCGGGCGCCTTCGCCGAGACGGCGCTGCCGGGCGTGCAGACCCTCTTCTCGTACACCAGCGCGCTCAACGGCTTCGCCGCGCGGCTCACCCCGGCCCAGCTGGCGGCCGTCCGGGCGCTGCCGAGCGTGGAAGCCGTCGAGGAGGACGGCGTCGCGACCGGCACGCCGGTCACCGGGAGCACGGCGCCCGCGGCCGGCCGGCGGGCCGCGGCCGCGAGCTGGGGGCTGGACCGGATCGACCAGGCCTACCTGCCGCTCAACCAGCAGTTCAACGTGAACAGCACCGGCAAGGGCGCCGTGGTCTTCGTGGTCGACTCCGGGATCGACCTGACGCACAGCGAGTTCGGCGGACGGGCGGTGGCCGGCTTCGACTCCGTGGGCGACGGCCGTGCGGGCACCGACTGCAACGGTCACGGCACCCACGTCGCCGGCACCGTCGGTGGTGCCACCTACGGTGTCGCACGTGAGGCCACCCTGGTCAGCGTGCGCGTGCTGGGCTGCGACAACCGGGGCAGCTGGTCCGGGATCATCGCCGGCTTCGACTGGGTCGCCAAGAACGCCAGGCCCGGCGCCGTGCTCAACGGCTCGCTCGGAGGTGGGCGGACCAACGCGGTGAACGCCGCCGCGACCGCCGTGTCCGACCGCGGCGTCCTGCCGGTCATCGCCGCCGGGAACGACGCCGTCGACGCCTGCGGCGTCTCCCCGGCCAGCGCGGCGCGGGTGCTCACCGTCGGCGCCACCGACCACAACGACCAGGAGGCGAACTTCAGCAACTTCGGCCCGTGCCTGTCGATGTACGCCCCCGGAAAGGCGATCGTCTCCGCCAAGCTCGGCGGCGGCTCGGTCGCCCTGGACGGCACCTCGATGGCCAGCCCGCACGTGGCCGGGGTGGCGGCGCTCTACAAGGCCAGGAACCCCGATGCGAGCAGCTCGGACGTCGCACAGTGGCTGTTCGAGCAGTCCACCAAGGACACGCTCGCGGTGACCAAGGGCTCGCCCAACCGGCTGCTGTACACCGGCGGCCTCTGAGGACCGGGTGGGGGTGCCCCGCGCGGCCACGGCGGCCGCGCGGGGCACCCTCACGGGCGGGCCCGGTGCTGCGGGGCCCGGTTTGCCGGGTGGCCCGGTTGAGCTGGGTGGCCCGGTTGAGCTGGGTGGCCCGGTCAGGCCGGCGGCCGGCCGACCCGGATCTCGCGGGCGAGCAGTTCGGCGAAAGCGGTGGTCAGGCGGTCCGGCCGGGTGCGGGTGTACGCGGTCAGGGTGCGCCGCACCGGCGGCTCGGGGTGCCGGACCGCGCCGTCGAAGCCCGGCGGCAGCATGTTGGCCGGGACCAGGGCAGGCCCGAGCCCGGCGGCGGCGAGCAGCGGTGCGGCGGCGGTCTGCTCGGTCCGGACCGCGATCCGGGGCCGGAACCCGACCGCGCCGCAGGCCTGGTCGAGCACCTCGGCCAGCCCGTTGCCCGGGGCGTAGTGCACCCAGTCGCGTTCGGCGAGCTCGGCCAGCCGCACCGGCCCCGCCGCGTCCTCCCCGGCCGGCAGCACCACCACGAACTCCTCCACGCCCAGCTCCCGCACCGGCCCCTCCCAGTCCGCCGGGGCCGGCCCGACGGCCAGGTCGGCCTGGCCGGCGGCCATCGCGGCCCGCAGCAGATCGGCGTGCGGGTACTCGCGCAGCCTGATCCGCACCCCCGGATACCGCTCGCGCCAGCTGCGCAGCACGGCCGGGACCGGGCCGATGCTCACCGAGTACACGGTGGCGACCTCCAGTTCGCCCTCCTCGAGGCCGGCGGCGCGGGCGGCGGCCGTCCGCAGGCGTTCGGCGTCGGCCAGCGCGGCCCGGGCGTGCGGGAGGGTGGCGCGGCCGGTCGGGGTGAGCCGGACGGCGCGCGGCAGGCGCTCCAGCAGCGGGCCGCCGACGCTGCGCTCCAGCGCCCGGATCTGGTGCGAGAGGGCGGGCTGGGTGACGTGCAGGCGCTCGGCCGCGCGGGTGAAGGAGCCGGTGTCGACCACCGCCACCAGGTATTCGAGCTGTCGCAGCGTTGCCATGCAGGGAGTTTATGGCAAGGAGAGAAAAGAGTCCTTGGACGCATGGGTGCTGGTCGGCGCAGGCTCGTGGGGACAGTTCCGACCGTTCCGCACCGCTTCGAGGAGTCGATCCATGGTGTCTCCGTCCGTTTCCGCCGCCGTTGACAGCCGTTCCGCTGCTCCTGCGCCCGCCGTCGCTCCGGGCGCCGTGCCCGGCGCGAGGTCGCTCGCCGGGCGCCGGGTCGTCGTGATCGGCGCCGGCTCGCACACCGGCCGCGCGCTCGCACTGGCCGCCTCGGCAGCCGGCGCCGACCTGGTGCTGGCCGGGCCCGACCCGCGCAAGCTGGAGTGGACCGCCGGGGAGCTGGCGGGCACCGGGGCCGCGGACCTGCCCGGCCGGGTCGAGGTGGCCCGGGTAGATCTGACGGACGAGGCGTCGATCGCGGAACTCGCCGCCGTGGTCGGCCCGTTCGACCACCTGGTGTCGACCGCCGCGATGCCGGCCAACGGTCCGCTGGCCGAGCTGGAGCCGGCCGCCGTCCGGCGGGCCTTCGACGCCAAGGTGATCGGTCCGCTGCTGCTCGCCAAGCACCTGGCCGGGCAGGTGGCCGAGGGTGGCTCGTTCACCTTCTTCTCCGGCGTCGCCGCCTGGCGCCCGGCGCCCGCGCGCACCGTGATGGCGACCACCAACGGGGCGCTCGCCTTCCTGGTGCAGGCGCTCGCGGTGGAGATCGCGCCGGGCCGGGTGAACGCCGTCTCGCCGGGCATCGTCGACACCGGCAGCTGGGACGGCCTCGGCGCCGGCAAGGAGGGCTTCCTGCGGACGGTCGCCGAGCGCAACCCGGCCCGGCGGGTCGGCTCGGTGGACGACCTGGTGCAGGCGGTGCTGTTCGCGATGCTCAGCCCGTACGTCACCGGCACGGTGCTGCACGTGGACGGCGGGGGGCGGCTGGTCTGACCCGCGGCTTCGCAGGCGCCATGGCCGACTGTGGTGGTACCGGCGACCGTTGTGCCGCGGGTGAGGTTGCCACCGCTACGGACCACCGGCGCCTGGGGGCGGCCGATGCTCCTGGACGTGATCGTCGCCCTACATGCCCCAGCTCTTGAGCGGTCGGGCGGCGGTGCCGTTGTTTCCGAGCTGGTAGATGCTGATGCCGCGCACGGAGAAGGTGAGCGGGTCGAGCGGCTCGGCTTCGAACACGGTGAGGTCGGTGAGGGTGGCCAGGCCGACGGTGATGTGGGGGAGGTAGTTCTCGCCGCTGTGGTCGGGAACGTAGTTCTCGATGTACGTGAGGGTGGGTGTGTTGATGTCGGGCTCGGCATCGGTGCGGACGTAGGCGTCCGCGGTGCCGCCGCTGCCGGTCCAGGGCCGCAGGGCGTCGATGAGGCGGGCCTGGAAGTCGAGCACCTCGGGCCCGGGTTTGACGACGATCGCGGCCAGCCCGATCGAGGGCTGCACCTCCATGTGGGCGATGCTGTGGGTGGTCAGCTTCAGGGCCGAGAGGTCCACCGAGGCGACCACGCCGTCGATCGCGGCGTACACCTGGTCGAGGGCGGCGGCCTGCACGTAGCGCTGCAGCGTGGTGACGTGCGGCTGGTGGTGCTCGTCGAGGGCGAAGCCCGTCGGCGCGGGGACGCTGGTGAGCATGCGCGCGTTGACCTGCTTCGCGAGCGCGATCATGCTCTCGTCCGGGTTGAGCAGGACGTCGACTGCCATGAGCTCGTTCATTCGGACTCCACGAGGGAAGAACGCAGCCGGTCGATGGTCGCCGTGTCCAACCGGAGGCCGTCGGAGAAGTACCCGTCGATGCTCCGATACCTGGTGACCATTTCGTCCCGGGCGGCGTCGAGGTACTCCTTGCGGACGCCGAGGACGGGCTGCAGGAGCTCCGGGTCGCCGCCGACCGAGGCGAACTTGTCGATCGTCGGCTGCAGCGAGGGCAGCAGCTGCTCGTTGGTGAGCAGATAGTCGGCGAGTACGTCGTCGTCGTCGACGCCGAGCAGCATCAGCAGCGCCGCCGCCGCCCAGCCGGTGCGGTCCTTGCCCGTGGTGCAGTGGAACAGCGCCGGCCGGTTCTCGTCCTTCGCGATGGCGTCGAAGAACTGCCGGAATCCGGCCGTCGCACTGGGCAGGGACAGGAACTCGCGGTAGCTGGCCTCGAACATCTTGACCGCCTTGCCCCCTCCGAGCATCTGCTCGGCGCCCTGCGGATCGCCCATGACCTGCAACAGCTGGGCCGGTCCGGCGCCGGCGTGGTCGGCGAGGACGTCGACGATGACGTACGCGACGCCGTCCGGGAGCAGGTTCGCCTGTGCGGCCCGTTCGTCGTCGGTCCGCAGGTCGTAGACCGAGCGGATACCGAGCGCGGCGAAGGAGGTCGCGTCATCGCCCTGGAGCGTGGAGAACTCGGCCGACCGGAACACCTGTCCGCGGACGACCCTCCCGCCGGGCGTCGCCCACCCGCCGAGATCACGCAGATTGGGCACCCCGCTGATCGGAATCGCCTGGCCAGGGGTAGGAGGTGTCATGGCGAGGCCCTTCATCGCTCGCTTGCCCCGAGTCCAGAGCAATCGTAACGAGACGGTCGTCGGCCCCGCGCCCCGAGACGGTCGTCGGTATCCGGAGGCCGGTATCCGTAGGCCGGGGCCGAGCCGGCCACCTGCCTTTCGGGCGGCCGGTCAGGTGGGGCCGGGGCCGTCCCCGTCCGCGACCGCCTCGCGCAGGGTGCGGAACTCGGCCGCGATCCCGTCCAGGCTGTAGTGCGCGTTGAGCCCACTGGGGTTGGGCAGGACCCAGACCCTGGTCCCGCCGATGACGTGCTGCTGCGGCCCCACCACGGCCTTCGGCCGGGCGAAGGCGGTCCGGTACGCGCCGATGCCGAGCACCGCCAGGGCCCGCGGCCGCAGCCGTTCCACCCGCGCGACCAGCTCGGCGCCGCCCACCCGGTACTCCTCGGGCGTCAGCTCGGCCGCCTTGGCGGTGGTCCGGGCCACCACGTTGGTGATGCCGAGGCCGAGCGCGAGCAGTTCCTGCTGCTCGTCCGGCCCGAGCCGGCGCGGGGTGAAGCCGGAGAGGTGCAGCGCGGGCCAGAACCGGTTGCCCGGCCGGGCGAAGTGCCGGCCGGTCGCGCCCGACCACAGGCCCGGGTTGATGCCGCAGAACAGCACCCGCAGCCCCGGCGCCACCACGTCCGGGATGGTGGTGTCCTGGGCGGCGGCCAGTTCCTCGGGGGTGGGGCGGTACGCGGTCCTCGTCACCCGGCCCACTCTGCCGTACCGGCGGCCCGGGACGCAGTCGTACCGGGGCCCGGGGCACTGCCACAGGCCGGCCGGCTGGATATCCAGTTCGATTAATCTGCTGCCCCGGGCGGGCCCGATGCGGAGAATGATGAGATGTCATACGAACTGAACGCGATGGCCGCGACCACCGAACTGCTCAACGTGGTGGCGGCGGAGGTACCGGTCGCGCGGGTCGTGCGACTGGAGCAGGGGCTCGCCGTCATCCCCATGACCGAGCGGCTCCACGCCGCCCTGCACCAGCCGGCCGCGGCCGGCCAGGAAGGCTTCGACCACTTTCCCGGCGGGCTGGGTCGCCGGCTGGAGGCCTGGTCCCAGTCGGCCCCGATCGCCTACCTGGAGGCCGCCTACTTCGGCGGTGAGGGCAGCCAGAGCGCCGCCGTCTGGATCGACGGCCGGATCGCCCTCGGCCCGCTCCGGCTCGCCGAGGACGACCCCGACGCCGCCGAGGGCACCCCGATCTCCCAGGCGCTGCGGCGGCTCGGCGCCCGCGGCGGGCCCGGCCTGGACGAGTTCGAGACGGTCGGGCTCGGCCGGCGCCGGCACATGGCGGACTGGATCGCGGCCGCCGGCTGACCCGGTCGACGGGCTACGGGAGGCGGCGGGAGGCGGCGGCAGCGCCTACGAAGCGTCACGCACCGTTCGGCGTAGCTGCGGTCGCCGGGGTGCGGGGGCTGGCCCAACGTGTGGTGCAGGCGAGATGCCTGAACTCCACCGAAAGGAAACAGCTTTCCCATGCGTGCCATCCGGACGGCCGCCGCGCTGACTGCAGCAGTGGGCCTCACCTCAGTCTCCCTGGCGACCGTCGATTTCGCGTACGCGGCCGAGGCCGCCCCCGCGACCACCGCCCGCACCGTCGCGGCCGCCCAGCCGTTCCCCGGCGTGGCGGCCCGTC
Source organism: Kitasatospora sp. NPDC094015 (assembly GCF_040304075.1). Lineage (NCBI taxonomy): Bacteria > Bacillati > Actinomycetota > Actinomycetes > Kitasatosporales > Streptomycetaceae > Kitasatospora > Kitasatospora sp. NPDC094015. The sequence continues at coordinate 48,383 of NZ_JBEOUL010000006.1, forward strand.
CCGCGGCCGTCCAGGCCCAGCCCCGGGACGCCGCCGGCGCGCTCGGCAGCGTCCTCGGCCTGGTCAACAGCATCCTCTCGCTGGTCACCTCGTCCGCGGGGGCGCCCGACCCGGCGGACCTGCAGAAGAAGGTCGACGAGCTGACGGCCGCCGTCACGGGGCTGGTCAGCAGCCTGACGGGCGGCCTGCCGGTCGACCTGCCGCAGCTGCCGGTCGACACCCCGGAACTCCCGGTGGACACCCCGGACCTGCCGGTCGACCTGCCGACCGGGACCACCCAGCAGTCGGTCACCCAGCAGCCCGGCGCCGCGCAGCTGCCGGCCGGTCAGCTGCCGGCTGCTCAGCTGCCGGCCGCGATGCCGGCGCAGGCGGCCGAGGCGCTGAAGAAGGCGCAGCAGGACGTGGCCGCGCTGGTCGCGAAGGTCACCGGCGCCGCGGGCGCGATCGACCGCGGCCACGCCGTACCGGACTTCACGGCGCGCCACTAGCCCACTGCGGCGGCAACGCCGGAGGCCCCCGGACCGCGTACGGTCCGGGGGCCTCGATGCCGCGCCGCGTCCTCGGGACGCCGGGGTCAGCGGTAGTTCACGAACTGGATCGCGAAGTCCAGGTCCTTGCCCTTGAGCAGCGCCTGGATGGCCTGCAGGTCGTCCCGGGACTTGGAGCTGACCCGCAGCTCCTCGCCCTGGACCTGGGCCTTGACGCCCTTGGGGCCCTCATCGCGGATGATCTTCGCGACCTTCTTGGCATCGTCCTGCGTGATGCCTTCCTTGATGTCGACGGAGATCTTGTACTCCTTGCCGGACAGCTGCGGCTCGCCGGCGTCCATCGCCTTCAGGGACAGGTTCCGCTTGATGAACTTGTCCTTCAGCACGTCCAGGATCGCCTTGACGCGCTCCTCGCCGTTGGCCTTCATCTCGATCTTCTCGCCCGAGCGCTTGATCTCGGCGCCGACGTTCTTGAAGTCGAAGCGGGTGGAGATCTCGCGGGAGGTCTGGTTGATCGCGTTGTCGACCTCCTGCCACTCGACCTTCGAGACGATGTCGAAACTGGAGTCGGCCATGGGTGTTGGTCTCCTTGTGGTACTGGCTTCACGGTCAGGGGCCACCCTCCCGGACGGCCGCCGCCCCAGCCTATCCAGCCCCGCCCCCGCCCCGCGGCCGACAGCCTCGACCCGCCCTTGATCACCACCTGACCAATCGAGTGGCGGAGCACCCCCGTCCATCAGGTATCGTTTACGACGTCGAACGGGGCAGCCCCCCGCGAGACACCATCCCTGGCTGGTTGCCCGAGCGGCCAAAGGGAGCAGACTGTAAATCTGTCGCGCAAGCTACGCAGGTTCGAACCCTGCACCAGCCACCGGATAGCAAGAAGGGCCCTGGCCAGCGGAAACGCTGATCAGGGCCCTTCTTTTTGCATGTCGGTCGAGCTTCGCGAGCGAGGCCGGTTCGGGATGTGTCGCGCTGGCCGGTGCGTGGCGACGACACCTCATGACGGCCGGCTGCCACCGCACCGAGATGATCATCCTGAACCGCGCCGACGGTCCGGGCGGACGCGCTCCTCGACCAGCCCACCCACCCGAGCCGACGCTCAACCTGACGGCACTGCCGAAGCGCCCAACTGTTAACAAAGAGTGCATGCTTTCCGCTCGTATAGTGACCGGCATGCAATTGGACTTGAACCTGCTCACGGCCCTCGACGCGCTGCTGGAAGAGGGCAGCGTGGCCGGAGCCGCAGAGCGGCTCCACGTCACCGCGCCGGCGATGAGCCGATCGCTGGGCCGTATACGCAAGGCCACCGGTGACCAGATCCTGGTTCGCACCGGACGCCACATGACGCCCACCCCTCGCGCGCTGGCCATGCGTACGGAGGTCCATGGCCTGGTGCAGCAAGCTCACCAGTTGCTGTCCTCCCGTACGGACCTCGACCTGGCGGGGCTGGAGCGGGTGTTCACCATTCGCTTGCACGACGCCCTCACCACCGCCTGCGGGACCGCTCTCGTCGCCGCGGTGCGCCGCCAGGCCCCGAAGGTGAGGATGCGTCTCACGGTCGAGCCGGGTCACGACAGCCCCGAGCTGCGTCGCGGCGAGGTCGATGTGGCCTCCAGCGCCGGACCGCCGCCCCAGCCCGACATCCGTCACCGGCTCATCGGCCAGGACAGGATCATCCTTGCGCTCCGACCGGGACATCCGCTCACCGAAGGGCCGGTGACCGTCGAGAGGTACGCGGCCGCTGATCACGTGACCGTTTCCCGACGTGGAGAGCTGCGCGACCGGGTCGACGACGTCGTCGCCGCCCTCGGCCACGAGCGCCGTGTCATCGTCTCCGCCCCTGCGACGGACACCGCACTGCAACTCGCCCGTGACACCGACGTCGTGGTCACCCTCCCCGAAGCGGTCACCCGCTCCGCCCGCGACCAACTGGGCCTGACCATGGTGCCGTTGCCGTTCGAGCTGCCGCCCGTACCGCTCTATCTGCTCTGGCACCAGCGCTACGACGACGACCCCGCCCACACCTGGCTGCTCAACCTGGCGACCCAGACCCTCCGGGACCTGTTCGCCACTCCGGATGCTTCCGACCGGTAGCGTTCCATCCGGAAGCCGACTGACGTGGTGTCGGTCAGCGGGTCGGGGCGAACGGGTACCAGATCTGGTTGTTGCCGTTCCAGCAGTCCCACTGCTGGGCGGGGGCGCCGTTGTCGGTGCGGCGGCCGTCGATCTCCAGGCACCTGCCGCTGTTGCCGTTGCGCAGGACGTAGCCGGTGCCGGGGACGTGGGTCCACGACCACTGCTGGTTGGCGCCACCGGTGCAGTCCCACTGGCGGGCCGGTGCGCCGTTGTCGGTGCGCCAGTCGGCGATCTCCAGGCACTTGCCGCTCTGCTCGTCGACCAGGGAGCCGGCGGGACCGACCGTCAGGCTCCACCGCTGGCTCGCGCCGTAGTGGCAGTCCCACTGGCGGGCCGGTGCGCCGTTGTCGGTGCGCCAGTCGGCGATCTCCAGGCAGTGCGGGCCGCTGGCGACCCCCAGGACGACGACGTTCGGTACGGCAGTCGGGTGAACGAGGAGCCGGCTGCGCCGGCGGTGGGCGCGCCTGCCGTGAGGGCGAGACCTGCCCCGAGCAGGGCTGCGGCGATCCGGGACTTGAGAGCCATGGTGGTGGTACCCCGTCGGAAGAAGTGTGAGGGCCGGTGGGCTGCCGCACGACGCTCGCGGAGCCGTTCGGGCCCACACCCTAGTGGCGCGCCCCGTGTCGTCCCAGCGGGTCTTCCGCGGCCCCGCATGGGTCGGCGCGGGGTCAGGTCTGGTTGGTCTGGCGGGGGAGGGCGAGGGCGACGGTGTCGGCGAACTCGCGGACGGCGCTGGTGCGGCTGACCACGCGGCCGCTGTGGACGACCAGGCGGCTGTGGCCGCCGGCCAGGGCGCCGCGGAGGCTGTCGCCGCGGATGGCGAGCAGTTCGGCGGGGAAGCCCGCGTCGACCCGGACGGCCGGCAGGCCCAGGGTGAGCCGGGCCTGGCTGCTGACCGCGTCGTAGGCGGCCTCCGGGCTGAGCGTGCCGCTCGCGGCGAGCAGGAAGGCGGCTTCGAGCGGGTCCGCCCGGCCGACCGGGTTGGCGAGGTCGCGCAGGCTGCCGCCGCCGGCCGCCAGCGGCACCCGAGCGTCGGTCAACTCCCGTGCGAGGGTGGGCCGCAGCCCCTGGGGCGGGCCTTCCAGGCCGGTGCAGCCGCCGTTCTGGGGCAGGCAGACCACCCGTACCCCCGCGGAGCCGAGCAGGTGCACGCCGTTCGCCGGCAGGGCGCTGCACGGGCCGAGTGTGACCCGGGGCCGCAGCGGCGCCAGCACCCCGGTGATGCGGGCCAGTTGGGCGAGGTCGCGGCCGGTGGTGTGCAGGTCGACCGGGCAGTCCGCCTCGCGGGCGGCCTCGACCAGGGTCTGCGCGTACCCGACCGGGTCCGGGTCGAGCTCCGGGCAGCCGCCGGCCGCGGTGGCGCCGAGCTTGAGCGCCTCGCGCAGCTGGGCCCGCCCGTCGGCGCCGGCCCGTCCGGTGAGCAGCCGGGGCATCGCGACGGTCTGCAGGTCGGCCAGCCCGCTCAGGGCCTGCCGGGCGACCAGGACCGCCTCCAGCCGCCCGAGCCCGTGCACGTCGCCGATCCGGACGTGGGTGCGCTGGGCGGTGGCGCCGTAGCCGAGCGCGGTGAGCGCGGCCTCGGTGACCCGGCGGACCAGGTCGGCCGGGTCCGCCGGGGGGCCGGCGGGCAGCGCGGCCGTGAAGGCGGTGTCGTAGTGGCCGTGCGGTTCGGCCGGGGCCGGCAGCAGCAGGTAGCCGGCGAGGTCGATCCGGGCGCCGGTGGTGACGGCGGGGCGTCCGGGCACCACCGGCAGCGGTCCGAGGCTGCCCGCGGTGCCGACGGCCTGGATCCGGTCGCCGCTGATCCGGACGTCGACCACCCGCCCGTCGGCCAGCCGGGCGTTGGTGAGCAGCAGGACGGGTCCGTGGCCGAGCGGGTTGGTGGCCGGGCCGGGGTGCGGCTCCTCGGCTGGTGCGCTGTCCGCGCTCATCGGCCGGCTCCTCACTCTCCGGGGCGCTCGGCCCCCGCTGCTCGGGCCCCGCGCGCTCTGCGGCGCTCCGGGCGCCCCTGGGGACCGCATGATCACTGCCGGTCGAGCCTAGGCTGCCGGGGGCCGGGAGGCTCGGAGGCGGGGGCGGCCGGCGGCATAAGTCGTACGGGTGCAGCTCCAGGTGGCGTGACCTCCTCGAACGTGCGTGGCCCGAGGGATCGTCAGTGCGCCTGCGCCGACCTGCGGTGATCCGCCGCGGATACGGATTTCACCTCTGGCCGGGAACCGTGTAATCTCTTCCTCGTTCGCCCCTATAGCTCAGTCGGTAGAGCGTCTCCATGGTAAGGAGAAGGTCTGCGGTTCGATTCCGCATGGGGGCTCTGGTGGGAAGTTCCGTCGCTCCGGCGTCGGATCCGATCATCAAAGCGGTGTAGCTCAGTTGGTAGAGCAAGCGGCTCATAATCGCTGTGTCACCGGTTCAAGTCCGGTCACCGCTACTCCGCGTAGTCGATCGGGGGGAACTCTCCCGATCGGCTACTCTTGTCGTGTTCTTATTCGTTGTCCCAGGAAGGCACTCCCGTGGCTGCCACTGACGTCCGCCCGAAGATCACGCTGGCCTGCGTGGAGTGCAAGGAGCGGAACTACATCACCAAGAAGAACCGGCGTAACGACCCGGACCGTCTTGAGATGAAGAAGCACTGCCCGCGTTGCAACTCGCACACCGCGCACCGCGAGACCCGCTGACTTTGCACTGACTCCAGGCCGCACCCCGCAAGGGGCGCGGCCTGGAGTCGTTTCTGTGTAACGACACATTCCGAGGAGTAGCTCATGCCGCTCGATCCCTCCTTCATCGGGCGGACGTATCCGCCCACCGAGCCCTACGAGGTCGGCCGGGAGAAGATCCGTGAGTTCGCCGAGGCGATCGGCGACGCGAACCCCGCGTACACCGACGCGGAGGCGGCCAAGGCGTTCGGCCACCCCGATGTGATCGCGCCGCCGACCTTCCCGTTCGTCATCACCTACGGTGCGGCCGGCCAGGTCGTCAGCGACCCGGAGCTGGGGCTGGACTACAGCCGGGTGGTGCACGGCGACCAGAAGTTCAGCTACACCCGCCCGGTGCGGGCCGGTGACCGGCTGTCGGTGACGGTCTCGATCGAGGCGATCAAGTCGCTGGCCGGCCACGACGTGCTGACCGTGCGTGGCGAGGTGCACGACGCGACCGGCGAGCACGTGGTGACGTCCGTCATGTCCCTGGTGGCCCGGGCGGCCGACGAGGAGGGGAAGTAGCGCGATGGCGATCAACTTCGACGAGGTCGAGGTCGGCACCGAGCTGCCGGCGCAGTCGTTCCGGGTGACCCGCGCCACACTGGTGCGCTACGCGGGGGCGTCGGGCGACTTCAACCCGATCCACTGGAACGAGAAGTTCGCGAAGGAGGTCGGGCTGCCCGACGTCATCGCGCACGGCATGTTCACCATGGCCGAGGCGGTCCGGGTGGTGACCGACTGGATCGGTGACCCGGCCGCGGTGGTCGACTACGGCGTGCGGTTCACCCGGCCGGTGCCGGTGCCGAACGACGAGGACGGTTCGGTCGTCGAGGTGTCCGGGAAGGTCGCCGCGCTGCTGGACGACCGCCGGGTGCGGGTGGACCTGCTGGCCACCTTCGAGGGCCAGAAGGTGCTGGGCATGTCCCGCGCGGTGGTCCAGCTGGGCTGATGCGTCCGCTCCGCCCGGCCGGTCAGGTCGGGCGGAGCCACTGTGGGCCCGGGCCGGGCAGTTGCCGGCCCGGGCCTTCGTGCGTCCGGGCCGGGGGCCGGTGGCGGCCGGGTGCCGCGGGCCGGCGGGGTGCCGTGACCCGGTGGTGGACGGGGCCCGCGGGTCGGGTGGGTCGGGCGGTCCTGGTGGTGCGGTTCGGCACTGCGGTGCTGTTCGACGCTGCTGTGCTGTTCGGTCGGGCGGTCCCGGGGGCCGGGGTCGCTCGGCCACCGGGTGGTGTCCGGTGGGCCGCGGACATGGCAGTCCTCGTTCCGTGGTCATGGGCCGGCGGTGCAGGGAGGGTGTTGCCGGGCAGGTCAACGGATAGCTGAGGTGACCATATCCACCGTCCGAGCGAAGCGGCAAGCGAGGGCCCGAGCATTAACTCCGAGTTCACATGGGTGAGTTCACGCGCGTAGACGGCCCGGCGTGCGCCCCGGCGCACTGTGCCCCCCGAAGTGCGCCCGGTGTGCACCAGACGTTCGAAGGTCGTTCGGCGCCCGCTCGCCGCGGCCGGGTCCCGGCGGGATCGCCGCAGGTCGCAGCCGGTTTCGCTGCACATGGTCAACCTGCTTGCGGAGAGCGGCTGTTGGTGCGCCGTACGGGTCAAGGACCGTTCAAACACGATCGGTTGGTTGCACGCTCAACCTGAACTCGCGTACGGTCCTGCTCCGTAGTGATGTGTTCCGGCGCCCCGCGCCGGATGCCGTCACTCGTAACCCCGCCGGCCGGGCAGGTCGAGGCGGTCCGTCGTTCCGTAGGTGCTGCCGCGGAGCGAAGGGCGTGCGGTGCTGCAACCACCGCGCCAGGGGCGGTGCTGCAACCACCGCGCCAATGGCAGATGTTGACTGTTGACCTACGAATCTCCGAGGCCCCGGCCGAGCCATGCCCGTTCGCGCCCGCACGTCCAGTGCGCCGCGGCCGTGACGGCTCCCCCGGGACCCTAGCAGTGTGCGCCTGGTGCTGACAGGTGTTCTCGCTGACGGGTTCCCTCGGAGCCATCCCCTCGACGGCCCCGCCCGGGTCGACGCATCCCTGGAGGAGCAACCATGGCTCTGATCAAAGCAGTTGACGCGCAGAACTGGCTGATCGAGAAGATCGCGCACCGGCTCGGGGTGGAGCCGTCCGCGGTGTCGCCGGAACAGTATTTCGACGAACTCGAACTCGACTCGACCGAGGCGCTGATCCTGGCCGGCGAGATGGAGAGCTGGCTCGGCTTCGAGCTCGGCACCACGGCGCTCTGGTACCACCCGAGCATCAAGGAGCTGGCCGCCCACATCGCCGAGGAGTCGGCCGCCCGCGCCGGGGTGCAGCATGTCGCGTCGGCCTAGCCGGATCCCGCTCCCGGTCAACCGGCTGAGACCGGCGGCGGCGGGTGCGGGCACGGTCCACCTGGTACACCCGGGAGCCCTCGCCGCCGGGGTGCACGCCACCCTGGCCGAGGCGCTGCCGGACGGCACCGGGCTCACCGTGCTCGACCTGTCCGCCCTGCCCGACTACTGGGAGGCGGCGCTCACCGGCGGCCGGGCCGAGACCACGGTCGAGGCCCTGGCGGCACGGCTGCTGGCGGAGTTCACCGGTGCGTACGACGGCGGGCCGTACGCGCTGGCGGGCTGGTCCTTCGGCGGCGTGGTGGCCCAGGCGATGGTGCAGCAGCAGTCGCCCGCGGACCGGCCGGACCGGCTGGTGCTGCTCGACAGCATCGCCCCGACCGGGGAGTACCAGCAGCCCGACGAGGCGCTCGAACCGGAACTGCTGCTCGGCTGGTTCGCGATGTACCTGGGCGCCAAGCGGGGCCGCCCGGTACGGCTGGAGCCGGGCCGCACGGCCGGCCGCGGGGTGGACGACGGGCTGCCGCTGGTGCTGGACGCGGCGGTCGCGGGCGGTGCGCTCGCCCCCGACACCCCGCTGCCCGGCCTGCGGAAGCTGTACGACACGTACGTGGACGGCCTGTTGCGCAACAACCGGCTGACCGCGCCGTACCGGCCGGAGCCGGCCGCGGTGCCGCTGGTGCTGGTGACCGCCGAGCGGAGCCTGATCCCCGACGACCCGACCCTCGGCTGGCGGCCGCTGGCGCCGCACGGCCTGGAGGTCCACCGGAGTCCGGGCGACCACTACACGATGCTCACCCGACCGGACGCCGCGGAGCTGATCGCGCGCCTGGTCCGACCCACCCCGGTCCCCGCGGGGACCGGCGCCCAGAAGGTCTGACGCAGGCCCCGTCCTCCGCACGGACCCCGGGCCGCCGACCGTACGGCGGCGGCCCCGGGGGCCGGCCCTCCGAGACCAAGAGAGCCCTGCCGTGAACACCTCGCAGCCCATCCCCACCAGCTCCGACGACGACTTCGGCCGCCGGCTCGCCGATGAGCCCGTGGCCATCGTGGGCCTGTCCGCGCTCTACCCCAACTCCCGTGATCTCAGAGAGTTCTGGGGCAACGTGGTGGCCGCCGCCGACTGCATCCAGGACGTGCCGAGCACCCACTGGGACATCGCCGAGCACTACGACCCGGACCCGTCCGCGCCGGACAAGACCTACTCCCGGCGCGGCGGGTTCATCCCGTCCGTCGCCTTCAACCCGATGGAGTTCGGCCTGCCGCCGACCGCCCTCGAGGTCACCGACGTGCTCCAGCTGCTCAGCCTGGTGGTCGCCCGCGACGTGCTGAAGGACGCCGGCGCGGAACAGCCCTGGTACCGGCCCGAGCGCACCGGCGTGATCCTCGGCATCACCGGCGCGAACCAGCTCACCCAGCCGCTCTCCGCGCGCCTGCAGACCCCGGTGCTCAAGGAGGTGGTGCGCAGCTGCGGGCTGACCGAGCGGGACGCCGAGGAGATCGCCGAGAAGTTCAAGCTGGCGTTCGCGCCCTGGGAGGAGAACTCCTTCCCCGGCATGCTCGGCAACGTGGTGGCCGGCCGGATCGCCAACCGGCTGGACCTCGGCGGCACCAACATGACCATCGACGCGGCCTGTGCCAGCTCGCTGGCGGCCACCAAGGCGGCGGTCAGCGAGCTGCTGGAGGGCCGGGCCGACACCATGCTGGCCGGCGGCTGCGACGCCGAGAACACCATCTTCATGTACCTGTGCTTCAGCAAGACCCCGGCCTTCTCCAAGGTGGGCCGGATCCGCCCGTTCGACAAGGACGCGGACGGCACGCTGATCGGCGAGGGCATCGGGATGCTGGCGCTGCGCCGGCTGGCCGACGCGGAGCGGGACGGCAACGAGATCTACGCCGTCATCCGGGGCATCGGCTCCTCCAGCGACGGGCGGTTCAAGTCCATCTACGCCCCGCGCAAGGAGGGCCAGATGGTCGCCCTGCGGCGCGCGTACGAGGACGCCCGCTGCACGCCGGACACGGTGGAGCTGTTCGAGGCGCACGGCACCGGTACGGCGGTCGGCGACGCGACCGAGCTGTCGGCGCTGGCGGCGGTGGTCACCGAGTCCACCGAGCAGCGCCGGTACGCGGCCGTGGGCAGTGTGAAGTCGCAGATCGGGCACACCAAGGCGGCGGCCGGCGCGGCCGGCATGATCAAGCTGGCGCTGGCCCTGCACCACAAGGTGCTGCCGCCCACCATCAATGTGGACGAGCCCAACCCGGCGATCGACTTCGCGTCCGGGCCGTTCTACGTCAACACCGAGAGCCGCCCGTGGATCAAGGACCCGGAGCGGGCCGAGCGGCGGGCCGCGATCTCCTCGTTCGGCTTCGGCGGCACCAACTTCCACTTCGTGCTGCAGGAGCACGGTGAGGGCGAGGACCTCAAGGTGATGTTCCCGGTCGCCCGGGTCCACCTCTGGCACGCGCCCGACCCGGAGGCGCTGGCCGAGCTGGTGGCCGGCGGCGCGGTGGGGTCCGAGGGCCCGGTGCCGGCCGGGCACGCACGGCTGGCGCTGGTGGCGGCCGACCCGGCGGAGCTGGACGCGCTGCGCGCGCTCGCCGTCCGGGAGCTGCGGGCGCAGCCGGACGCGCAGGAGTGGGCGCACCCGAAGGGCGTCCGGTACCGCCGGCAGGAGGCCGAACTCGGCAAGGTGGGCGCGCTGTTCGCCGGCCAGGGCAGCCAGTACGTGAACCCGGGGCACCGGGCGGTGCTGGCGCTGCCGCCGCTGCGGGCCGCCTTCGACCAGGCCAACCGGCAGTTCGCCGGGGCCGAACCGCTCTCCCGGATCGCCTTCCCGGCCCCCGCCTTCGACGACGCCACCCGCCGCGCGCAGGAGGAGTCGCTGCGGCGCACCGAGTACGCCCAGCCGGCGATCGGCGCGCTCTCGGCCGGCCAGTACCGCTACCTGACCGGCCTCGGCTTCGCCGCCGACGGGTACCTGGGGCACAGCTTCGGCGAGCTGACGGCGCTGTGGGCGGCCGGCGCGCTGGCCGACGAGGCCTACTTCGCGCTGGCCCGGGCGCGCGGCGCCGCAATGGCCCCGCCGGCCGATCCGGACTTCGACGCCGGGGCGATGGCGGCCGTCGGCGCCGATCAGCAGCAGCTCGCCGGCCTGCTCGCCGACCACCCCGAGCTGGTGGTCTGCAACCGCAACGCGGCGGACCAGGTGGTGCTCGGCGGGTCGACCGCGGCGATCGAGCGGCTGCTCGCCTCGGCGGCGGGCAGCGGGCTGCGGATCAGCCGGCTGCCGGTCTCGGCGGCCTTCCACACCCCGTTCGTGGCGCACGCCGTGGAGGCCTTCCGGGGCGCGGTGGCCGGGGTCGAGGTCCGCGAGCCGCAGCGCCCGGTGTTCGCCAACACCCCCGGCGGGGAGTACGGCGCCGACCCGGCCGCCAACGCCACCCTGCTGGCCGAGCAGCTGATCAACCCGGTGCACTTCGCCGACCGGGTGGAGCAGATGTACGCCGAGGGCTACCGGACCTTCGTCGAGTTCGGCCCGAAGGGCGTGCTCACCCAGCTGGTGGGCCGGATCCTCGGCGACCGCCCGCACCGGGCCGTCCGGCTGGACGGCGGACCGGGCGCCGACGCGGACCTGGCGCTCAAGCGCGCGGTCGCCGAACTCGCTGTGCTGGGGCTGCCGTTGACGGTCGCCGACCGGTACGTGGCGCCGGTGCCCGAGACCGCGCCGAGCAAGGGGATGACGGTGCTGCTCAACGGCATCAACTACGTCTCCGACGCGCGCAAGGCGGCGTACCGGGACGCCCTGGAGAACGGCTACCGGATCGCCGAGCCGCGGCTGCCGGGGGCGGACGCGACCGTGGCCGTGGCCGCCGGCCCGACCGCGGCGGCCGCCGTGACCGCCGTGACCCCTGTGACCGCTGCGACCGTGACCGGTCCGGGGTCGGTCGCGCCGGCGCCGGTTCCGGTGTCCGTCCCCGTACCCGTCGCCGAGCCGGCCGCTGCCCGGGTGGCCCCGCCGGCACCCCCCGTTCCCGCCGTTCCCGTCGTCTTGGAGAGCGAATCCGTGGACCACGAACACCCTTCCGCGCCGGCGTCCGACCGGCTGCCCGAGCTGATCGCCGATCACCTCGCGCTGCACGACGACTACCTCAACGGGCAGCTGCAGAGCGCCGAGCGGCTGGCCGGACTGCTGGAGAACGCGGCCGGTCAGGGCCGGGTGGACGACGTGCTGGCCGGTGTGACGGCGGTCAAGGAGCACGGTCTGGCGATCGGCCGGACGCACCTGCGGGCCAACGAGATCCTGCGCGACCTGGCGGCCCTGGAGCTCGGTACCGGTACGGGCGCGGCTCCCGCCCCGGCGCCGGCCTCGGCCCCGGCGGCAGCTCCGGCGCCGCTGACCGCTCCGGCGCTCGCCGCTCCCGCCCCGGTGGTGGCCGCGCCGGCGCCCGCCGCGTTGCCCGCCGCTCCGGTTGTTCCGGCTGCTCCGGCTGCTCCGGTGGCTCCGCAGGTGGCCCCGGCCCCGGTTGCCACCACTCCGGCGGTGGGTCCGGCGGAGGTGTCGGCGGCGTTGTTGGAGGTGGTGGCGCAGAAGACCGGTTATCCGGTGGAGATGCTGGAGTTGGGGATGGATGTCGAGGCGGATCTCGGCATCGATTCGATCAAGCGGGTGGAGATTCTGGGGGTGCTGTCGGAGCGCTTCCCGAGTGACACGCCGGTGGGTCCGGAGCAGCTCGGTGAGCTGCGGACGCTCGGCCAGATCGTCGACTTCATGAGCAGCGTGGCGCAGGCCTCGTCCCCGTCCCCGGTTGCTGCGGTTGCCGGGCCGGCGGAGGTGTCGGCGGCGTTGCTGGAGGTGGTGGCGCAGAAGACCGGTTATCCGGTGGAGATGCTGGAGTTGGGGATGGATGTCGAGGCGGATCTCGGCATCGATTCGATCAAGCGGGTGGAGATCCTGGGGGTGCTGTCGGAGCGCTTCCCGAGTGACACGCCGGTCGGTCCGGAGCAGTTGGGTGAGCTGCGGACGCTCGGCCAGATCGTCGACTTCATGAGCAGCGTGGCCCAGGCCCCGGCCTCGGCCCCGGTCGCTGCCGCTGCGGTTGCCGGTCCGGCGGAGGTGTCGGCGGCGCTGTTGGAGGTGGTGGCACAGAAGACCGGTTATCCGGTGGAGATGCTGGAGTTGGGGATGGATGTCGAGGCGGATCTCGGCATCGATTCGATCAAGCGGGTGGAGATCCTGGGGGTGCTGTCGGAGCGCTTCCCGAGTGACACGCCGGTCGGTCCGGAGCAGCTCGGTGAGCTGCGCACGCTCGGCCAGATCGTCGACTTCATGGCAGGTGTCACCGGGGCCGCCGCAACCGCCGCCGAGCCCGTCCGCGAGCCGAGCACACCGGCTGCGCCCGCGGCGCCGGCCGCCCCCGCCGCCCCCGCCGCCCCCGTGCACCGCGGGGTGATCGGCCGAGCCCAGGCCGCCCTGCTCGAACTCCCGTCCCCGGACGCCCTGGTGGGCGCCTACCCGGCCGGCTCCGGAGCGCTGCTGGTGGACGACGGCGGCGAGCTGACGCCGCTGGTCGCCGCCGGGCTGCGGGCCGGCGGCTGGGACGTGCGGGTGCTGCGGCTGCCCGCCGTCACCCGCCGGATCGAGGGTGTCGAGGACTTCGCGCTCGCCGGCTGGGGCGTCACCGAGCTGACCGAGCGGGTCGAGGGGATCCTCGCCCGGCCGGTGCGCCTGGTGGTGAACCTGGCCACCCGGCAGGACCTCGACTGGGCCGACGGCATCCGCCGGCTCTCGCACGCGCTGCTGGTCGCCAAGCACCTGGTGGAGCCGCTCACCAAGGAGGCGGCCACCGGACGGGCCGGCTTCCTCACGGCCACCCGGCTGGACGGCGTCTTCGGGCTGACCGGGGTCGCCGAGGAGCAGGTGCCGGCCGGTGGCTTCGGCGGCCTGGTGAAGACGCTCGCGGTGGAGGCGCCCGAGCTGTTCTGCCGCGCGGTCGACCTGGCCCCCGGGCTGGAGCCGCAGGCGGCGGCGGAACTGCTGCTCGCCGAGGTCGACGACGCCTCGGCCGAGCCGGTCCAGGTCGGCCGGGACGGTGTCCGCCGGGTCGCCCTGACCCTCGGCCAGGCGCCGACCGCGCTGGCCGCCGACCCGGCCACCCCGGTGGCCGAACTCGGTTCGCAGGACCTGCTGGTGGTCACCGGCGGCGGCCGCGGCATCACCGCCCGTTGCGTGGTCGACCTGGCCGCCGCGTACCGCCCCGGGCTGCTGCTGCTCGGCCGGACGGCGCTCGGCGAGGAGCCCGGGTGGGCGCTCGGCCTGGTCACCGAACCCGAGCTGAAGGCGGCCGCCGCGGCGCAGCTGAAGGCGGCGGGGGAGAAGCCCACCCCGAAGCGGGTGGAGCAGCTCTACCAGGCGGTGGCCGGTGAGCGCGAGATCCGGCGGACCCTGGCCGAGCTGCGCGCGGCGGGCTCCGAGGCCGAGTACCTGGCGGTCGACATCACCGACGCGGCGGCCACCGCGGCCGCGCTCGCGCCGTACGCCGGGCGGGTGACCGGCCTGGTGCACGGCGCCGGGGTGCTCGCCGACCAGCTGATAGCCAACAAGCGGGCCTCCGAGATCGAGCGGGTCTTCGCGCCCAAGCTCGGCGGGCTGCGCGCGGTGGTCGAGGCGCTGCCGGTGGACCGGCTGCGGCACGTGGTGCTGTTCTCCTCGGTGGCCGGGTTCTTCGGCAACCAGGGGCAGTCCGACTACGCGATGGCCAACGAGGTGCTGAACGCCTGGGCGAGTTCGTTCAAGCGGCGTCACCCGCACGTGCGGGTCTCCGCGCTGAACTGGGGCGCCTGGGACAGCGGGATGGTATCGCCGCAGGTCAAGGCGGTGTTCCAGGAGCGCGGCATCACGCTGATCCCCGAGCAGACCGGCACCGCGCTGTTCACCGGCCAGTTCGACGCCGCGCACGGCCACGACACGGTGACCGTGCTCGGCCCGACCACGCCGCTGTCGGTGCGCCCGCCCGCGGCGCCCGCCGCCGCGGTGCTGGAGCGGGTGACGGCCGGCCTGGTGGCCGAGCCGATCGTCGCCGACCACCTGATCGGCGGGGTGCCGGTGCTGCCGGCCGCGGTCGCGCTCGGCTGGGCGATCGGCGCGGTGGAGCGGCTGAGCGGCGGCACGGTCCGCCAGGTCCGGGACTTCGCGGTGCACAAGGGCCTGGTGCTGGACGGCGCGGAGCCGGCCCGGCTGCAGCTGGCGGCCACGCCGGCCGGCGACCAGGCGACCACCGAGGTGGTGATCCGCTCGGTGGCCGCGGACGGCACGGTCCGCCCGCACTACGCGGCCGGGGTGGTGCTGGGCGCGGACCCGGCGTCCGAGCTCAACCACCCGACCATGGCGGGCCTGCCCGCCCCGGGCCGGGGCCGGGACGCCGCCGGGTTCTACACCGACGGCACGCTGTTCCACGGCCCCGCCCTGCAGGGGGTGCGCCGGGTGCTGGCCGAGGACGAGGGCCGGCTGGTGCTGGAGTGCTCGCTGGTCGAGCCGCGGCCGGCGGGCGGCGCGTACGCCGGGCGGCTCTACCGGCCGGGCGCGGCGGACCTGCTGCTCCAGGCCGGCCTGGTCTGGATGCGGCTGTTCCGGTCGACCGCCAGCCTGCCGCTGTCGGTGGCCCGTGCGGAGTTCCACCAGGCGCTGCCCGACCAGGGGACCTTCCTCGTGGTGGTGGAGCCCGGCGCCGTGAACGGGACCTCGGCCAGCCTGACGGTCACCGCCGTCGGCGACGGCGGCCGGGTGCTGGCCCGGCTGACCGGCGTGAGCCTGGTCTCCACCCCGCAGCTGGCCGCCAAGTTCGTCAGCAGCTGACGTACCCGACCCGGTTGGTCCGGCCGGCCGCCGAGCGCGGCCGGCCGGACCTCCCACAGCCCGGAGGGACCCGGCTTCCATGAGCAAGTACGCCATCGTCGGACTTTCCTGCCTCTTCCCGGGTGCGGCCACCCCCGAGGAGTTCTGGCAGAACCTCAGCGCGGGTGCGGACAGCCGCACCGAGGGCGGCCCGGAGGTCTTCGGACCGCCCGGCGACCCCCGCGACCTCGATCCGCAGCACCCGATCACCTGCACCAGGGGCGGCTTCGTCCGCGACTTCACCTTCGACCCCACCGGCTACCGGCTGGCGGCCGACCGGCTGGCCCGGCTGGACCGGGTGTTCCACTGGTCCCTCTACGTGGCCCGCGAGGCGCTGCGCGACGGCGGCCACCTGGAGCGGCCCGAGCTGCTCGCCCGGACCGGCCTGGTGCTGGGCAACTACTCCTTCCCGACGCCGGGTTCGGCCCGGATCAGCCTGCCGCTGGTGCAGCAGGCGGTCCGCGACGGGCTGGTGTCCGGCGGCCTGAGCGGGCTCGCGGCCCCGGCCGGCGGGCCCGCCGCCGACCCGGCGGACGCCCACGTCAGCGGCGCCCCGGCGCGGATCGTCGGCGCCGCGCTCGGCCTCGGCGGCCCCCGGTACGCGCTGGACGCGGCGTGCTCCTCGGCGCTGTACGCGCTGAAGCTGGCCTGCGACCACCTCGCCGCCGGCCAGGCGGACCTGGTGCTCGCGGGCGGCGTCTGCGCGCCGGACCCGACGCTGATCCACCTCTCCTTCTCCGACCTGCACGCCTATCCGGAGAACGGGTTCAGCCAGCCCTTCGACAGCCGCTCGGCGGGCATCCTGACCGGTCAGGGCGCCGGGATGTTCGCGGTCCGGCGGCTCGCCGACGCGCAGCGCGACGGCGACCGGATCCACGCCGTGATCGACGGCATCGGCCTGTCCAACGACGGCGCCGGGCGCCACCTGCTGGTGCCGAGCGGGGCGGGCCAGCACCGGGCCTACCAACTCGCCTACGCCGACGCGGGGGTGGCGCCGGGCGAGATCGACTACCTGGAGTGCCACGCCACCGGCACCCCGATCGGGGACGCCACCGAGGCGGCCTCGGTGGCCGAGTTCTTCGGGCCGGCCGGCAAGGTGCCGCTGCTCGGCTCGGTGAAGGGCAACATCGGCCACCTGCTCACCGTCGCGGGCCTGAGCAGCATGCTCAAGGTGGTGCTGGCGATGCGGCACGGCGAGCTGCCGCCGACCATCGGCGTCACCGAGCCGCTCACCGCCCCGGACGGTCCGGTGGCCGGAGCCCTGGTGCGCACCGGCCGGGCCTGGCCGGCGCCGGCGGGGGAGCGCCGCGGCGCGGTCTCCGCCTTCGGCTTCGGCGGCACCAACGCGCACGTGGTGCTCTCGGACGCGGCCACCGCGGGTCCGGCGCCCCTGGCCACCGCCGGACCGGCGGCCGCCGCGGTCGCCCCGCCCGCGCTCGACGTGGTCGGCGTGGGCGCGCACTTCGGCTCGTTCAGCTCCGCCGCGGCCTTCGAACGGGCCGTGCACGACGGGTCCGACGCCTTCGGCCCGCTGCCCGAGCGCCGCTGGCGGGGCCTGGAGCGGACCGCCTCGGGCGCGCTCGCCGCCGCCGGGCTGGGCCGGGACGCGCTCCCCGAGGGCGCGTTCGTGGACACCGTCGGCCTCGACCCGGTCGACCACCGGATCCCGCCGGCCGACCTGCGCAACTACAACCTCCAGCACGCGCTGATGTCCCAGGTCGCCGACGAGGCGCTCGGCGACGCCGGGTACAGCCGCGAGGCGGCGCCCGGGCAGGGCGGCCCCGCCCCCCGGCGGGTCGCCGTGGTGGTGGCGATGGAGATCGAGCCCAGCGCCCACCTGCACCTGGCCCGGCACACGCTCGGCGGCCACCTGCGCGAGCTGTTCGACGCCTCCGGCCTCGACCTGACCGGGGCCCAGCGGGAGCGGCTCACCGAGCTGGCCCGCGCGGGCGTGCACGAGCCGATCGTCGCCAACGAGGTGCTCAGCTACATCGGCAACATCATGGCCAGCCGGATCTCCTCGCTGTGGAACCTCACCGGCCCCTCGTTCACCATCTCGGCGGAGGCCGCCGGCACCGCGCAGGCGCTGGAGCTGGCCCGGCTGCTGCTGCTGGACGACAGCATCGAGGCCGTCCTGGTCGGCGCGGTCGACCTGGCCGGCTCGCCGGAGAGCCTGCTGCTGCGGGTCGAGGGCGGCGCGGGCGCGCCGGTGGCCGGCCCCGGCCTGACCTTCGGCGAGGGCACTGGCGGCTGGCGGATCGGCGAGGGCGCCGGCGCGGTGGTCCTCACCCGGACCGGCGAGGGGGCCCGGCCGGCGTACGCCCGGCTGGACGCGGTCGCGGTCCGGCACGCCGTCCCGGTGGACGGCGAGCTGCCCGAGGCGGACGCCGAGGCGCTCGCCGCCGCCGGCCGGCAGGCCCTCGCGGAGGCCGGCATCGCGGCCGCCGACCTCGGCTACCTGGAGCTGCACGCCGGCGGCACCACGGCCCAGGACGCCGCCGAGCTGGCCGCGCTGGCCCGACTCCACCCGGCCGGTACGCCCGGCCCGGCGCTCGGCAGCGCCAAGGCGCAGCTCGGCGACGCGCAGGGCGCGGCCGCCATGGCCGGCCTGCTGCGCGCGGTGTTCAGCCTGCACCACGGCTACCTGCCCGGGGTGCCCGGCTGGCGCGCGCCGGCCGAGGAGTGGGCCGGGCCGCTGGCCGCCACCGGCTGCTACCTGCCGGACGCCTCCCGGCCCTGGCTGCGCGCCGAACGCTCGGGTCGCCGGTACGCGGCGGTCTCCTTCATCGGCGGCGGTGGTGCGCACGGGCAGCTGGTGCTCTCCGCCGACCGCACCCGCGGCCGGACCGAGGAGCGCGACTGGCAGCGGGCCGGCGCGCCCGTCCTGCTGGCGCTCGGCGCGGCCGAGCCGGCCGGGCTGCTCGCCGAGGTCGAGCGCCACCGCGCGCTGCTGGCCGCCGGCGCGGATCCGTACGAGCTGGCCTGGCAGGCGGCCGGGCGGCTGCCGGTGGGCACGCCGAGGGTGGTCCTGGTCGGGCGGGACCACGCCGAGCTGCTGGGGCAGCTGGAGCTGGCCGCCCGGGACCTGCCCGGCGCGCAGGAGCGCGGCGAGGACTGGGCCACCCCGGCGGGCAGCTGCTTCACCCCCCGACCGATCGGGCCGGACGGCAAGGTCGCGCTGGTCTACCCGGGCGCCGTCAACTCCTACCCGGGCCTGGGCCGCGACCTGTTCCGGGCCTTCCCCGGCCTGCTGGAACGGTTCGAGGCGGAGGTGGCCGAACCGGACCGGACCTTCCGGACCGCCAGGCTGCACCCGCGCACCCAGATCGCCCCCGGCCGGCGGGAGTTGATGGGGCTGGAGGCCGAACTCGCCGACGACCTGCCGTTCATGCTGGCCACCGGCACCACCTTCGCGATCCTCAACACCGACCTGGTGCGGGACCTGCTGGGCGTCCCGGTGCACGGCGCCTTCGGCTACAGCCTGGGCGAGAGCAGCATGCTGTTCGCCACCGGCGGCTGGCGGCGCTCGGCCCGCCGGGACGACCGGATCAGCGCCACCCCGCTGTTCAAGCACCGGCTGAACGGCCGCCGGGACACCGTCCGCGAGCTGTGGCGGCTGCCCGCCGGCACCCCGGACGCCGAGGTCTGGTCCGGCCACGTGCTGCTCACCGACCCGGAGACGGTCCGGGCGGCGCTGCCCCGCTACGACCGGGTCTTCCTGACCCATGTGAACACCCCCGGCGAGCTGGTGGTGGCCGGCGACCCGGCCCAGTGCCGGGCGCTGATCGAGGAGTTGGGCTGCCCGGCGGCCCGCTCGCCGGTCAACGGCGTGATGCACTGCCCGGTGGTGGACGGCGAGGTGGCCGGCCTGGCCGAGCTGAACAGCCACCCGACCGGGTCGACCGGCGGTCTCGACCTGCTCAGCGCGTACGACTACGGCCCGGTCGAGGACTTCGACCAGCAGCGGATCGCCGACCGGATCGCCCACACGCTGCGCTCCACGATCGACTTCCCGCGGCTGGTGCGCACCGCGTACGACCGGGGCTTCCGGTACTTCGTCGAGGTCGGGCCGGGTGCCACCTGCACCCGCTGGGTGCGCGAGACGCTCGGCGGCGCGCCGCACGTGGCGGTCTCGGTCGACCGCCGGGGGGTGCCGGCGGCCCGTTCGGTCGCGCAGCTGGCGGCCCGGCTGGTCGCGCACGGGGTGCCGCTGGACCTGGTCGGCCTGCTCGGACCGGTGGCCGCCGCCCCGGCCCGGGCCGCCCGGGCGGTGTTCCCGGTGGGTGGCGGGCCGTCCGTCCCGGAGCGGATCGCCACCGGGACGGCCGAGCTGCTGGCCGCCGCGCCCACCCCGGCCGCCGCCCTGGCCGGAGCCGAGGAGCTGCCGGCGAGCGCGCCGCCCGCCTTCGCCGCGCCGGTCCTGGCCGCCCTCGGTGCGGGGCCCGGTGGCCCCGGCACCTCCCGCCCGCTCCCGGTCGGCCCGACCCCGGCCGGCCCTACCGGACCAGCCGGTCCCGTTCCGCCGGAGGACCAGATGCCCGCAGACCCGACCCTCGCCGACCCCGAGGTCATCACCTTCGACGGGGAGCCGATCGCCTTCCTGCCCTGGGCCGAGCCGGCCGCCGACCCGCCCGCCGGGCCGGCCGACCGCGCCGCGGGCCGCCACCCCGGCGGGCGCCCGACGGGTGACCCCCGGCCGGTCCCGGCCACCGCGCCGCCCGCGACCGGCGACCGCGCCCGGGACCTGGTGCGCGAGCTGCGCCAGCAGATGGTGGCCACCCACTCGGTGGTGATGGAGACCCAGCGGGTGCTCCAGGAGAGCACGCTGGCCCGCACCGAGGCGCTGCTCGCCGGCCCGCCCGCGGCGCCCGCGCAGCTGCCGCCCGCCCCGGCGCCGGAGCCGATCGCCTTCACCCCGCGGGCCGAACTCCCGCCCGCGCCGGCCCCGGTACCCGTACCGGCGCCCACGCCGGCCCCGGTACCCGCCGCCGCACCCGGCAAGGCGCCGGGGGTGATCTGGGACGAGGCCGACCTGCTGGAGTTCGCCACCGGCTCGCTGGCCGCGGTGTTCGGCCCGGCCTTCGCCGAGATCGACGGCTACGGCAAGCGGGTGCGGCTGCCCGCCCCGCCGTACCACTTCGTCACCCGGGTCACCGAGCTGCGCGCCGAGACCGGTGTCATGAAGCCGTCCTTCATCCGCACCGAGTACGACGTGCCGACCGACGCCTGGTACACGGTGGACGACGGGGTGCCGCCGGCGGTGGCGATCGAGGCGGGCCAGTGCGACCTGCTGCTGATCAGCTACCTGGGGATCGACTTCCGCAACAAGGGCGAGCGGGTCTACCGGCTGCTCGACTCCACCCTGGTCTTCCACGGCGACCTGCCGCGGGCCGGCCAGACCCTGCGGTACGACATCTCGATCAACCGGTTCGTCACCCAGGGCGACACCACCCTCTTCTTCTTCAGCTACCTCTGCTACGCCGACGGCGAGTTGATCCTGGAGCTGAAGGACGCCTCGGCCGGGTTCTTCAGCCAGGCCGAGCTGGACACCCCGCTCGGCGTGGTGATCACCGAGAAGGAGAAGGCGGCCCGGGCGGCGCTCACCAAGGCCTGGTTCAAGCCGCTCGCCCGCACCGACCGCGACCACCTCACCGCCGCCGACCTGGAGCTGCTGGCCCAGGGCCGCCCGGGTGAGGTGTTCGGCCCCGAGCACGCCCAGGACCCGGGCCTCAACCCGGCGCTGCGGCTGCCGGACGCCCGGCTGCGGATGATCGACGAGCTGCGGATCGACCGCACCGGCGGCCCGCGCGGTCTCGGCGCCCTCACCGCGAGCAAGCAACTCCAGCCCGACGCCTGGTACTTCGAGTGCCACTTCCCGGACGACCCGGTGCTGGCCGGCTCCATGGTGGCCGAGGGCGCGGTGCAGGCCCTGCAGGCGTACCTGCTGCACCAGGGCATGCACCTGGTGCTCCCCGACGCCCGCTTCCAGACCATCGTCGGCCTGCAGACCGAGGTGCAGGTCCGCGGCCAGATCACCCCCGCGCACCGGGAGATCCGGTACGAGATCGAGGTGATGGAGCTGACCCTGCTCCCGCGCCCCTCGGTGATCGCCGACATCCTGGTGTACCTGGGCGACAAGCCGGTGATCCGGATGCGCAACTTCGGCATCCAGATCCGGGAGAAGGAGGGCACCCCCTACCGGCCCGAACTCGGCGGTGTCCCGGCCTTCCTGGGCCGGCGCAACCGCTCCGGCGAAGCCGCGATGATCAACGAACTGCACCTGGCGCACGCGGCCAAGGGCGACCTGGGCACCGCGATGGGCCCGGAGTTCGACGTCTACCGGGACAGCCGGGCGCCGTACATCCCCAACGGGGACTTCCAGTTCGTCGACCGGATCATGTCCCTGCAGGGCACCCGCGGCGAGCTCGGTCCGGGCTCCGAGATGGTCACCGAGTACGACTCGCCGGCCGACGCCTGGTACTACACCCAGAACTCGCACCCCCACATGCCGAACTGCGTCTACATGGAGACCTCGCTGCAGGCCGCCATCCTGCTCGGCTACTACCTCGGCGCCACCCTCAAGCAGCCGCGGACGGAGTACTCGATCCGCAACCTGGACGGCCGGGCCACCCTGGTCAAGGACGTGGACCTGCGCGGCAAGACCATCCGGCACCACTCCAAGCTGCTGATGACCAGCGCCGTCCAGGGCGCCGTCCTGCAGAACTTCAGCTACGAACTCTCCGCCGACGGCGAGGTGTTCTACACCGGCGAGTCGCTCTTCGGCTACTTCAGCGAGGCCGCGCTCGCCAACCAGGCGGGCCTGGACGCCGGCCGGTACGTGGCGCCCTGGATCGAGCAGGAGCAGCCCGCCGCCGACCGGGTGCGGCGGATCGCGCTCGACGCCGGCTCCCCGGCCTTCACCGGGGAGGGGCTGCGCCTGCCCGGCGAGCACTTCCACCTGGTCGACGAGGTCGACCTGGTCGCCGACGGCGGCCGGCACGGGCTCGGCTACCTGCACGGGCGGCGCGAGGTCCGCCCCGACGAGTGGTACTTCGACTGCCACTTCCACCGCGACCCGGTGATGCCGGGCTCGCTCGGGGTGGAGGCGGTGCTCCAGGCGCTGCGGCTGTTCGTGCTGGAGCAGGGCCTGGCCGAGGGCATCGAGCGGCCCCGCTTCGCCCTGGCCACCGACGTCGAGACGGCCTGGAAGTACCGGGGCCAGATCCTGCGCCACGACCGGGAGCTGCGCTTCGACGTGCACGTCCGGGAGGTCCGCCGGGAGGCCGGCCGGGTCGTGGTGATCGCCGACGCCGACCTGTGGAAGCCCGGCCTGCGGATCTACGAGCTCACCGGCGTGGCGATCGAGGTCCTCCCGGCCACCGCCTGACCACCCCTGCCTGAGGAGACCGAACGACATGAACCGCCCGCAGACACCACTGCTCTGGCAGGGGGAGCAGTATCCGAGTACCGACCCCGCCGGGGTCTACCAGGTCCTCGCCGAACTCGAACGGCCCTGCTTCGTGGTCCGCACCCCGCGCGGCATCGGTGCCGCCGCCGAGGGCCGGGCCCTCGCCGCCGGCTCGGCCGACGGCCTGCCGCTGCTGGCCGCGGTCGCCCCGCTGCCCCCGCACCGGCTGGGCTCGGCGGCCTTCCTGGCCGCGCACGGCGTCCGCCAGCCGTACCTGGCCGGGGCGATGGCCGGCGGGATCGCCTCCGCCGACCTGGTGATCGCACTCGCCCGGGAGGGCTTCCTCGCCTCCTTCGGCGCGGCCGGCCTGCTGCCGGAGAGCATCGAGAAGGCGCTCGGCCGGTTCGCCGCCGAGATCCCGGGCCTGCCGTACGCGGTGAACCTGATCCACAGCCCGAGCGAGGAGCGGTTGGAGCGCGAGGCCGTCGAGCTGTTCCTGCGGCACGGCGTGCGCTGCGTGGAGGCCTCCGCCTTCATGGCGCTCAGCCCGCACATCGTCCGCTACCGGCTGGCCGGCCTGCGGCAGGGCCCGGACGGGCAGCCGGTCGCCGAGCACCGGGTGATCGCGAAGATCTCCCGGACCGAGACCGCCGAGCGCTTCATGCGGCCGGCCCCCGCCGCCACCGTCAGCGCGCTGCTCGCCCAGGGCCTGATCACCCCGCTCCAGGCCGAACTGGCCAAGTACGTGCCGATGGCCGACGACATCACCGTGGAGGCCGACTCCGGCGGCCACACCGACCGCCGGCCGCTGCCCGCGCTGCTGCCCAGCATCCTGCGGCTGCGCGACGGCGTGCAGCGCGAGCACCGCTACCCGGCGCAGATCCGGGTCGGCGCGGCCGGGGGCCTGGGCACCCCGATCGCGGTGGCCGCCGCCTTCGCGATGGGCGCGGCCTACGTGGTGACCGGCTCGGTCAACCAGTCCTGCGTCGAGTCCGGCGCCTCCAAGGCGACCAAGGCGCTGCTGGCCGAGGCCGGCATCGCGGACTGCGAGATGGCGCCGGCCGCCGACATGTTCGAGCTGGGCGTGGAGCTCCAGGTGCTGAAGAAGGGCACCCTGTTCCCGATGCGGGCCAAGAAGCTGTACGAGCTCTACCAGGCGCACGGCGGCCTGGAGGAGCTGCCCGAGGGGGAGCGCGCCCGGCTGGAGGCGCAGGTCTTCCGCCGCCCGCTGGAGGAGGTCTGGCAGGAGTGCGTCGGCTACTTCGGCCGCCGTGACCCCGAGCAGCTGGCCCGGGCCCAGGACAGCCCCAAGCGCCGGATGGCGCTGGTCTTCCGCTGGTACCTGGGGATGTCCTCGCGCTGGTCCACGGTCGGCGACCCGGACCGCACCCTGGACTACCAGGTCTGGTGCGGCCCGGCGATGGGCAGCTTCAACGACTGGGTCACCGCCAGCTACCTCAAGGCGCCCGGCAACCGCCGGGTCGCCGACGTCGCCCACCACCTGATGCGCGGCGCCGCCTTCCACACCCGGGTGGCCGCGCTGCGCACCGCGGGCGTGCAGCTGCCGGCCGCCGTGGCCGACTACCGGCCGGTGCCGCTGGAGTCCCCGGTGGCGGCCCTGGGCGGTGCGCTGTGATCGAGCGGGTCGCCGCGAAGGCCGCCGCGCTGGAGCTGCTGCTCGGCGACCCGGACGACCCGGCGGGCCCGTACGGCTTCGCCGCCGCGGTCCGCCGCGACGAGCGCGGGGAGTTCCCGGACGAACTGGCCGGGGTGCTGCGCGAGTCCGGCTTCCACCTCGACCACCTGCCGGCCGAGTGGGGCGGCGGCTTCGAGTCCTTCGACCGCAGCCTGCTGCTGGTCCGCACGGCGGCCCGCCGGGACCTCAACGTCATGCCGGCCACCATGTTCTCGATCACCGCCGCCACCTGCGTACGGCTGCACGGCTCGCCCGAGCAGCACCGCCGGGTGGCCGAACTGCTGCGCCGCGGCGGCTCGGTGGGCTTCGCGCTGTCCGAGGCCGGGCACGGCAGCGACCTGCTGGCCAACACCGTCCGGCTGGAGCCGGAGGGCGAGGGCTGGCGGCTGGACGGCGAGAAGTGGATGGTCGGCCTCGGACAGCGCTGCGAGGCGATGTACGTGGTGGCCCGCACCGGCGAGCGCGGCCCCGGCGCCTTCACCGCCGTCCTGCTGGACCTGGCCGAGAGCACCCACCGGCTGGACCGGGGCGCCTGGGTGCCGACCTCCGGGATGCGCGGCATCGACTTCGCCCACCCGCGCTTCGACCGGCTGCCGGTCGCCCGGGAACAGCTGGTCGGCCGGCCGGGCGAGGCGCTGGAGGTGGCGGTCAAGGCCCAGCAGGTGGTCCGGCTGATGAGCACCGCCGGCAGCCTGGGCTGCGCCGACACCGCGCTGCGGCTCACCCTCGGCTTCGCCGCCGAGCGCCGCACCGGCCGCAGCGGCCTGCTGGAGACGCCCTACCAGCGCCGGGAGTTGGCGATCGCCTCGGCGGCGCTGCTGGCGGCCGACGCGGTGGCGCTGGTGGCCGCCCGGGGCATCCACGTGGCGCCGGAGCAGTTCAGCGTCTGGGGCTGCGCGGCCAAGCACGTGGTCGCCGAGGCGGTCGAGGACGCGATCGCCCGCTGCGGCGCCACCCTGGCGACCCGCTCGGTGCTGCGCACCGAGGGCCCCGGCGGCGGGCTGTTCCAGAAGCTCCAGCGGGACGCCGCGCTGGTCCGGGTGGTCGACACCAGCACCCTGGCCAACCTGCGCTCCTTCGCCGGTCAGCTGCCCGCGCTGGCCGCGGCGGCGGCCGGGCCGGGCGGCGACGGGCGGGCGGCCCGGACGGTCTTCGCACCGGACGAGCCGCTGCCCCCGTACGACCCGGCCCGGCTCGACCTGAACGCCCGGGGCCGGGACCTGCCCACCGGCACCCTCGGCGCGGTGGCCGGCCCGGCCGCCGAGGCGCTCGCCGAGGCCGGCGCCCCGGTGGCGGCGGCGCTGGCCGAGCAGCTGCTCGCCGCCGTCCGCGGCCTGCCCGAGGAGAGCGCGGCGGCCGGCACCGGCACCGGCCCGATCGACCTGGCCGAGCGGTTCGCCTGGCTGCACGCCGCCGCCTGCTGCCTCCAGCTCTGGTGGGCCGGCCGGCACCTGCCGCTGTACGGGCAGAAGCCCGGCTCGGCCGACTGGCTCACCGCCTGCCTCGGCTACCTGCTCGCCCGGGCCGACCAGCGGCCGGTGCGCCGCGCCGCCGAACAGCTGCTGCCCGCCCTGGACGTGCTGCTCGACCTGCGGGCCGACCACCGGCTGTTCTCCGCGGTCCCGGTGCCGCTCGCCCGGCCGGTGGTGTGACCGATGGACCTTTCCCCGACTGGAGGACCGGTGAACAGCTCAGAACTGCGCAGCCTCGCAGCCGAGTTGGAGGACTACCTGGGCGACCCGCACGACCCGGCGAGCCGGATGCCGTACGAGCGGATCCTCGACCACGACGAGCGCGAGGAGTACCCGTACGGCTTCGTCAACCTGCTCCAGCGCTGGGGCGTGCACGAGTACAACATCCCCGAGGCGCAGGGCGGCCGGGCCGGCGACGTGGAGACCGGCTTCAACCTGCTGCGGCTGATCGCCCGGCGCGACCCGACCACCGCCACCGCGCTGATCATCACCAGCCTGGCCTTCCTGCCGGCCTGGATCGCCGGCACCGAGGAGCAGAAGCAGTACCTGAGCGACGCCATGCGCCAGGGCAGCCGGTACGCCTGGGGCCTGTCCGAGCGCAACCACGGCAGCGACGTGCTCAGCAACGAGCTGTCCGCCGAGAAGGTCCCCGGCGGGTACCTGCTCACCGGCGAGAAGTGGCTGATCGGCAACGCCCGGGTGTCGGACGGCCTGAGCGTGTTCGCCCGGACGAAGGAGAGCGGCGGCCCGGCGGGCTACTCGATCTTCCTGCTGGAGAAGCGCCGCACGCCGGCCGGCGCCGTCGAGGAGCTGCCGAACGAGCGGCTGCACGGCCTGCGCGCACTGGACATGAGCGGGATCCGGCTCGACCGGGTGTTCGTGCCGGACTCCGCCCGGATCGGCGCCGAGGGGGCCGGGCTGGAGATCGCCCTGCAGACCTCCCAGGTGGCCCGCACCCTGATCGGCTCGATCGCCCTGTCGGCCGTGGACACCGCCCTGCGGATCACCCTGGACTTCACCGAGCGCCGGGTCATCTTCGGCCGCACGGTCAGCGAGATCCCGTACTCCCGGCGCCAGTTGGCCGAGTGCTTCGCCGATCTGATGATCGCCGACGCGGTCAGCCTGGGCGCCGTGCGCAGCCTCCAGCTGGTGCCCGAGCAGACCAGCGTCTGGTCGTCGGTGGCCAAGTACTACGTGCCGACCGTGCTGGAGAGCACCATGTCCCAGCTCAACGTGGTGCTGGGGGCGCGCTTCTACCTGCGGGCCGAGCCGCACTACGGCATCCACCAGAAGATGCTCCGCGACATGCTGGTGGCCAACTTCGCCGACGGCAACACGGTGGTGAACCTCAAGAACCTCGCGCTGCAACTGGAGGGCCTGCTCGCCGCCGCCACCGACCCGGAGCCCGCGGCCCGGGCCACCGCCGAGCAGCGGGTCGGCACGCTGTACGGGCTCGGCCGCGAGCTGCCGCTCTACCGACCGTGGGACCAGCAGCTGTTCAGCCGCGGCCGGGACGACGCGCTGCTCGCGGCGCCGGCCGCGCTGGCCGAGCTGGAGCGGCTGGCGGCCGGGGCCGAGGTCCCGGGGCGCGCCCGGTTGCTGGCCGCCGCCAAGGTGGCCGGCGAGCTGCTCGGCCGGGCCCACGTGCTGCGCGAGGAGTGCGCCCGGCTGCGGGCCGAACTCGGCCGCGAGTACGGCCAGTCCGCCGAACTCTTCGACCTGGCCAAGCAGTACTGCCTGCTGCACGCCACGGCCGCCTGCCTGCACACCTACCTGCACTCGGCCGGGGAGCTCGCCGACCCGCTGCCCGACCCGGCGCTGCTGCTGCTCCAGCTGGAGCGGCTGCGCCGGCAGCTGTACCCGCACCAGGCGGTCACCGACAGCGGGGTGGTGGACGAGGTGATGGCGGTGCTGCGCCGCCTGCACCGGGAGAACCGGCTCTTCTCGCACTGGCAGTTCCGGCTCGCCGAGCGCGGCGACCTCACCCTCGCGCAGGCCTGAGGGCCGCACGCCGCGTCCCAGGAAGGAGCCGACGGATGCCCGGCCACCGCCCCGGACCCGCCGCGAACCGCCCGCTGCCCTGCCCGGCCTGCCGGGCCGAGGTCCCCGCGGGCCGGCTCGACCGCGACCTCAAGGTCTGCCCCGCCTGCCGCCAGGAACTGCGCCGGGACACCTGTGCCTGGCTCCAGCAGCTGGCCGGCCTCGCCGTCCTCGGGCCGGTCCTGGAGGCCGGCTCCCGCACCGACACCCCCATCTCCCCAGCCAGCTAAGGACTCTGCCATGTCAGCACCGCTCAAGCCCCGGGTCGCGGTCATCGGCGCCGGCGTCTCCGGCCTCTCCGCCGCCTACCGCCTGCGCGAGCGCGCCGAGCTCACCGTCTTCGAGCAGGACGACCGGCCGGGCGGCCACGCCAACACCGTCGAGGTGACGGACGCCGGCCGCACGCTCGGCATCGACACCGCGTTCGTGATCTTCAACCGGCCCAGCTACCCGAACCTCACCCGCTTCTTCGACGAGCTGGACGTGCCGTTCCGCGAGCACCGGGGCGGCTTCAACTTCTTCGACCTGGACACCGGCCTGCAGTTCGGCACCGAGGAGATGGCGCTGCCGGAGGAGGAGGTGGCCGGCCGCTACCCGGAGGAGTTCCTGACCATCCGCCGCGAGGCCCGCCGCTTCCACGAGGAGGGCCGCAAGGACTTCCTGCGCAAGCGCACCGACCTCCCGCTCGGCGAGTACCTGGACCGCGGCGGCTACAGCCAGGCGTTCCGGCACGGCTACGTGATCCTGCTGTGCACCGCGGTCTGGTCGGTGCCGGCCGAGCTGATCTGGGAGATGCCGGCCACCACCGTGATCGCCTTCTTCATGGCGCACGACGAGGGCGGCCTCGGCGGCGCCCGGGTCGACTGGCGCACCGTCGGCGGCGGCTCGATCTCCTACGTCCGCAAGGCGCTCGCGGCCATCGACCCCAAGCTGCGGCTGAACGAGGAGGTCACCGAGGTCCGGGAGCTGCCCGACGGCGTGGCGGTGACCACCGCGGCCGGCACCGAGCACTTCGACCACGTGGTGCTCGCCGTCCACGGCGACCAGGCCAGGGCGCTGCTCGCGGAGCCCACCGAGCTGCAGCGGGAGACCCTGGCCCGGATCCGCTACAACCCGTCCAGCGTGGTGCTGCACACCGACGCCTCGGTGATGCCGGCCGACCGCGACCGTTGGGAGAACT
Source organism: Kitasatospora sp. NPDC094015 (assembly GCF_040304075.1). Lineage (NCBI taxonomy): Bacteria > Bacillati > Actinomycetota > Actinomycetes > Kitasatosporales > Streptomycetaceae > Kitasatospora > Kitasatospora sp. NPDC094015. The sequence goes on from NZ_JBEOUL010000006.1 coordinate 77,713, forward strand.
GGAACTACGGCAAGGTGGTGGTGGACGCCGAGGTGCGCCCGTACGTCGTCTACTACATGAACCGGCTGCACGGCTTCGAGTCCGAGCTGGACTACTTCGTCACCCTGGACTACCCGCTCCCGCTGCGCGAGGAGCTGGTGATCAAGGAGCTGCACTACGAGCACCCGGTGATCGACATGGACCTGCGCACCCTGCAGCGGACCATCTACCAGGTCAACGAGGGCACCCGGATCAAGCTGGCCGGCTCCTACTTCCACTCCAAGCAGCTGCACCACGACCAGATCGGCTCGCACGAGGCCGCGTTCTCCTCCGGCCTGGAGGCGGCCGAGCAGCTGCTGCGCGAACTCGACGCCTGACGTCGACGTCCGGGGGCGCCGCGGCGGGCCCGCGGCGCCCGAGCGGGGCCGGCCCGAAAGGGGTCGGCCCCGTCCCGATATGGGTACTGGCACTCAAGGATCCCTGCTCCCTATAATGGATAGCGCTAGGTTCCACTATCGACTCGGGGGCGCCCCCGGGACGCCCCGCCCGCCACTCACGCCGAGCCGGCGACCGAGGAAGGCCACCGCCATGCCCACGCTCCCCTGGACCACCCCGAACCCGGCCCGGCCGCAGACCCGCGCCCTGGTGATGGCCTCCCGGCTGGAGGTGCGCTCGTTCAAGGACGTGCCGCGCTTCTTCCTCAAGTCGCTCGCCGCCTGGAAGCAGGTCCGCACCGCCCCCGGCGCACTGGGCGCCTCGCTCATCGCCCAGCCGCTCCGGCGGACCTTCTGGACCCTCTCCGCCTGGGAGACCCGGGAGGCCCTCTACACCTACGCCAAGACCGAGCCGCACTACAGCGTGATGACCTCGCTGCGCCCGACCATGAAGGACTCCACCTTCACCTTCTGGGAGGTCCCGGTCGAGCAGCTCCCGATCGCCTGGCCCGACGCCAAGCAGCACCTCGCCGACCAGGCCCGGGCGGACGCCGACGCCGCCGGCGCCTGAGCCGACCCCGAGACCCCGCACCGCTTCCCGAGGAGTAGAAGTCATGGCTACGTCCGATCCGACGGCGGTCGGCTCCCCGAGCCCCGCCGCCCAGGGGCCGAAGGTCCCGCTCTGGCTGTCGATCGTCGCGTGCAGCGTGCCGATGTTCATGGTGGCGCTGGACAACCTGGTCGTCTCCACCGCGCTGCGCACCCTGGCGATCGACCTCAAGGCCGACACCCAGGACCTCCAGTGGTTCGTCAACGCGTACGTGCTCAGCTTCTCCTGCCTGCTGCTGATCGGCGCCGCGCTCGGTGACCGGTTCGGCCGCCGGAAGGTCTTCACCATCGGCATCGCGATCTTCACGCTCTCCTCGATCGCCTGCGGACTGGCCGACACCAGCGCCGAACTGATCACCGCCCGGACGGTGCAGGGCTTCGGCGCCGCCGCGGTCATGCCGCTCTCGCTCACCCTGCTCTCGCAGGCCGTCCCGGAGAAGATGCGCAGCCTGGCGCTGGGCCTGTGGGGTGCGGTCAGCGGTCTGGCCATCGCGCTCGGCCCGGTGGTCGGCGGTGCGGTGGTGGACGGGCTCGCCTGGGAGTGGATCTTCTGGATCAACGTGCCGGTGGGCATCCTGGCCGTCCCGCTGATCCTCAAGGTGCTCAAGGAGAGCAAGGGGGAGAAGGCGCCCCTCGACCTGATCGGCATGCTGCTCGCCTCGGCCGGCCTGCTCGCGGTGGTCTGGGGCATCGTCAACGGCAGCACGGACGGCTGGACCTCCACCCGGATCGTCGCCGCCTTCGTGGCCGGCGCCGTGCTGCTGGCCGCCTTCGTGCTCTGGGAGCGCCGGCAGACCCACCCGCTGCTGCCGCTGTCCTTCTACCGGATCCGCGCGTTCACCCTGACCAACATCGTCTCGGCGACCATGTACTTCGGGGTGTTCGGGTCGATCTTCTTCCTCTCCCAGTACCTCCAGATCGCCCCGTTCCGCACGCCGCTGCACGCCGGCGTGCTGACCCTGGCGTGGACCCTGATGCCGATGTTCATCGCCCCGATCGCCGGGGCGCTCACCGACCGGGTGGGCGGCGGCCGGCTGATGGCCCTGGGCCTGTTCCTCCAGGCCGCCGGCCTGGCCTGGATCAACCTGGCGGCCACCGACGACACCCCGTACTCCCGGCTGGTCGGCGCGATGCTGGTGGCCGGCGCCGGCATGGGCTTCGCGATCGCGCCGACCGCCGCGGTGGTGCTCGGTGCGGTCGGTCCGGAGCACCGCGGCAAGGCCTCCGGGGCCAACACCACCGTCCGGGAGATCGGCGGGGCCTTCGGGATCGCGGTGCTGAGCAGCGTCTTCCTGGCGCACGGCAGCGAGGCGAGCGCCGCCGACTTCGTCCGGGGCCTGCACCCGGCGGTCTGGGTCGGCGTCGGCGTGGTGGTGTTCGGCGGGGTCTGCGCGCTGTTCATCCCGCGCCCGCCGCGGCCGGCCGCCGAGGCCGCCGAGCCGCGCAGCGCCGACCAGCCGGCACCGGCCGGCGTCTGACGGCGCCGACCGCGCCGCGGGGCGGCCCGCGACCCTCCGCCGGGAGGGCCGCGGGCCGCCCCGCTGCCGTGTCGGGTCAGCGCGCGGCCGGGTCCGGGGCGCGGCCGGCGGCGCCCTCGAAGGCCCGGTGCGAGGCGTCCGCCTGGGCCAGCCGGCGCATCGCGCCGATCAGCGCGTCGCCGAGCACGGTGCCCAGCACCGCCCCCTCGACCTTGCTGTCCACGCCCTCCCGGTGCCCGATCGCCGCCAGCTCGGCGGCCGCCAGCCGTTCGGCGACGGCCGCGTAGTCCTCCAGCACGCCCAACAGGTCGTCCTGGCCCAGATCCCGGAAGGTGACCACCAGCTGGGCCAGCGCCTGCCGGGCCGGGTTGCTCTCCTTGACCACCCAGCCGCGCCGCGCCACCAGCTCCGTCACCACCTGCTCGGCGAGCGTCCAGCCGGCCCGGTCGGAGGCGGTGACCTGCGGGGTGACGGCGGCCTGGGCGATCCCGAGCACCTCGTGCAGGCTGCTGCCGGGGGAGTCGATCGCGCTCAGCACCTCCCGGGTGGTCGCCACCGAGAGCTTGCCGACCTCGACCATCGCGCGCACCAGCTTGAGCCGGTGGATGTGCGCCTCGTCGTACCGGGCCTGGTTGGGGCCGATCCGCTCGCCCCCGGGGATCAGGCCCTCCCGCACGTAGTACTTGATGGTCGGCACCGGCACCCCGGCCCGCCGGCTCAACTCCCCGATCCGCATCGCGTCCCCGTTCCCGAAGCCGTCGGGCCCGGGCGGGCCACATGGATAGTGTATCTCTCCAAAATCCTGGAGGAGCCTGGACGGACCAGCCGATGCGCCCGTATACCGTGGTGGGCGTGCAGGTACTCGAGAACGCGCCGCTGGCCCCGCTGACCACCCTCCGGCTCGGCGGCCCGGCCCGCCGGCTGGTCACCGCCCGGACCGACGACGAGGTGGTCGCCGCCGTGCGCGAGGCGGACGCCGCGGGCGAGCCGCTGCTGATCCTCGGCGGCGGCTCCAACCTGGTCATCGCGGACGCCGGGTTCGCCGGCACCGTGCTGCGGATCGCCACCACCGGCTTCGAGCTCGACGGTGCCCGGCTGGAGCTGGCCGCCGGTGAGGTCTGGGCCGAGGCGGTCGCCCGCACGGTCGACCACGGCCTGGCCGGCATCGAGTTCCTGGCCGGCATCCCCGGCTCGGCCGGCGCCACGCCCGTGCAGAACGTCGGCGCCTACGGCCAGGAGGTGGCGAGCACCGTCACCGAGGTGCTCGCCTACGACCGCGCCACCGGCGAGCGGGTCACCCTCACCAACGCCGATTGCGCGTTCTCCTACCGCCACAGCCGGTTCAAGGCCGACCCCGACCGCTACGTGGTGCTGCGGGTGCGCTTCGCGCTGGAGGACGCCGCCGGGCAGTCCTCGCCGGTCAAGTACGCGGAGGTCGCCCGCACCCTCGGGGTCGAGGCCGAGCAGCGGGTCGACCTGCGCACCGCCCACGACACCGTGCTGCGGCTGCGGGCCGGCAAGGGCATGGTGCTGGACCCGGCCGACCACGACACCTGGTCGGCGGGCTCCTTCTTCACCAACCCGGTCCTGACCGCCGACCAGTACGCGGCCTTCGCCGCCCGGCTCGGCGACCGCACCGCCCCCGCCTACCCGGCACCGGACGGCTGCACCAAGACCTCCGCCGCCTGGCTGATCGACCACGCCGGCTTCCGCAAGGGCCACGGCGAGGGCCCGGCCACCCTCTCCACCAAGCACACCCTGGCCCTCACCAACCGCGGCGCGGCCACCACCGAGGACCTGCTCGCGCTGGCCCGCGAGGTCCGCGACGGCGTCCTCGCCGCCTTCGGCGTGGAGCTGGTCAACGAGCCGGTGATGGTCGGCGTCAAGCTCTGAACTCCCGGCGGCCGGTCACCCGGCCAGCCAGGCGTCGATGTCCGACAGCAGCTCCTTGCGGACGCCCTCCGGTGCTCGTGAGCCCCGCACCGACTGCCGGGCCAGCTCGGCCAGTTCGGCGTCCGAGAAGCCGTGCACCTCGCGCACCAGCCGGTACTGCTCCGCCAGCCGCGAGCCGAACAGCAGCGGGTCGTCCGCGCCCAGCGCCATCGGCACCCCGGCGTCGAACAGCGTGCGCATCGGCACCTGACCGGCGCTCTCGTAGACCCCGAGCGAGACGTTGGAGGAGGGGCACACCTCGCAGGTGACCTGCCGGTCCGCCAGCCGCTGCATCAGCCGCGGGTCCTCCGCCGCGCGGACCCCGTGGCCGATCCGGCCGGCCCCCAGGTCGTCCAGGCAGTCCCGGACCGACTCCGGGCCGGCCAGCTCGCCGCCGTGCGGCGCGGCCAGCAGCCCGCCGTCCCGGGCGATCTTGAACGCCCGGTCGAAGTCCCGCGCCATGCCCCGTCGTTCGTCGTTCGACAGCCCGAACCCGACCACCCCGTGGTCGGCGTACCGGACCGCGAGGCGGGCCAGCGTGCGGGCGTCCATCGGGGACTTCATCCGGTTCGCCGCGACCAGCACCCGGATCCCCACCCCGGTCGCCTCGGAGGCCACCCGGACCGCGTCCAGCACCAGCTCCAGCGCCGGCGTCAGCCCGCCCAGCCGCGGCGCGTACGAGGTGGGGTCGACCTGGATCTCCAGCCAGCGCGAGCCGTCCCGCCGCTCGTCCTGCGCCGTCTCCAGCACCAGCCGCCGGATGTCCTGCTCGTCCCGGAGCACCGAGCGCGCGGTGTCGTACAGCCGCTGGAAGCGGAACCAGCCGCGCTCGTCGGTGGCCCGCAGCTGCGGCGGCTCGCCCGAACTGAGCGCCTCGGGCAGCCGGACCCCGTGCTTGTCCGCCAGCTCCAGCAGGGTGGCGGGGCGCATCGAACCGGTGAAGTGCAGGTGCAGGTGGGCCTTCGGGAGGCCTCGGACATCACGCTGGCGTTCCATTGGCCGATCCTGCCGCATCCGGGCCCGAAACGGGAACCGCCCCCTGTACATCCCCCGAAGGGATGAGAGGGGGCGGCCCGCCGCGGGCGGCGGCGCGGATCAGTCCCGGGCCTCGCCCAGCAGCTTCTGCACCCGGCCGATGCCCTCCGCCAGATCGGCGTCGCCCAGCGCGTACGACAGCCGCAGGTAACCCGGGGTGCCGAAGGCCTCACCGGGGACGACCGCGACCTCGGCCTCCTCCAGGATCAGCGTGGCCAGCTCGGCCGAGCTGGCCGGACGGCGGCCGCGGATCTCCTTGCCCAGCAGCGCCTTGACCGACGGGTACACGTAGAACGCGCCCTCGGGCTCGGGGCAGAGCACGCCGTCGATCTCGTTCAGCATCCGCACGATCGTGCGGCGGCGGCGGTCGAACGCGGCCTTCATCTCGTCCACGGCCGACAGGTCGCCGGAGACGGCGGCCAGCGCGGCCTGCTGCGCCACGTTCGAGACGTTGGAGGTGGCGTGCGACTGCAGGTTGGTGGCGGCACTCACGACGTCCTTCGGGCCGATCAGCCACCCCACCCGCCAGCCGGTCATCGCGTAGGTCTTGGCCACGCCGTTGACCACGATGCACTTGTCGGCCAGCTCGGGCAGCAGCGCCGGCAGCGAGGTGAACTCCGCGTCGCCGTACACCAGGTGCTCGTAGATCTCGTCGGTCAGCACCCACAGGCCGTGCTCCAGCGCCCAGCGGCCGATCGCCTCGGCCTCGGCGCGGGTGTACACCGAGCCGGTCGGGTTGGACGGCGAGACGAACAGCACCACCTTGGTCTGCTCGGTGCGGGCCGCCTCCAGCTGCTCCACCGACACCTTGTAGCCGGTGGTCTCGTCCGCCACCACGTCGACCGGGACACCGCCGGCCAGCTTCACGGCCTCCGGGTAGGTGGTCCAGTACGGCGCCGGGATGATCACCTCGTCGCCCGGGTCGAGGATCGCGGCGAAGGCCTCGTAGATCGCCTGCTTGCCGCCGTTGGTGACCAGCACCTGGGAGGCGTCCACCTGGTAGCCGGAGTCCCGCAGGGTCTTGGCGGCGATCGCGGCCTTCAGCTCGGGCAGGCCGCCGGCCGGCGTGTAGCGGTGGTTCTTCGCGTCGTGGCAGGCGGCCGCGGCGGCGTCGACGATGTAGCCGGGGGTCGGGAAGTCCGGCTCTCCGGCGCCGAAGCCGATCACGGGACGGCCGGCCGCCTTGAGGGCCTTGGCCTTGGCGTCCACGGCGAGGGTGGCGGACTCGGCGATGGCGCCGACCCGGGCGGAGACCCGGCGGTCGGCAGGACGGTTGGCGGGGGTGGAAGCGCTCATGACTGCATCGTCCCAGAGTTGCCCCCCGCCGGGTACGACGGTTTCACCATGCGTACCGCTCGGTCCGCATGCTGTCGCCCCCGCGCCGCCGCCGGTCCGCCACCGCTCCGCTCCCGGTCCGCTCCTGGTCCGCGGACCGTCCGCCGCAGGTCCGCCCCCGGGCGGCCCGGGCCGGCGATCTCCCGGGCCCGGGTGTGTCCCTGACGAGGTGGCGGGTGAGGCAGCGGTGAATGAGGTTCGACCAAACGCTCAAGAACACGTACACTCACTGCTCGATGGCTCCCGAAGTGCGGATCCGCCGCCGCGTACCGCACGCGGCGCCCCGGATGCGGTAGGTTTGGGCGCAGTCCGGTGCCGCGAGGCGCCGAAGGGCACTAGCTCAATTGGTAGAGCACCGGTCTCCAAAACCGGCGGTTGGGGGTTCGAGTCCCTCGTGCCCTGCAGCTTGATCCGTAACGAGCCCGTTCGCTCCACAGAGCGAGCGGGCTTGATGCGGAGAGGGCCCCACCAAGCACTGCTTTCGCCGGATCGCTCGTGCGGCACACGCACGCGGGCGCGCTCGGCAGGACCCGGATTCAGGTGAGGACGAGTGACGGAGACCACGGGCTCCACCGCAACGCCTGAGAGCGGCAACCCCGAGGGGGCCGACGGCGCGGCGGACGAAACCACGCCTGCCGACGACAAGGCGCTGTCCCGACGCGAGCGCCGGCGTGCCAACAAGGCGGCCGGTGGCGACGGCGGCAGGAAGCCCGGCAAGCGGGCCAAGAAGGGCGTCTTCGCCCGGGCGGCGATCTTCTACCGCCAGATCATCGCCGAGCTGCGCAAGGTCGTCTGGCCGACCCGCAACGAGCTGATCCAGTACACCACCGTCGTGGTGACCTTCGTCATCGTGATGATGATGCTGGTCTACGGCGTCGACTACGGCTTCTCCAAGCTCAGCTTGTGGATCTTCGGCTGACCTGCTCGGCAGCCCGCGGAATCCAGCCAGTCACCACCGACCCGGGTCGGCACCGTCCACACGGACGGAGCTGCCCGGGTCGAGCTGTCTGCGCCGACCGGACGAGCCCGCTACCGTTGACTCGGTACTGTTGAGGTATCCGAGACTTTTCCGCCCGTACGCCTGCCGGCGACCGGGTGGGCCGGAGCCGTTCCATCTCCACAACCAGGAAAGAAGCAGCGACCGTGTCTGAGTCCCCCCTGTACGACGCCGACGAGACCGTCCGCGAGGCGGATGTCGCGGCCGAGGCCGACGCCGAGGCCGTCGAGGACATCCCGGACGCCGCCGACGCCGACGAGGACCAGGTCGAGGCTGCCGACGAGGCCGAGGCGGGCGAGCCCGCCGAGGAGGCCGCGGCGGACGAGGTGGCCGAGGACGAGGCCGTCGCCGAGGCCGACGACGTCGAGGAGGCCGACGAGGCCGAGCTCGCCGAGGACGCCGAGGAGGGTGCGGCGGACGAGGAGGCCGAGGGCGAGAGCGACCCGGTCGCCGAGTTCCGCGAGCAGCTGCGCCTCGCGCCGGGCGAGTGGTACGTCATCCACACCTACGCCGGCTACGAGAACCGCGTGAAGCAGAACCTCGAGCAGCGCTCGGTCTCGCTGAACGTCGAGGACCGCATCTTCGAGTCGGCCGTGCCGCAGGAAGAGGTCGTCCAGATCAAGAACGGCGACCGCAAGACCATCCGGCAGAACAAGCTCCCCGGCTACGTGCTGGTCCGGATGGAGCTGGACGCCGAGTCGTGGAACGTGGTCCGCAACACCCCGGGCGTCACCGGCTTCGTCGGCAACGCCTACGACCCGTACCCGCTGACCCTGGACGAGGTCGTCAAGATGCTCGCCCCGGACGTCGAGCGCCAGGCGGCCAAGGACGCGGGCAAGGCCTCCCCGGTCCGCCCGGTCGAGGTCCAGGTCCTCGACTTCGAGGTCGGCGACTCGGTCACCGTCACCGACGGCCCGTTCGCCACCCTGCAGGCGACCATCAACGAGATCAACCCGGACTCGAAGAAGGTCAAGGGCCTGGTCGAGATCTTCGGCCGGGAGACCCCGGTCGAGCTCTCCTTCGACCAGATCCAGAAGAACTAGTACTGAGCTTCGGATTGAGGGCGGAGCGGTTGCTCCGCCCTCAATCCGTTTTGGTCCAGCGGCGCATCCGCGTTAGCCTGGTCCGATGTGTGTCCGCCCGGCCGGGTGTCGCGCCTGCCGCGGACGCACCAGCAATCACCTCTCGGAAGGACCCGGAGAGAAATGCCTCCCAAGAAGAAGAAGATCACGGGGCTCATCAAGCTCCAGATCAACGCCGGCGCCGCGAACCCGGCCCCGCCGGTCGGCCCCGCGCTGGGCCAGCACGGCGTGAACATCATGGAGTTCTGCAAGGCCTACAACGCTGCGACCGAGTCGCAGCGCGGCATGATCGTGCCGGTGGAGATCACGGTCTACGACGACCGCTCCTTCACCTTCATCACGAAGACGCCGCCGGCCGCGCGCCTCATCCTGAAGGCCGCGGGCGTGGACAAGGGCTCGGCGGAGCCGCACAAGACCAAGGTCGCCAAGCTCACCAGCGCCCAGGTCCGCGAGATCGCCACGGTCAAGCTCCCCGACCTGAACGCCAACGACCTGGACGCCGCGGCGAAGATCATCGCCGGCACCGCCCGGTCGATGGGCATCACCGTCGAGGGCTGATCAGCCCGTCAGTCCCCCGTGGTAGGGCCCGCGCGGCCCGTACACACCACGACTCCTCCGCCCTCCTCGCCCGCCAGGGCCCGGAGGGGCCCAATCTTCAGGAGAAGCAGTGAAGCGCAGCAAGGCTCTCAAGGCCGCGGACGCCAAGGTCGACCGCAGCCGGATCTACGCTCCCCTCGAGGCCATCCGCCTCGCGAAGGAGACCTCCACCACCAAGTTCGACGGCACCGTCGAGGTTGCCATGCGTCTGGGCGTCGACCCGCGCAAGGCCGACCAGATGGTCCGCAGCACCGTGATCCTCCCGCACGGCACCGGTAAGACCGCTCGGGTCCTGGTCTTCGCGACCGGTGACCGTGCCGAGGCCGCGCGTGCTGCGGGCGCCGACATCGTGGGCTCCGACGAGCTCATCGACGAGGTCGCCAAGGGTCGTCTGGACTTCGACGCCGTCGTCGCCACCCCGGACCTCATGGGCAAGGTCGGCCGCCTCGGCCGCGTGCTCGGTCCCCGTGGTCTGATGCCGAACCCCAAGACCGGCACCGTCACCCCCGATGTCACCAAGGCTGTCAACGACATCAAGGGCGGCAAGATCGAGTTCCGCGTCGACAAGCACTCGAACCTGCACTTCATCATCGGGAAGGTCTCCTTCACCGACGAGCAGCTGGTCGAGAACTACGGCGCCGCGCTCGAGGAGGTCCTCCGGGCCAAGCCGGCCGCCGCCAAGGGCCGTTACATCAAGAAGACCGCGGTCTCCACCACGATCGGCCCCGGCATCCAGGTCGACCCGAACCGCACCCGCAACCTCCTCGTCGAGGAGGACCCGGCCTCCGTCTGAGCCCCCGTGCTCCGACCGGCCGCGTCCTGGCGCGTCTGATTCCGACCGACGGGCCCGCACCCCCTGCAGAAGGGGGTGCGGGCCCGTCGGCGTTCCCGGGGCGCGGCCGTGGCAGGACGGTTGCACATCCGGATCAGGACCTGTCGCCCGAATCGGCTAGAGTCCGGGGCGCAATAAGTATGAGAGAAACATTAAGAGGGGGAACTGTGCGTAACCTTCGGATCGCTTCCGCAGTGGTCGTCTCCACCGTGCTCATCGGCGCCCTGTCGGCCTGCAACAGCGGGGACAAGAAGTCCGGCGCCGACGCCGCCGCCGCGCCGTCCGGTGCGGCCGCCTCGGCCGGCGCCTCCGCCGGGGGCTCCGCGGGCGGATCGGCTCCCGCGGCCGGCGCGAAGGACCTGGACCCGAAGGCCGCCCTCGCCGCCTCGGCCGCCGTGATGGAGAAGGCCGGCAACGCCAAGCTCGTGATGACCGGCGCCACCCCCGACGACAGCGGCACCGGCCTGTTCGCCTGGAAGAGCCCGCAGGCGCTGGAGCTCTCGGTGCAGGACGAGGGCAAGGAGACCAAGGTCCTGTTCGCGGGCGACGTCATGTACGTCGGCGTCGACGCCGAGATGGGCGCGATGTTCCCGGGCAAGAAGTGGCTGAAGCTGGACCCGAAGGCCGGCAGCGCCGCCCCCGGCATGGAGGACCTGAACGCCTTCGGCAGCATGCTGCAGCTGCTCAACCCGGCCGTCGAGCTGGCCGCCAACGCGCAGGCCGGCAAGCTCAGCAAGGTCGGCCCGGAGAAGGTCGACGGCGTCGACACCGTGCACTACAAGAGCACCATCGCCGCCAAGGACCTGGTCGCCGCGATGACCGGCCTGAGCGACGCGCTGAAGGCCTCGGTCCTCAAGGAGCTCACCTCGACCGGCACGGAGTCCACCATGGACTTCTGGATCAACGCCCAGGGCGAGCTGGTCCAGATGGGCGGCACCGACCTGAGCCCCGGCAAGGGCGCGGCCTCGGCCGCGGCGAACGCCGTCACCACCCTCAAGTACACCGACCTGGGCAAGGCGGCCGTGCCGGCCGCCCCGCCGGCCGGTGAGGTGGCGGACATGTCCGAGCTGCTGAAGAGCCTCGGCACCAGCTGAACCACCAGCTGAACCACCCGGCGGGCCGCCGACGGCGGCCCGCACGGCCCCGGGCGCGGCGCTCCGCCGCGCCCGGGGCCGTTCCCGGCCCGCGCCCGGGCGGAGCCGCCGGGATGCCCGGTGGGCGGGCATGACAGGGTGGGGAACGAGCAATCGAAGCAGGGAGGACACCGCATGCCGGTCCGGCGCAAGGCCGCGGTCACGGCGCTGGTGCTGCTGCTGGCCGGCGCGGCCGGGTGCGGCGGGGCCGCACAGCCCGGCCCCGGCCCCACGGCCAGCACCCCGGCCGCCAGCTCCGCGCTCGCCACTCCCACCGACCGCTCGCCGCACGGTGTGCTGCTCTCCGCCCAGCTGGCCATGCACGACGCCCGGCGGGCCAAGTTCCGGCTGCCCCAGCAGGGCGCGGACGGCATGATCTTCTGGGCCCCCAAGACCGGCCTGCGGCTCAACCGGCCGACCACCACCGAGCAGCTGATCGTCCTGGACACCGCGGCCTACCTGGGCGGCGACCCGGAGGCGGCGGCGCGGCTGGGCGGCCGGCACTGGGAGAAGTACGGCGGCGCCGGCAGCAAGGACACCCCGTACGCGGGGCTGATCGACCAGCTCAACCCGGTGGTGGCGCTCACCGCGGCCTGTGCGGCCGAGGACCCGGAGCTGGTCGGCGAGGAGGAGCTCCAGGACGCCACCGTGACCCACCTGCGGGTGACCATCGGCGTCGCCGGGTACGTGGCCGCGCAGACCCAGCTGAGCGAGTCCCGCCGGCAGGCGCTGGCCGAGACCCTGGGCGCCGACAGCGGCCGGGTGCTCACCCTGGACCTCTGGCTGAACGACAAGGACCAGCTGGTCCAGCTCCGCCGCACCGGCCAGGCCGGGAGCACCGCGGCCACCGTGGCGTACAGCGAGATCGCCGGCCCGCTGTCGCTCCAGGCGCCCGCCGAGGCCGACACCGTCGACCGGACCGGCAGCGCGCTGCCGGCGCTCGGCGGCCTGTAGGTCCTCCGGCCGCCCCGCGGGGCCCGCGGGGCCTGCGAGTCGCAGGCGGCCGGAGCGGATTTGCCCGGTTCGGCAGGCGTCGAGTACGGTAGGGCTTGCCAAAGACCGCTGGTTGTCGTTCCACGCCTTCACGGGAGTGGACGACCGAAGGATCTGCGCACTGCGCAGACGGCCCGCGCAGGAGTGTTTGGAGCTTTGACTTCCGGTCCGTACGGTTCGCCGTGCGACCGTCGAGGTCGTCATGAGCCCCGTGCGACTGCGCACTGGGGCTCGATTTGTTTTTGCGGAGCATTCCGCAGGGCCTCTTCCTTCCGGCCGGTGCGTCCCAGGTGATCGATGGTCGACTCCTCAAAGGTCGGCCCGACTTCGACATCACGGAAGGAGGCGTAAGCCTATGGCAAGGCCTGACAAGGCTGCTGACGTCGCCGAGATCACGGACAAGTTCCGTGCCTCGAACGCGGCCGTGCTGACCGAGTACCGCGGTCTGACGGTGAAGCAGATGAAGAATCTGCGTCGCTCGCTGGGTGACAACGCCCAGTACGCCGTGGTGAAGAACACGCTGACCAAGATCGCGGCGAACGAAGCCGGGATCTCTGCGCTGGACGACCTGTTCGCCGGTCCGACGGCTGTCGCCTTCGTCACCGGTGACCCGGTGGAGTCGGCGAAGGCTCTGCGTGACTTCGCCAAGGACAACCCCGCTCTCATCATCAAGGGCGGTGTCCTTGACGGTAAGGCGCTGTCCGCCGATGAGATCAAGAAGCTCGCGGACCTCGAGTCCCGCGAGGTGCTGCTCGCCAAGCTGGCCGGCGGCCTGAAGGCGTCCATGGCCAAGGCCGCGGCGACCTTCCAGGCTCCGCTGGTCGAGTTCGCCCGCACCGCCGAGGCGCTGCGCGCGAAGGTCGAGCAGGGCGGTGCCGGTACGCCGGCTCCCGCCGCCGAGGACGAGGCCGCGGAGTAATTCCGCAGGCTCACGCCTCGCTGCGGGCCCGTACGCCCGCCATCCCGTACATCCGGCACCAACCTGCCGATTAAGTGGAAGGACGCCACCATGGCGAAGCTGTCCCAGGACGAGCTGCTCGCGCAGTTCGAGACCCTGACCCTGATCGAGCTCTCCGAGTTCGTCAAGGCGTTCGAGGAGAAGTTCGACGTCAAGGCTGCCGCCCCGGTCGCCGTTGCCGCCGCCGGTGGCGCTGCTGCCGCCGTCGAGGCCGTCGAGGAGCAGGACGAGTTCGACGTCATCCTCGAGTCGGCCGGCGACAAGAAGATCCAGGTCATCAAGGAGGTGCGCGCCCTGACCTCCCTCGGCCTGAAGGAGGCCAAGGACCTCGTTGACGGCACCCCGAAGCCGGTCCTGGAGAAGGTTGCCAAGGACGCCGCCGAGAAGGCGAAGGCCCAGCTCGAGGCCGCTGGCGCCAAGGTCACCGTCAAGTGACTTCTCGCCCTCTCTGAGAGGGCGCGGAGGCCGGGCCGATCACCCCTGCGGGTGGTCGGCCCGGCCTTTTTCCGTTGCCGGCCGGGCGGCCCGCCGATCGTGTGTCGCCGGTCCGGCCCAGCGTGGACTGGGCGCTGTCGGTGCGCCCCGGTATGGTGATCGCTGTCGTGGCCACCCGCCCCGGCCTCGGGTGATGTGTAACGCGCCGGGGTCCTGGAGCGATGGTCCGTGCGAGGTCCGCACTGTGGTGGGGGCCTTGACGAACGGCACCCGGCGCGCGATTCTCAAGGCGCGCGCCGCAGCGTGGATGGCGGTTCACCGTCGGCCGGAGCGCCCCGGATGGTTATTCAGGGGCCCCGCTGGGAACTGACTACATGTGAGGTGCGACGGCCCGGGAGTCCCGGGTCGTCCGGTTGTACGAGGGCAGGGCAACCCCTGCGGCGGAGCCCCTTGACAGGGGCGGCCGGCGCTCGGGTCGCGACCGGAGGGAGCGTCCGATTCGGTCTCCGAATCAGGGCTTGTCAGCAGTGTGCCTTTTGGCTACACTGTCCCTTTGCGCTGCCTGTTAGCTGCTCCGTGACTCGTCGCCCGGAGTCGGCGTTGCCCTGAAGGGGCCTGGCACCGCCTCCGTACAGCGGCTCTGACCTGGGGATTCACCCTCGGCGGGGTCGGCGGGCGGAGGTGGATCCTGGCTCGTCTAAGGTCCGGCCGGTATGCGCGTAGTGAGCTCCGAGCCCTCGGAAGGACCCCCCTCTTGGCCGCGCCGCGCAACGCCTCGAACAATTCCGCCGCATCCACCGCCCCGCTCCGCGTCTCGTTCGCGAAGATCAAGGAGCCTCTTGAGGTCCCGAACCTCCTGGCCCTGCAGACCGAGAGCTTTGACTGGCTGCTCGGCAATGCGGCCTGGAAGTCCCGGGTCGAGGCGGCCCTGGACAGTGGTCAGGACGTCCCGACCAAGTCCGGTCTGGAGGAGATCTTCGAGGAGATCTCTCCGATCGAGGACTTCTCCGGTTCGATGTCGCTGACCTTCCGCGACCACCGTTTCGAGCCGCCGAAGAACTCCATCGACGAGTGCAAGGACCGCGACTTCACCTACGCGGCCCCGCTCTTCGTCACCGCCGAGTTCACCAACAACGAGACCGGTGAGATCAAGTCCCAGACGGTCTTCATGGGCGACTTCCCGCTCATGACCAACAAGGGCACGTTCATCATCAACGGCACCGAGCGTGTCGTCGTGTCCCAGCTGGTGCGCTCTCCCGGCGTCTACTTCGACTCCAGCCTGGACAAGGTGTCCGACAAGGACATCTACTCCTGCAAGGTCATCCCCTCGCGTGGTGCCTGGCTGGAGATGGAGATCGACAAGCGCGACATGGTCGGTGTCCGCATCGACCGCAAGCGCAAGCAGTCGGTCACCGTCCTGCTCAAGGCCCTCGGCTGGACCAACGAGATGATTCTCGAGGAGTTCGGCGAGTACGAGTCGATGCGCGCCACCCTGGAGAAGGACCACACCCAGGGCCAGGACGACGCGCTGCTGGACATCTACCGCAAGCTGCGTCCGGGCGAGCCGCCGACGCGTGAGGCCGCCCAGACCCTTCTGGAGAACCTCTACTTCAACCCCAAGCGCTACGACCTCGCCAAGGTCGGCCGCTACAAGGTCAACCGCAAGCTCGGCAACGCGGAGTCGCTCGACTCCGGCGTGCTCACCGAGCCCGACATCATCGGTGCGATCAAGTACCTGGTGAAGCTGCACGCCGGCGAGGTCGAGTGGCGTGACGAGGACGGTCGCGACATCGTCGTCGAGGTCGACGACATCGACCACTTCGGCAACCGCCGCCTGCGCAACGTCGGCGAGCTGATCCAGAACCAGGTCCGCACCGGCCTCGCCCGCATGGAGCGGGTCGTGCGCGAGCGCATGACCACCCAGGACGTCGAGGCGATCACGCCGCAGACCCTGATCAACATCCGGCCGGTCGTCGCCTCCATCAAGGAGTTCTTCGGCACCAGCCAGCTGTCGCAGTTCATGGACCAGACGAACCCGCTGTCGGGCCTGACCCACAAGCGCCGCCTGTCCGCCCTCGGCCCCGGTGGTCTGTCCCGTGAGCGGGCCGGCTTCGAGGTCCGAGACGTGCACCCGTCGCACTACGGCCGCATGTGTCCGATCGAGACCCCCGAAGGCCCGAACATCGGTCTGATCGGCTCGCTCGCCTCCTACGGCCGGGTCAACGCGTTCGGTTTCATCGAGACCCCGTACCGCAAGGTCATCGACGGTGTCGTCACCGAGCAGGTCGACTACCTCACCGCCGACGAGGAGGACCGCTTCGTCATCGCGCAGGCCAACGCCCCGCTGACGGACGACCTCCACTTCGCCGAGCCCCGCGTGCTGGTCCGCCGCCGTGGCGGCGAGATCGACTACATCCCGGGCACCGAGATCGACTACATGGACGTCTCGCCGCGCCAGATGGTGTCGGTCGCGACCGCCATGATCCCGTTCCTCGAGCACGACGACGCCAACCGTGCGCTCATGGGCTCGAACATGATGCGCCAGGCGGTGCCGCTGCTGAAGAGCGAGGCCCCGCTGGTCGGCACCGGCATGGAGTACCGCTGCGCGGTCGACGCCGCCGACGTGATCACCGCCGAGAAGTCGGGCGTGGTCCAGGAGGTCTCGGCCGACTACGTCACCGTGGCCAACGACGACGGCACCTACACCACGTACCGCGCCGCCAAGTTCACCCGCTCGAACCAGGGCACCGCCTTCAACCAGAAGGTGCTCGTGGACGAGGGCTCGCGGGTCGAGGTCAACCAGGTGCTGGCCGACGGCCCCTGCACCGACGAGGGCGAGATGGCCCTCGGCAAGAACCTGCTCGTGGCCTTCATGTCGTGGGAGGGCCACAACTACGAGGACGCGATCATCCTGTCGCAGCGCCTCGTGCAGGACGACGTCCTCTCCTCGATCCACATCGAGGAGCACGAGGTCGACGCCCGTGACACCAAGCTGGGCCCCGAGGAGATCACCCGGGACATCCCGAACGTCTCCGAGGAGGTCCTCGCCGACCTCGACGAGCGCGGCATCATCCGGATCGGCGCCGACGTCGTCACCGGTGACATCCTGGTCGGCAAGGTCACGCCCAAGGGCGAGACCGAGCTGACCCCGGAGGAGCGCCTGCTGCGCGCGATCTTCGGCGAGAAGGCCCGTGAGGTCCGTGACACCTCGCTGAAGGTGCCGCACGGTGAGTCCGGCAAGGTCATCGGCGTCCGCGTCTTCGACCGCGAGGAGGGCGACGAGCTCCCCCCGGGCGTCAACCAGCTGGTCCGCGTCTACGTGGCCCAGAAGCGCAAGATCACGAACGGTGACAAGCTCGCCGGCCGTCACGGCAACAAGGGCGTCATCTCCAAGATCCTGCCGGTCGAGGACATGCCGTTCCTGGAGGACGGCACCCCGGTCGACATCATCCTGAACCCGCTGGGTGTCCCGTCCCGAATGAACCCGGGACAGGTCCTGGAGATCCACCTCGGCTGGCTCGCCAAGCAGGGCTGGGACGTCTCCGGCCTCGCGGAGGAGTGGGCCCAGCGCCTGCAGGCGATCGGCGCGGACCAGGTCGAGGGCGGCACCAACCTCGCGACCCCGGTCTTCGACGGCGCCCGCGAGGACGAGATCACCGGCATGCTGGACCACACCACGCTCACCCGCGACGGTGACCGCCTGGTGAACTCCACCGGCAAGGCCCGGCTCTTCGACGGCCGCTCCGGCGAGCCGTTCCCGATGCCGGTCTCGGTCGGCTACATGTACATCCTCAAGCTGCACCACCTGGTCGACGACAAGCTGCACGCCCGTTCGACCGGTCCGTACTCGATGATCACCCAGCAGCCGCTGGGTGGTAAGGCGCAGTTCGGTGGTCAGCGCTTCGGTGAGATGGAGGTGTGGGCCCTCGAGGCGTACGGCGCCGCGTACGCGCTGCAGGAGCTCCTCACCATCAAGTCCGACGACGTCCTCGGCCGCGTGAAGGTCTACGAGGCCATCGTCAAGGGCGAGAACATCCCCGAGCCCGGCATTCCCGAGTCCTTCAAGGTGCTCATCAAGGAAATGCAGTCGCTCTGCCTCAACGTGGAGGTGCTGTCCTCGGACGGCCAGTCCATCGAGATGCGGGACTCCGACGAGGACGTGTTCCGCGCCGCGGAGGAGCTCGGTATTGACCTGTCCCGGCGCGAGCCGAGCAGCGTCGAAGAGGTCTGACGGAGGCCGGGTCGGCTGCCCCTCCTAGGCAGCCGGCCCGCCCCCAGGCCCCCCTCAGACCACAGACAAACTCTCGAATTACGAAAGAGGGCTTGACGACCAGTGCTTGACGTCAACTTCTTCGACGAGCTCCGCATCGGCCTGGCCACCGCCGACGACATCCGCCAGTGGTCCCACGGCGAGGTCAAGAAGCCGGAGACCATCAACTACCGCACGCTGAAGCCGGAAAAGGATGGCCTTTTCTGCGAGAAGATCTTCGGTCCCACCCGGGACTGGGAGTGCTACTGCGGTAAGTACAAGCGCGTCCGCTTCAAGGGCATCATCTGTGAGCGCTGCGGCGTCGAGGTGACCCGCGCCAAGGTGCGCCGTGAGCGGATGGGCCACATCGAGCTGGCCGCCCCGGTCACCCACATCTGGTACTTCAAGGGTGTCCCGTCCCGCCTGGGCTACCTGCTGGACCTGGCGCCGAAGGACCTCGAGAAGGTCATCTACTTCGCCGCCTACATGATCACCTGGGTGGACGACGAGCGTCGCCAGCGCGACCTGCCGTCCCTCGAGGCGCACATCTCGGTCGAGCGCCAGCAGATCGAGAACCGCCGCGACGCCGACCTGGAAGGCCGGGCCAAGAAGGCCGAGACCGACCTGGCCGAGCTCGAGGCCGAGGGTGCCAAGGCCGACGTGCGCCGCAAGGTGCGCGAGGGTGCCGAGCGCGAGATGAAGCAGCTGCGCGACCGCGCCCAGCGCGAGCTGGACCGCCTCGACGAGGTGTGGGCCCGCTTCAAGAACCTCAAGGTCCAGGACCTCGAGGGCGACGAGCTGCTCTACCGCGAGCTGCGCGACCGCTTCGGCACCTACTTCTCCGGCTCGATGGGCGCCGCGGCGCTCAAGGACCGCCTGGAGAGCTTCGACCTCGCCGAGGAGGCCGAGCGCCTCCGCGAGATCATCCGCACCGGCAAGGGCCAGAAGAAGACCCGTGCGCTCAAGCGCCTCAAGGTCGTCTCCGCGTTCCTGCAGACCAGCAACAAGCCCAAGGGCATGGTGCTGGACTGCGTCCCGGTCATCCCGCCGGACCTGCGTCCGATGGTGCAGCTGGACGGTGGCCGCTTCGCGACCTCCGACCTGAACGACCTGTACCGCCGCGTGATCAACCGCAACAACCGCCTGAAGCGGCTTCTCGACCTCGGCGCGCCCGAGATCATCGTGAACAACGAGAAGCGCATGCTCCAGGAGGCCGTCGACGCGCTCTTCGACAACGGCCGTCGTGGTCGCCCGGTCACGGGCCCCGGCAACCGTCCGCTGAAGTCGCTGTCCGACATGCTCAAGGGCAAGCAGGGTCGTTTCCGTCAGAACCTGCTCGGCAAGCGCGTCGACTACTCGGCCCGTTCGGTCATCGTCGTCGGCCCGCAGCTCAAGCTGCACCAGTGCGGTCTGCCCAAGGCCATGGCGCTGGAGCTCTTCAAGCCGTTCGTGATGAAGCGCCTGGTCGACCTGAACCACGCGCAGAACATCAAGTCGGCCAAGCGCATGGTCGAGCGCGCCCGCCCCGTGGTGTGGGACGTCCTCGAAGAGGTCATCGCCGAGCACCCGGTGCTGCTGAACCGTGCGCCCACCCTGCACCGCCTCGGCATCCAGGCCTTCGAGCCGCAGCTGGTCGAGGGCAAGGCCATCCAGATCCACCCGCTCGTCTGCACCGCGTTCAACGCGGACTTCGACGGTGACCAGATGGCCGTCCACCTGCCGCTCTCCGCGGAGGCGCAGGCCGAGGCCCGCATCCTGATGCTGTCCTCGAACAACATCCTGAAGCCGGCCGACGGTCGCCCCGTCACCATGCCGACCCAGGACATGGTGCTCGGTCTGTTCTTCCTCACCTCGGACCGCGACGAGGTGAAGGGCGCCGGCCGCTCCTTCTCCTCGACCGCCGAGGCGATCATGGCCTTCGACGCCCGCGAGCTGGACGTCCAGGCCGCCATCGACCTGCGCCTGCCCGCCGGCACCGTGCCGCCGCGCGGCTGGACCGTGCCGGTGGACGAGGAGGGTCAGCCGACCTGGTTCGAGGGCGAGTCGTTCCGGCTCGGCACCACCCTCGGCCGGGCGCTCTTCAACGAGCTGCTGCCGGAGAACTACCCGTTCGTCGACTACGAGGTGGGCAAGAAGCAGCTCTCCGCGATCGTCAACGACCTGGCCGAGCGCTACCCCAAGGTCGTCGTCGCCGCGACGCTGGACAACCTGAAGGCGGCCGGCTTCCACTGGTCGACCCGTTCCGGTGTCACCGTCTCGATCTCGGACGTCATCGTCCCGCCGAGCAAGCCCCAGATCCTCGAGGGCTACGAGGCGCAGGCGGAGAAGGTCCAGAAGCAGTACGAGCGCGGTCTGATCACCAACGACGAGCGCAAGAGCGAGCTCATCGGCATCTGGACCCGCGCGACCAACGAGGTCGCCGAGGCCATGTCCGCGAACTTCCCGAAGACCAACCCCATCTTCATGATGGTGGACTCGGGTGCCCGTGGAAACATGATGCAGATGCGGCAGATCGCCGGTATGCGTGGTCTGGTGTCGAACGCCAAGAACGAGACCATCCCGCGTCCCATCAAGGCCTCGTTCCGTGAGGGCCTGTCCGTGCTGGAGTACTTCATCTCCACCCATGGTGCCCGTAAGGGTCTGGCCGACACCGCCCTGCGTACCGCCGACTCCGGCTACCTCACCCGTCGTCTGGTCGACGTCTCCCAGGACGTCATCATTCGCGAGGAGGACTGCGGCACCGAGCGCGGCCTCAAGCTGCCGATCGGTTCCGTGGGTGCGGACGGCATCCTGCGCAAGGCCGACGACGTCGAGACCAGCGTCTACGCCCGCATGCTCGCCGAGGACATCACGGTGGACGGCAAGCTCCTTGCCACCGCCAACACCGACCTCGGTGACGTGCTGATCGACGAGCTGATCCGGCACGGCATCAGCGAGGTCAAGACCCGCTCGATCCTCACCTGTGAGTCGGCGGTCGGCACCTGCGCCATGTGCTACGGCCGCTCGCTGGCCACCGGCAAGCTGGTCGACATCGGTGAGGCGGTCGGCATCATCGCCGCCCAGTCCATCGGTGAGCCCGGTACCCAGCTGACCATGCGTACCTTCCACACCGGTGGTGTGGCCGGTGACGACATCACCCAGGGTCTGCCGCGTGTCGTCGAGCTCTTCGAGGCGCGTACCCCGAAGGGTGTCGCCCCGGTCTCCGAGGCCGACGGCCGGGTCCGCATCGAGGACACCGAGAAGACCCGCAAGATCGTCGTCACCCCCGACGACGGCACCGACGAGATCGCCTACCCGATCTCGAAGCGCATCAAGCTGCTGGTCAGCGAGGGCGAGGCGGTCTCCGTCGGCCAGAAGCTGACGGCCGGCACGATGAACCCGCACGACGTCCTGCGCATCATGGGCCAGCGTGCCGTCCAGATCCACCTGGTGGCCGAGGTCCAGAAGGTCTACAACTCGCAGGGTGTGTCGATCCACGACAAGCACATCGAGATCATCATCCGGCAGATGCTCCGCCGCGTGACGATCATCGAGTCGGGCGACGCCGAGCTGCTCCCGGGCGAGCTCGTCGAGCGTGGGCGCTTCGAGACCGAGAACCGTCGCGTGGTGTCCGAGGGCGGCCACCCCGCCTCCGGCCGTCCGCAGCTGATGGGTATCACCAAGGCCTCGCTGGCCACCGAGTCCTGGCTGTCGGCCGCCTCCTTCCAGGAGACGACCCGGGTGCTCACCGACGCGGCGATCCACGCCAAGTCGGACCCGCTGCTGGGCCTCAAGGAGAACGTCATCCTCGGTAAGCTCATCCCGGCCGGTACGGGTCTGCCCCGCTACCGCAACATCCGGGTCGAGCCGACCGAGGAGGCCAAGGCCGCGATGTACTCGGCCGTCGGCTACGACGACTACGACCTGTCGCCCTTCGGCGCCGGCTCCGGCCAGGCGGTCCCGCTGGACGACTACGACTACGGCCCGTACACCGGCTGAGTCCACGGTCACGCCGCAGGGCGGTCACCCCACCAGGGGTGGCCGCCCTGCGGCGTTCGCGGGTCCGGCGGCGCGCGGGTCAGTGCACGGCGAAGAGCGGGCCGCGGGCCGTGAACGGGAGGGCGGCGCCCCGGGGGAGCAGGTAGGCGTGCTCGCGGCGGATCCGCAGCACGTCGCACTCGCCGTCGGTGATGACCAGGACGGGCGCGCCGGGCGGGAAGTCCTCCGCCCGCTCCAGCAGGTCGATGCCGGGCTGCAGGGCGGTGCCGCCCCGGCCGCGGACCCGGACCCGGCCGGCGATCTGCTCGGGCGGCAGGTACCCGGCGTCGTACGCGGCGGCGTCGCAGAACACCACCCGGGCGGCCGGGACCTCGCGGGCCGCGGCGTAGGAGGCGATCGCGCCGAGCGCCTTGCCGAGCAGCCGGCGGTCCATCGAGCCGGAGGTGTCCAGGACGACGCCGAAGGTGCAGCGGGCCACCTCCTCCGGCGGGAAGTACCGTCCGGCCCGCGGGATGTCCGGGGTGGCGGCCTGGCGGCGCGAGGGGCGCGCGTAGCTGCGGTGCGCGACCGGGGAGGGCACGTACGCGTCGAACCAGCGGGCCAGCCGGGCGTCCCAGGGCAGTGGCGGGTGGGCGAGGGCGCGGATCTCCTCGACCAGGCCGGCGGGGAGCAGCCCGCGTTCGCGCCGGTGCAGCTCGAAGCCCTGCTGGAGGCCGCGGCGGTAGAAGGTGTCCAGGTCGACGTAGTCGCGCGGGGGGCCGAGCGGCTCGCCGAGCAGGTCGGGCCGCCCCTTGCCGGCCAGGGTGGCGAGGCGGCGGATCCGGCGCTGGTCGCGGACGATCCGGTCGTAGACCTCCTCGGCCGACAGGCCGGCCAGCGCGGGGTCGTGCAGCAGGCCCTCGGGCATCTCGCCGACGCCCATCTCCAGCAGCCAGCCGTTGATCACGTAGTCGGCGGCGACGTTGAACAGGAACGGGTCGCGGGCCCCGCAGCGGTCGCCGTGCCGCAGGGCGGCGTGCAGCATCTCGTGGGCGAGGACGAACCGCCACTCCAGGTCGGTGTGGTGGCGCAGCGGGTTGAGGTAGATCTCGCCGGCCTCGGCGTTGACGGCGGCGACGGCGATGCCCTGGGCGCGGGCCAGTTCGGCGTCGGCGACCAGGGTGATGCCGGCGGCCAGGCCGCCGAGCAGCGGGTAGGAGGAGATGAACCAGTTGAGCGCCCGGTGCCAGGGCCGCTCGGGGACGCGCTCGCCGGTCAGCTCGTCGCGGCGGCCGCCGGCCACGTCCATCGCGGCGGACATGGTGCGGGTGAGCGCGGCGGCGAAGGCCAGCGTCCAGTCCTCGGGCGGGCGCTGCCGGTCCCAGGGCAGCAGCAGTTGGTCGCCGCCGGCGCCGCCCGGGTTCGGCAGCGGCGGCGGGCCGTCACGGCGCCAGCGGGCGGCGAGCTCCTCCTCGTCCCCGCCGGGGAGCGCGGGCAGGTCGAACGGGGCGCGTCCGGGGCCGAAGGTGGCCTGGAAGCGGATCACCACCGCGCAGCGGGCGGCCAGGTCGTGCTGGTCGGGCGGGGTGCGGCGGCCCTCGGCGGCCGGGACGTGGCCGAAGCCGAGGTGGAGCAGGCAGTGCGCCAGCACCCAGGCCCACTCGGCGGGTTCGGCCCGGCGGCGGGGGTTCGCGTGCACGGTGCCGTTGGAGTCGGCGACGGCCCAGCCGTCGGTGGGGCACCGCGCGCACTCGGGCGACCGGCAGATCCGGGCGTCCACCGCGGCGAGCGCGTGGTTGGCCTGCAGCAGCCGGACGCCGGCGGCGAAGGCCTCGGCGGTCGGGTCGGCGGCCGGCTCCTCGGCCCGGCCGGCCCGGCCCGTCCGGCGGGTGCGGGGTGTCACCGGCGGGCCTCGACCAGGCGGGGCATGTCGCGGGCGGCCTCGACCAGGAACCAGGCGGGCAGCACGGGGTTGCCGTCCGGCCCGTCCGCGATCACGGTCTGGGCCACCTCGACGGAGATCTCGGCCAGCTGGACCAGCAGGGTCTTGGCCCGGTAGGCGGTCTGCCGCAGCGCGTTGGAGGCGTGCTCCTTGCGGGCGGGCAGTTCCTTGACCAGGCGGGTGCGGAAGGAGTCGGCCAGGTAGTGGAGCAGGTCGCGGTCCTCCGGCCGGTGCGGCCAGCGGGCGTCGCCCTTGAGGATCGCGTCCAGGCCGTAGGAGTTGCGGACGATCTTGGCGTAGCCGCAGAAGCCGACCGCGTGCTGCGGGGTGAGCAGCCCGTGCGCGAGCACCTTGAGGGTGGGCTCCTCCAGGGTCGGGCCGAAGGAGTGCAGGGCGTCGGAGAGCATGTGCCAGGCGCGCGGGGTGGAGAACGGCTCCTCGGTCCTGGGCGGCGCCGACCAGAGGTGGTCGGGGCGGTCCGTCAGGTAGTCGGTGACCCAGGGGTGGATGCCGTGGCCGGCGGCCCAGCGCAGCCAGTCGGTGGCGCTGGCCCGCAGGTGTACGTGGACCAGCCGGTTGACCAGGGCGGAGGCCATCGGGCGGGCCAGCGCGCCGTCGGTGGCGCGGTTGCCGGCGCCGATCACGATCGAGCCGGGCGGCAGCTCGTATGAGCCGATCCGGCGGTCCAGGATCAGCGAGTAGAAGGCCTTCTGGACGTCCGGGGTGGCCGCGTTGAGCTCGTCCAGGAACAGGCAGTACGGCTCGTCGCGGGCGATCGACTCCGGCGGGCAGAACCGGGAGCGGCCCTGCGGGGTGATCTGCGGGACGCCGATCAGGTCCTCCGGGGCCAGCTGGGTGCCGATCAGGCTCACGCACTCCAGCCCCAGCGAGTCGGCGAACTCCCGTACCAGCGAGGACTTCCCGATGCCCGGCGCTCCCCACAGGAACACCGGCCGGACGGTGGCCAGGCCGAGCAGCAGCTCGGGGACCTCGGACGGTGAGACGGCGACGGCACCCTGCACGGAACTCCTCCGGGTCGTGGATTCCCGTGCAGTCTGGGGCCGTCGGAGCCCGGCCGCACCCGGTTTTCGGGGCGGCGCCCACCTGGGCGACAGCCCCGCGCCCGGCCGCGCGCAAACCGGTCGCGCCCACGGCGGCCCGGCCCGTACCGTCCGGGGGTGTGAACGCGAACCGCCCCCTGATCGCCGTCCTGACCGGCGCGGGCATCTCCACCGACTCCGGCATCCCCGACTACCGCGGCCCGAACGGCCTGTGGCAGCGCGATCCGAGCGCGCAGGAGCTGGTCACCATCGGTCCGTACCGGGCCGATCCCGAGGTGCGCCGTCGGGCCTGGCAGCTGCGCGCGCGGACCGGTGCGCTCGCGGCCGAGCCCAACCCGGGCCACCTGGCGCTGGTCGAGCTGGAGCGCAGCGGGCTGCCGGTGCGGGTGCTCACCCAGAACGTCGACGGTCTGCACCAGCGGGCCGGACTCCCCGCGCGCAAGGTGCTCGAACTGCACGGCACCGCGCACCAGGTGCAGTGCCTGCGCTGCCGGGTGCGCAGCGCGATGGCGGCCGCCCTGGAGCGGGTGGCCGCGGGCGAGCCGGACCCGGCCTGCCCGGACTGCGGCGGGGTGCTCAAGCCCTGCACGGTGATGTTCGGCGAGACCCTGGACCCGGCGGTGCTGGGGCAGGCCGAGGCCATCGCCAAGGCCTGCGACCTGTTCGTCGCCGTCGGCAGCACCCTGCAGGTGCACCCGGTGGCCGCGCTGCCCGGGATCGCGCTGGAGCACGGCGCCCGGCTGATCGTGATGAACGCCGAGCCCACCCCGTACGACCCGGCGGCCGACGAGCTGATCCGCGAGCCGATCTCCACCGCGCTGCCGGAACTGGTGCGCCGGCTGATCGCGGGGGAGTGATCGCCCCCGGGCAACCCCGCTGGAACGGCCGGCCGGGACCGAAAGGATCGGCCGCCGGGTGATCACTTCGGTCCGGTCGGTCAATAGCATGGGCAGCCCGACGAACAGGAGTGGTCAATGGCGATCGACACCTTCGACCCGTGGTCGGCCGAGTTCGTGGCGCACCCGTACGAGGCCTACGCCCGGCTGCGCGAGCACGACCCGGTCAGCCACTACGAGCCGACCGGGCAGTGGCTGGTCGCCCGCTACGCCGACGTCAGCGCGCTGCTGCGGGACCGGCGGCTGGGCCGCACCTACACGCACCGCTACGGCCACGAGGAATTCGGCCGCCCGGCGCCCGACCCGGCGCACGAGCCGTTCCACACCCTCAACGACCACGGGCTGCTCGACCTGGAGGCCCCGGACCACACCCGGATCCGCCGGCTGGTGTCCAAGGCCTTCACCCCGCGGATGGTGGAGTCGCTGCGCCCGACGGTGGCCGGGCTGGCCGACGACCTGGTCACCGGCCTGCTCGCGGACGGCGGCGGCGACCTGATCGCCGCCGTCGCCGAGCCGCTGCCGGTCGCGGTGATCGCCGAGATGCTGGGCGTCCCGGAGTCCGACCGGCACCTGCTGCGGCCCTGGTCGGCCGACATCACCGGGATGTTCGAGCTGAACCCGTCGGCCGAGACGGCCACCCGGGCGGTGCGGGCCAGCGTGGAGTTCTCCGACTACCTGCGCGCCCTGATCCGCGAGCGGCGGGCGGCGCCCGGCCCCGACCTGATCAGCGCGCTGATCCAGGCCCAGGAGGGTACGGACGCGCTCAGCGAGCAGGAGATGGTGTCCACCTGCGTGCTGCTGCTCAACGCGGGCCACGAGGCGACCGTCAACACCACCGGGAACGGCTGGTGGGCACTGTTCCGCAACCCCGGCGAACTCGCCCGGCTGCGCGGGGCGGTGGACGAGCTGCTGCCCACCGCGGTCGAGGAGCTGATGCGCTGGGACACCCCGCTGCAGATGTTCGAGCGCTGGGTGCTGGAGGACATCGAGGTGGCCGGGACGACCATCCCGCGCGGCTCCGAGGTGGCGCTGCTGTTCGGGTCCGCCAACCGCGACCCGGCCCGCTTCGCCGACCCGGACCGGCTGGACCTCGGGCGCACCGACAACCCGCACATCACCTTCGGCGCGGGAATTCACTTCTGCCTCGGCGCCCCGCTCGCCAGGATGGAGCTGACCGAGTCGTTCGGGGCGCTGCTGCGACGGGCACCCGGGCTGCGGCTGGTCCGCGAGCCCGAGTGGCGGCCGGGCTACGTGATCCGCGGGCTGGCCGGCCTGCAGGTCGAGATCTGAGGGGAAGAGACCATGGGACGCGCGACGGGCACCCTGCTGGGCCTGGCGATCGGGGACGCGCTGGGGCACCCGACCGAATTCCTGACCTACGAGGAGATCGCCCGGTCGTGCCCGGACTGGCGGCAGCTGCCGCTGCCCGGCAAGGCCCGCGTCACCGACGACACCCAGATGACGCTGGCCCTCGCCCGGGGCCTGCGCACCGCCGCGCAGCGCGGTCCGTTGACCCCGCTGCGGGTCGAGCACCCGGTGCGGGAGGAGTTCGTGGACTGGTGGCGCTCCCCGGACAACGACCGTGCCCCCGGGATGACCTGTCTGAAGGCCTGCTTCCGGCTCAGCCGGCCCGAGCGCCGCTGGCAGGAGGCGAGCGACCTCGGCTCCAAGGGCTGCGGCGCCAACATGCGGGTCGCCCCGGTCGGGCTGCTGCCCGGCCTCACCGGCCGTCAGTTCTCCGGGGTGGCGCAGCTCCAGTCGGCGCTGACGCACGGCCACCCGACCGCGCTCGCCGCCAGTGAACTCACCGCGCTCACCGTGCGGTTGCTGGTGGCCGGCGCGGAGCCGGGCGAGCTGCCCGCCCTGCTGCGGGCGCACGCGACGGCGGCCCGCACCCGCTACGACGCGTTCTGGCTGGGCGACCTGGCGGCGCACGCGCACGACCACTCGCCCGAGGAGTTCATCGCCCGG
This sequence comes from Kitasatospora sp. NPDC094015, assembly GCF_040304075.1. NCBI lineage: Bacteria > Bacillati > Actinomycetota > Actinomycetes > Kitasatosporales > Streptomycetaceae > Kitasatospora > Kitasatospora sp. NPDC094015. The sequence continues at coordinate 105,618 of NZ_JBEOUL010000006.1, forward strand.
GGCTGGGACGAGTGCCTGGTCGAGCTGGACCGGGTGGACGCCGCGCTGGCCCGGCCGGAGGTCGACGCCGACCCGTGCGAGGTCACCGGGGCGGGCTGGATCGCGGAGGAGGCCTTCGGCACCGCGCTGCTGTGCTTCCTGCTGCTGCCCGACGACCCGGTGGCGGCGGTGCGCCGGGCCGCGTACTCCTCCGGCGACTCCGACTCGCTGGCCTGCCTGGCCGGGGCGTTCGCCGGCGCCCGGCACGGCGAGGCGGCCTGGCCGCGGGAGTGGGCGGAGCGGATCGAGTACCGCGAGGAGCTCCTGGCGCTCGGCGCGCTCTGGGACTGACCGAGGCCGGGCGCGCCGTGCCCGGCCCCCTGACCGGGCGGCCGGTCAGGGGGCCGGCAGGATCCCGGCCGCGCGTGCCGCGTCGAGCCACTGCGGGTAGCCGTCCAGCAGGCGGTCGTACAGCTCGCGGTCGGGCACCGTGCCGGGGGCGCGGCTGGCCGGGAAGAAGCCCGCGTTGTCGACCGGCCGGCGCCGGGGCACCGGGAGCTCGTCCAGCCGGCGCAGGAACCCGAACTCCTGGTCGTCGGGGTCGCCGAAGCCGACGAACTGCCAGTACAGCGGGAGTTCGGCGGCCAGGCAGAGCATGTCCCGGGCCGCGGCGCGCGAGGTCGGCCCACCGTCCGTCTGGAAGATCACCAGGCCGGGGTCGACCGCGCCGGAGCGCTGGTAGTGCGCGATCACCGCCTTCATGGCCAGGTGGTAGTTGGTCCGGCCGAGGTGCCCGTACGCGGCGTGCAGCTTGCCGATCCTCCCCTGGTAGCCGGTCAGGGCGAGTTCCGCGACGCCGTCCACGCCGGTGGAGAAGAACACCACCGGCACCACGCCGTCGTCGTCCAGCCGGGTGGAGAGCGCGAGCACCTGTTCGGCGAAGCGCTGCACGGTGCCGTCGCGGTAGAACGGCCGCATCGAGCCGGAGCGGTCCAGCACCAGGTACACGGCGGCCCGGGCGCCGTCCAGGCCGGCCTTGTCCAGGCTGACCTGCGCCGACTTGGAGAGGTTCACCAGGCCGGGCGCGACGGCCGACACCTTCTCCAGGCTCAGACCCATGCCGGGTACCGCCCGTCGAGGTCCGCCGGGTCGGCGCCCGCTGCCACCGCGGCCAGGTCGTCGGCGACCTGGAGCACCGTCTCCCGGCCCTCCACCGCGCCCGTCCAGCCGGCCGGCAGCGCGGCCTCGCCGTACACCGCGCCGACCAGGTTGCCGCAGACCGCGCCGGTGGAGTCGCTGTCGCCGGAGTGGTTCACCGAGAGCAGCAGGGCCCCCCGGGCGTCGGCGCCGGCCAGCGCCGCGTACACCGCGACGGCCAGGCACTCCTCGGCGATCCAGCCCAGCCCGACCCGCTCCACCGCCTCCGCCGTCCCCGGGCCCTCGTCGGCGATCCGCCCCGCCCGCTCCAGGGCCCGCACGGTCTCCCCGCCGCGCGGGTAACCGGCGGTCTGCTCGATGGTCAGCGTCACGGCCTCCCGCAGCGGCGTCCCGGCCGCCACCCGGTCCAGCAGCGCGGCGAACGCGCCGGCGGCCAGGTACCCGGTCGGGTGTCCGTGCGTCAACTGCGCGCACTCCGCGGCCAGTTCGAACGCCCGCTGCGGCCCCAGCCGGAGCAGCCCGAACGGCGCCGAGCGCATCACCGTGCCGCAGCCCTTGGAGTGCGGGTTGATCGGGCCCTCCTGCCCGAACGGCGCGGCCGGCTCGTGGCGCGGCCACTCGATCAGACCGCTCAGGCAGGCGTTGCCCGGGGCCCGCGAGGCGTACAGGAACGGCAGGCCGAGCAGCCAGCCGTCCGGCTCCCGCTCCGGGCCGGACAACCGCTGGGTCAGCAGCCAGCGCTGGTAGGCCGCCTTCACCGCGGCCGCGGTGCCGCCGCGCAGCAGGCCCTCGGCGGTGAACAGCGTCATCTGGGTGTCGTCGGTGACCTCGGACCCGTTCAGGCCGGTCACCCCGGCGGGGCCGAACCGCTCCCTGATCAGGTCCAGCCGCTGGAACTCCACCGGCCAGCCGAGCGCGTCACCGACCGCCCCGCCCAGCAGCGACCCGCGCACCCGTTCCGTGAAACCCGTCGTCATACCCGCCCCACCCGCCCCTTGTCCGTCCATCGGTCCTGCCGTCCTGTCGTACGGGGCCCGGCGGCGCGCCTCAGCGCGCGATCGAGCCGGCCCGCCCGTGCAGCGCGGCCCGGTCCGCGGCGGCCCGCCCGGCCGCCCAGCCCTCACCATCGCTCACCCGCACCCGCTGCGAGGTGAGTTTCGGGAACATCTTGCCGACCGTGTCGTCGACCGCCGCCTCGCGCGCGGCGAGCGCCGGGAGCAGCCGCTCGTCCGGCACCAGCTGCTCCGAACTGCCGTCCTCGCGCAGGTGCCGGCCGGCCGCGGCCTGCTCCACGGTCCGCTCGGTGGCGGCCGTCAGCCGCTCCCGGATCCGCGCCGCGTACGCCACCAGGAAGGACTGCCGGAACGCCTTGGTCCGCGGCGCGCCGTCCTGGTGCTTGCGGCTGCCCGCCCGGTGCATCGCCGAGGTCGCCTGCACCAGCAGCGAGGTGTACAGCAGCTCCACCGCGTCCAGGTCGGCGTCGAAGCCGATGATCGTGCAGAAGCCGAACTCCTTGGCCCACACCACCCGCGCCCGGTTGGCCGCCGCGACGGCGTCCAGCAGCATCGCCTTCGGGCTCTCGTACGGGTTGTCCACGCCGATCCGCAGCGCCCCCGGGGCGTCCTTGCCCGGCGCCCCGGCCGCCAGCAGGGCCTCGTCGATCGAGTGCTGCGCCATCAGCTGCTGGGCCTTGGCGGTCAGCGCCTCGGCCTCCTCCGGGTACTCGGTCGACTCGGCCTTGGCCAGCAGGGCCCGGATCCGCCCGAGCATCCGCGGCTCGCCGGCCACCGGACCGCTCGCCCGCACCGGCGCCCGCCCGGGCACCGGCCCGACCGGCGCGATCGGCGGCAGGTGCGCCCAGGCCCGCAGCAGTTCGAGGACCGCGGTCGCCAGGGCGAACCGGTCCAGCCGGTGCCGGTCGGCGAACGCGCCGAGGTACTCCTCGTCGCCCGGCCACCACGCCTCGGCGGCCAGCTCGCGCAGCTGCTCCTGCCAGCGCCGGTCCAGCGTGGTCGCCGGGTGCCGGCGCCCCTCGGCCGCGATCAGGTCCACCGCCAGCGCCAGGTGCACCGGCCCGAGCGCCCGCCGCACCACCCGGACCAGGTCGGCCGGCCGCCAGCCCGCCGTCCACCGGCTGCCGACGGCCTGCTCGGCGTGCGCCAGCACCGCGCGGCTGACCTGCGGCCACTGCTCGGCGGAGGCGGCCAGCAGCGAGGCACCGCCGTCCAGCGCGTGGTCCAGCCGGTCCGCGGGCGCCGCCACCACCTGCTGCACGGCCTGCGCCAGCAGTCCTCCGGCGGCCGAGCCCTGCTCGTCCCTGCTGCGCTTGCCCACGGTCTCTTCGCCTCTGCTCGCCCGCGTACCCGGTCCCGGGCACCCCAGCCATGATGCCCGAGCGCGCCCGGGAACCCCGCGTGCCCGGTGTCGCCTCACAGCCGCAGCGTCCGCCAGCCCAGCACGATCTCCGAACCGATCGCGCCCTGCACGGCCCCCGGGCGCAGCAGGTCGAGCAGGGCCGCGCCGTCGGCCGGCCGGTCCGCCGGGGCCTTGGCCAGCGCCCGCTCGACGACCGCGGCCAGCGCCGGGTCGAGCGCCCGGACGGCGCCGAGCGCGGCCGGCTCGGGCGGCTGCTCCAGCACCTTCGGGTAGATCGCGAACAGGTTCTCGGCGGTGAACGGGCTGTTGCCGTACGCGGCCGCGACCACGCAGCAGCCCCAGGCCCAGACGTCCGCGGCGGGCCCGATCGCGCCGTCCCGGATCTGCTCGGGCGCCATGTACGCGGGGGTGCCGATGCTGCCGCCGGTGCGGGTGATCCGGGTCTGGTCGATCATCCGGGCGATGCCGAAGTCGAGCAGCTTGGGACCGTCGGTGGTCATCATGATGTTGGCCGGCTTCAGGTCGCGGTGCACCAGGCCGCGCCCGTGCAGCCCGTCCAGCGCCACCGCCAGGGCCAGGGCCAGCGCCCGCAGCGCCTCGCCGGAGCCGAAGGCGCCGTGGGCGCGCAGGTGGCTGCCGAGCGGCCGGCCGTCCAGCAGCTCCATCGCGATGTAGGGCACGCCGTCGGCGACGCCGCTGCCGAGCACCTTGGCCGTGTACGCCTCCGGCACCTGGGCCAGCACGGCGGCCTCGTTCTCGAAGCGCCGCAGCAGTTCGGCGTCGCCGAGCAGGTCCGCGTGCAGGGTCTTCAGCGCGACCTGGGTCGCCGAACCGTGCCGCCGGGCCAGGTACACCGTGCCCATGCCGCCCGCGCCGATCAGGCCCAGCAGGCGGTACGAGCCGATGGCGGCGGGCGCGCCCGGCGGCAGCGGCCCGCAGGACACCACGGGGGCCGGCCGGTCGTCCTGCGGGCCCGGATCGCGTGCGGTGGCCTCCCGCACCGGGGCGTCGCGGGCAGCGTCGCGCGCGGTCGGGTCCGGCGCGGTGGGGGCCGGTGCCGGGCCCGCCGCCGCCCGGGCCTGATCGCGCAGCGCCTGCGAGCGCGCCAGCACCATCGCCGCGATCTCCGCATCCCGGGCGTCCACCTGCGCCCGGGCCTCGGCCGCCGCGAGCCGTGCCCGGTGCTCGCGCTCCTCCTGCACCCGCCGCGTCGCCCGGGCCGCCCGGGCCTGCTCGAACCGCTCGCCGATCCCGTCGACGGTGCGCCGGGTCGCCCCCGGCGGCGCCTTGGCGGCGGCCGGGCCGCCGTCCAGCGGGGGAGGGGTGCGCACCGGCGGCGCGTGGTGCAGCGTCCGGGCCTGGAACAGCGAGCAGAGCTGCCACAGCGCCGCCGCGGCCAGCACGGCCACCGGCACCAGCGCCAGGGACAGCACCAGGGCGCCCGCCAGCAGCGGCACCAGGTAGCGCCGCACCGCAGAGTGCTCCCAGGTCCCGGAGGGCATCCGCGAGCACAGCACCAGGAACCTGGTCCGCGCCCACAGCGCCAGCCACGCCGCCGCCAGCACCAGCGCCAGCACCGCCGCCGCCGGGCCGCCCGGCGCACCGCCGGTCAGCGCCGCGAGCGCCGAGGAGGCCGGCCACGGCGGGCTCTCCCGGTACGCGGTCCAGTCCGACGGCCCCAGCAGGCCGGTCCGCTGCCGCACCCAGGCGCCGGCCAGCGCCAGCACGACCGCGCCGGCGAACACCAGCCCGGTGAGCACCGGCTCCACCGCCGACGCGATCCGGTGCGGCGGCCAGTCGGCGTTCAGCTGCCGCAGCGCGCTCTGCCGCCGGGAGGCGTCCTCGGCGTACCGGGTGCGGATCTCGCGCCGGCGCTCCCGGCCGACCAGCCGGAACCGGTGGCCGCGCTGGCTGCCGCGCAGCACCCCGAGGCCCAGCACCCGCAGCACCGCCCCCGCCACCAGCAGCGGCAGCAGCACCTGACCCCAGGCGGGGCTGTCCAGCCAGCCGTACTCGGTCAGCCTCATCGGCCGCGGCCTCCCCCGGGAGGTGGCCCAGCCCGGCCGCGTGCCCGGCTGCCGGCCCCCCAGCGAGCAGGATGATAGCGGCGCGACGGCCGCCGGGACGGGGCTTCGCCCGGGTTCAGCGCTCGGTCACCACGGCCAGGATCTCCGGCAGCCGGTCCAGCAGCCGCCCGGCGGCGAACCGCAGCCCGCCCACCGCCACCAGCGCCCCGTACACCGGGCCCGCCGGCAGCACCGTCCAGGCCGGGCCGCCGGAGTCCAGCAGCCACAGCAGCAGCCCGCCGACCGGCAGCGTCAGCACCGCCACCCCGACCATCGAGCCGAAGCTGTTCAGCAGCACCACCCCGGTCTGCCCGGGCGCCGCGCCCCGCATCGGGTTGCCGTCGGCCGGCATCGCGTACGGCGCCAGCACGCTCAGCAGCGCGCCCAGCCCGATCCCGCAGCCCAGACCAGCCAGGGTCAGCCCCAGCGCCGGTGCCAGCGAGCCCCACTGACCGGTGGCCGCGGCCAGCACCACCCCGAGCACCAGCACCAGCGGCACCGCGTACGAGAGCACCGCGTATGCCCGCCCGCGCAGCTCGTCCCGGGCCTGCGCCCGGGTGCCGAGGCTCGCCGCGACCATCCAGAACGCCGAACCGTCCATCCCGAACAGGTTCACCATCTGGAGCCCGAGCATCAGCCCGGCCAGCGCCACCACGTACACCGAGGACCAGCCCTGGACGATCGACAGCAGGCAGAACACCACCGCCATCCCGACGCTGGTGAAGATCGCGGCCTTGGCCCGCGGCTCCCGCCAGGCGTACCGCAGGTGCCGCTGCATCACCGCGCCCGGCCGCCCGTCCGGCAGCAGCCCCCAGGCCCGCGTGCTGCCCGCCCCGCGGGTGGCCACCAGGGTGGAGGCGTCCGTGGTCACCATCAGCTGCCGCAGGCTGGCGTGCCACCAGCGCAGCAGCAGCGCCAGCAGCCCGGCGGTCAGCGCCAGCTGGGCCACCGCCACCGGGTACGAGCCCTCGCCCGCGCTGCGCACCGCGTCCAGCGCCGCGACCGGCGGGATCCAGCGCAGCACCGCCGCGTACGGCTCCAGCGGCGAGAGGTCCAGCGAGGCGCCCGGCCGGCCGAAGGCGCTCTGGAAGACCAGGTTCCCGACCTGGATCAGCACCGCGAACAGCAGCCCGCCGAAGATCGCGAAGTCCTTGCCGCGCCGGCTGGACAGCAGCTGCGCGTTGCCGGCCGCGACCGCCCGGGAGAGCACCACCAGGGTCACCGCGGCCAGCGGCACGCCGACCACCGCGACCACCACGGAGCCGGCCCCGTCCGCCGCCGCCACCGCGCCGCCCGCGAGCAGCAGCAGCGACAGCACCGGCCCCGGCCCGATCAGGGCGGCCAGCACCGAACCGCGCAGCAGCGGCCCGGGCCGCAGCGGCAGCATGGTCAGCCGGGTCGGGTCGGCGCTCTCGTCGCCGGTGAACAGGAACAGCGGCACCGCGGCCCAGCCGATGGTCAGCGCGGCGGCCAGCAGCGCGGCCGCGTCCGCCGCGCCCGCGTGCCCGTGCAGCGACGCCACCGCCGCCGCCACCAGCGCGGTGAACAGCAGCCCCAGCAGCGAGCCGATCAGGTAGACCGCCCGCCGGCCGGGGCTGCGCCGCAGGCCGTTGCCGAGCAGCCGGAGCTTGAGCGAGACCAGCGCGCGCACCACCGCGCGGCCCGGCGGCACGGCGCCGCCCGCCGGTGCCGTGCCGGCCGCCGCGGCGCCGGCCGGGGCCGCGTCCGCCGCCGCGCTCACCGGGCGCCGCCGAGCCAGTCGAGCTGCCCGCCGGCGTCCGCGCGGACGCCGATCAGCTCCAGGAAGGCGGCGTGCAGCGAGCGCCCGCCGCGCACGGTGTCCAGCGGCCCCTGGGCGATCACCTGCCCGGCGCTGATCACCGCCACCCAGTCGCACAGCTGCTCCACCAGCTCCATCACGTGGCTGGAGAAGACCACCGTGGAGCCCGAGGCCGCGTACCGGCCGAGCACGCCGCGGATGGTCTGCGCGGAGACCGGGTCGACCCCCTCGAACGGCTCGTCCAGGAAGAGCACGTCGGGGTTGTGCAGCAGCGCGGCGGCCAGGCCGATCTTCTTGCGCATGCCGGTCGAGTAGTCGGCCACCAGCTTGTCGCCGGCCGCCGCCAGGTCGAGCACGGTCAGCAGGTCCTCGGCCCGCCGGTCGACCTCGGCCGCGGGCAGGCCGCGCAGCCGTCCGTTGTACTGCAGCAGCTCCCGGCCGCTGAGCCGCTCGAACATCCGCAGCCCCTCCGGCAGGATGCCGATCCGGGCCTTGGTCGCGACCGGATCGCGCCACACGTCCGCGCCGTGGATCAGCACGGTGCCCTGGTCGGGGCGCAGCAGTCCGGTGGCCATCGACAGCGTGGTCGTCTTGCCGGCCCCGTTCGGACCGACCAGACCGACGAACGAGCCGGCCGGCAGATCGAGGGTCAGGCCCGCCACGGCGGTCTGCTCGCCGAACCTCTTCCACAGGCCCTGCAGACTGACGGCGACGGACGGCGGTGCGGACGGCGCCTGCATGGGCGGTCTCTCTCCTCCTGGGACGGGTTCCGCCCCACGGGCGGCGCGGTGCCCCCACCTTCTCACCGACCGTCGGCCCGCGGCAGCCCCCACCCGGCGGGGGCCGCCGGTGCGAACCACGGCGCGGCGGCGAACTAGTTGGGCCCGCCGATCGTCCTGCATGCTGAGGGAGCGCGATCGCCGCGCGACGGGTGGGCGCACGTGCGCGCCGTGCTTGGGGAGGTGGCCCGGATGGCCGGACAGCCGTGGTGGCAGCAGCCGAAGCAGGCGCAGGCCCCGACGTACGGGCAGTTCGGTCCGCCGCCGCAGTACCCGGCGCCGTACCAGCAGCAGCCGCCGCCGGTCGTCTACCAGGCCCCCGTCCAGCCGGTCGCCTCGCAGGCCGCCCTGCAGGCCGCGATGCGCGCCTCGCACGCGGACCGGGAGCGCACCGTCGACGTGCTCAAGGCCGCCTACGCGGAGGGCCGGCTGTCCGCCGAGGAGTACTCCCAGCGCTTCGACGCCGTCCACCGCGCGCAGACGTACGGTCAGCTCAGCCAGCTGGTGGCGGACCTGCCGGCCGGGCCGATGCCGGTGCCGTTCGTCACCCCGCAGGCGCAGCCGGTGCCGCAGACCTTCCTGCCGCCGCCCCCGCCGCCGCGGCCGGCGACCAACCGGCTGGCGGTCACCTCGCTGGTGCTCGGGCTGTTCTGCCTGGTGTCGTTCGGCAGCACCGCGGTGCCCGCGGTGATCACCGGCCACCTGGCCAGGGCGCAGATCCGCAGGTCGGGCGAGGAGGGCGACGGGATGGCCGGCGCCGGCCTGGTGATCGGCTGGCTGTGCACCGCCGGATGGGGGCTGCTCCTGCTGCTCGGCGTGCTCGGCAGCGCGGTCTCCTGACGGCCGCGCCCGCCGGACGGTGTGATCCGGCCGACCCGCCCCGCCCCCGGCGTGCGGCCGGTCCGGATCTGTGGTAGTGCGGCCCGTCCCCGGGGTGCTCCGCGGGCTCCGCCCACCATGGTGGGCGCGACCTGCGACGATGCATTTGTTTTGACCGCCGCCGATGCGCTAGGTACGCTCTGACCTTGTGCCTGGGGTGTGCCCGGGTCCTTGTGCGTGCCAGCAGACCGGTCGCCGTTGCGGAGTGGTTCACCCGCTCCGCCCGCGTGGTCGCTGCACACGAGCTCATGGGATTCCGCGATTCTTCCCCCGAAGAGGCCCAACACACCCGACCGCGTGGGTCGGTGAGTGGAGGGAACACCGCAGGTTAGTTACACCCAGCCTTGGCACACAGAAAACGGAGAAACGGTGCCTACGATCCAGCAGCTGGTCCGAAAGGGCCGGCAGGACAAGGTCGAGAAGAACAAGACTCCCGCGCTGAAGGGTTCCCCGCAGCGCCGTGGGGTCTGCACGCGTGTGTACACGACCACCCCGAAGAAGCCGAACTCGGCGCTTCGTAAGGTCGCCCGTGTGCGCCTCACCAGCGGGATCGAGGTCACCGCTTACATCCCGGGCGAGGGCCACAACCTGCAGGAGCACTCCATCGTGCTGGTGCGCGGTGGTCGTGTGAAGGACCTTCCTGGTGTCCGCTACAAGATCATCCGCGGTTCCCTCGACACCCAGGGTGTCAAGAACCGCAAGCAGGCTCGCAGCCGCTACGGCGCCAAGAAGGAGAAGTAAGAATGCCTCGTAAGGGCCCCGCCCCGAAGCGCCCGGTCATCATCGACCCGGTTTACGGCTCCCCGCTGGTGACTTCGCTGGTCAACAAGATCCTGCTGCACGGCAAGCGCTCCACCGCCGAGCGGATCGTCTACGGCGCCCTCGAGGGCGTCCGTGAGAAGACCGGCGCCGACCCGGTGATCGCGCTCAAGCGCGCGCTGGAGAACGTCAAGCCGACCCTTGAGGTCAAGTCCCGCCGCGTCGGTGGCGCCACCTACCAGGTGCCGGTCGAGGTCCGCCCGGGCCGCGCCAACACCCTGGCGCTGCGCTGGCTGGTCGGTTACTCCCGCGCCCGTCGCGAGAAGACCATGACCGAGCGTCTGCTCAACGAGATCCTCGACGCCAGCAACGGCCTGGGCGCTTCCGTGAAGCGTCGCGAGGACACGCACAAGATGGCCGAGTCCAACAAGGCCTTCGCGCACTACCGCTGGTAGTCCGAACCCCGTCACTAGACAGAGAGAGAACGAGCCACCATGGCTGCAACCTCCCTTGACCTCGCCAAGGTCCGCAACATCGGGATCATGGCGCACATCGACGCGGGCAAGACCACCACCACCGAGCGGATCCTGTTCTACACCGGTGTCTCGTACAAGATCGGTGAGGTCCACGATGGCGCTGCCACCATGGACTGGATGGAGCAGGAGCAGGAGCGCGGCATCACGATCACGTCGGCCGCGACGACCTGCCACTGGACGCTCGACGACGTCGACAACACCATCAACATCATCGACACCCCGGGCCACGTCGACTTCACCGTCGAGGTGGAGCGTTCGCTGCGCGTGCTCGACGGTGGCGTGACGGTGTTCGACGGCGTCGCCGGTGTCGAGCCCCAGTCCGAGACCGTGTGGCGGCAGGCTGACCGCTACGGCGTCCCGCGCATCTGCTTCATCAACAAGCTGGACCGCACGGGCGCGGACTTCTACTTCTGCGTCCAGACCATCGTGGACCGCCTCGGCGCCACCCCGCTGGTCATGCAGCTCCCGATCGGTGCCGAGGCCGACTTCGTCGGCGTCGTCGACCTGGTCAAGATGAAGGCGCTGGTCTGGTCGCCCGAGGCGACCAAGGGCGAGATGTACGACACCGTCGACATCCCGGCCGACCTCGCCGAGAAGGCCGCCGAGTACCGCGAGGCGCTGCTGGACACCGTGTCGAACGTCAGCGACGAGGTGATGGAGCTCGCCCTCGAGGGCGAGGACATCCCCGAGGAGCTGCTGGTCGCCGCGATCCGCAAGGGCACCCTGGACTCGTCCTTCACGCCGATCTTCTGCGGCTCCGCGTTCAAGAACAAGGGCGTCCAGCCCCTGCTCGACGCGGTCGTGAAGTACCTGCCGTCGCCGCTCGACATCGAGGGCATCGAGGGCACCAAGCCGGGCAACGACGAAGAGAAGATCGTCCGCCAGGCTTCGGACGACGAGCCGCTCGCCGCGCTTGCGTTCAAGATCATGTCCGACCCGCACCTGGGCAAGCTCACCTTCGTCCGCGTCTACTCCGGGCGTCTCGAGGCCGGCACCGCCGTCCTCAACTCGGTGAAGGGCCGCAAGGAGCGCATCGGCAAGATCTACCGGATGCACGCGAACAAGCGTGAGGAGATCGACTCGGTGGGCGCCGGCGACATCGTCGCCGTCATGGGTCTCAAGCAGACCACCACCGGCGAGACCCTGTCCGACGAGAAGCAGCCGGTCATCCTGGAGTCCATGGACTTCCCGGCCCCGGTCATCCGCGTCGCGATCGAGCCGAAGTCGAAGGGCGACCAGGAGCGTCTGGGCACCGCGATCCAGCGGCTGGCCGAGGAGGACCCGTCCTTCCAGGTCAACACCGACGAGGAGACCGGCCAGACCATCATCGCGGGTATGGGCGAGCTGCACCTCGAGGTGCTGGTCGACCGTATGAAGCGTGAGTTCAAGGTCGAGGCCAACGTCGGCAAGCCGCAGGTCGCGTACCGCGAGACGATCCGCAAGGCCGTCGAGCGTATCGACTACACGCACAAGAAGCAGACCGGTGGTTCCGGCCAGTTCGCGAAGATCCAGATCGCGATCGAGCCGCTCGAGTCCGGCGAGGGCTACGAGTTCGTGAACAAGGTCACCGGTGGCCGCGTGCCGAAGGAGTACATCCCTTCGGTCGACGCCGGTTGCCAGGAGGCCATGGAGTTCGGTGTCCTCGCGGGTTACGCCCTGCAGGGTGTCCGCGTGACGCTGCTCGACGGTGCCTCGCACGACGTCGACTCCTCCGAGCTCGCGTTCAAGATCGCCGGCTCGATGGCCTTCAAGGAGGGCGCCCGCAAGGCGTCCCCCGCCCTGCTCGAGCCGATGATGGCCGTCGAGGTCACCACGCCCGAGGACTACATGGGCGATGTGATCGGCGACATCAACTCCCGCCGTGGCCAGATCCGGGCCATGGAGGAGCGTCACGGTGCTCGCGTCGTCAAGGCGCTTGTGCCGCTCTCCGAGATGTTCGGCTACGTCGGTGACCTGCGCAGCAAGACCTCTGGTCGCGCAAGCTACTCGATGCAGTTCGACTCGTACGCCGAGGTTCCGCGGAACGTGGCGGACGACATCATCGCCAAGGCCAAGGGCGAGTAAGGACCGGTTCGCACCGGTTCCCTGCTCGTGCCGGAGCCTCCCGCAATCGGGACGTTTCGGGACCCCTTAGGCTATTAGGAGGTGTACCGGGGGGATCTACCCAGATCCCCCCGGGCCCTCCGCCCCAACCCGCGGGACGGCATGGAGCGCAACCCAGCGCCCCGTACCCAACCCGATCAAAGACCAACTGACGTCGTACGGCGTACAGAACTGTCCTCAGGAGGACTGCAGTGGCGAAGGCGAAGTTCGAGCGGACGAAGCCCCACGTCAACATCGGCACCATCGGTCACATCGACCACGGTAAGACGACCCTTACCGCGGCCATCACCAAGGTGCTGCACGACGCGTACCCGGAGATCAACCCCTTCACGCCGTTCGACCAGATCGACAAGGCCCCGGAGGAGCGTCAGCGCGGTATCACCATCTCGATCGCGCACGTCGAGTACCAGACCGAGGCGCGTCACTACGCCCACGTTGACTGCCCGGGTCACGCGGACTACATCAAGAACATGATCACCGGTGCGGCCCAGATGGACGGTGCGATCCTCGTCGTCGCCGCCACCGACGGCCCGATGCCGCAGACCAAGGAGCACGTCCTCCTGGCCCGCCAGGTCGGCGTCCCCTACATCGTCGTCGCGCTGAACAAGTCCGACATGGTGGACGACGAGGAGATCCTGGAGCTCGTCGAGCTCGAGGTCCGCGAGCTCCTCTCGGAGTACGAGTTCCCGGGCGACGACCTGCCGGTCGTGCGCGTCTCGGCGCTGAAGGCGCTCGAGGGCGACGCCGAGTGGGGCCAGAAGCTCCTCGGCCTGATGGAGGCCGTGGACGAGGCCATCCCGACCCCGGCCCGTGCCGTGGACCAGCCGTTCCTGATGCCGATCGAGGACGTCTTCACGATCACCGGTCGTGGCACCGTCGTCACCGGCCGCATCGAGCGTGGTGTCCTCAAGGTCAACGAGACTGTCGACATCATCGGCATCAAGGAGACCAAGACCACCACCACGGTCACCGGCATCGAGATGTTCCGCAAGCTGCTCGACGAGGGCCAGGCGGGCGAGAACGTCGGTCTGCTCCTCCGTGGCATCAAGCGCGAGGACGTCGAGCGCGGCCAGGTCATCATCAAGCCGGGTTCGGTCACGCCGCACACCGACTTCGAGGCCCAGTCCTACATCCTGTCGAAGGACGAGGGTGGCCGTCACACCCCGTTCTTCAACAACTACCGCCCGCAGTTCTACTTCCGTACCACGGACGTGACCGGCGTCGTGACCCTCCCCGAGGGCACCGAGATGGTCATGCCGGGCGACAACACCGCCATGACGGTCGCGCTGATCCAGCCGATCGCCATGGAGGAGGGCCTGAAGTTCGCCATCCGTGAGGGTGGCCGGACCGTCGGCGCCGGCCAGGTCACCAAGATCATCAAGTAATTGACGATCTGACCTGCCCGTACCGAGCGGGTTCGCCCGCACTGTGCGGTTCGAGGGCCTCGGGTCCGTCCACCAGGACGGGCCCGAGGCCCTCGGCATGTGCGGCGCCGTTCGATACCCCGGCCCACCACGGGTTCCGCCGCAGGGGGGCAGCTAGGCTGTGCCCCTGAGCCTTCGCCCGGCGCGAGGGCCGACCGAGGCTCTCAGCCCACTCGCCGAAAGCGCTGCCGACATGACCTATGCCCCCAATGCCCCCGCCATGCCCAAGGCCTGGCTCGCACGGCGCCGGCAGGCGGCCCGCAAGGGGAAGGCCGAGGGCTCGGGTCGGCGTCCGCGGCTGTACGCGCTGGACGGGATGCGACTGCTCGCCGCGCTGAGCGTGATGTCCTTCCACTGGACCGCGTACGTCGGCATCGCGGGAGTCTGGGAGGGCGACACCCCCAAGCAGGTGCTGCCCACGCTGAACCGGGTTGCCTCCTACGGCTGGCTCGGCGTCGAGCTGTTCTTCCTCATCAGCGGCTTCGTGATCTGCATGAGCTGCTGGGGCAAGCGCTCGGGCGAGTTCTTCGTGTCCCGGGTGGTGCGGCTGTACCCCGCGTACTGGGCGGGCATCGCCCTGACCACCCTGGTGGTGCTGAACTTCAAGCAGTTCGCCCGCTGGGGCGCGGCGGACGGGCTCAACGTCAAGACGGTCCTGGGCAACCTGACGATGCTCCAGACGCCGCTCGGGATGCGGCACGTCGACGGCGTCTACTGGACCCTCTGGGTCGAGATGCGCTTCTACCTGATCTTCGCCATCGTGGTGGCGACCGGGTTGACCTACCGCAAGGTGGTCGCCTTCTGCGGGATCTGGACCATCCTGGCCGTGCTCGCCCCGCAGGCGGGCATCCCGCTGCTGACCACGCTCGCCATGCCGGACGAGTCGCCGTTCTTCATCGCCGGCATCGGCATGTTCCTGATGTACCGCTTCGGCCAGAACCTGCTGCTCTGGGGGATCGTCGGCTTCTCCTGGTTGCTGGCCCTCACCCGGTTGTCGTCGATCCAGGGCATCTACGTGAACGTGCTGGGCCACCCGCTGTCCTGGAAGGTGATGGCGGCCTGCGTCACGCTCGCCTTCGCGATGGTGCTCGCCGCCGCGCTCGGCCTGTTCAACTGGGCCAACTGGAAGTGGCTGACGGTCGCGGGCGCGCTCACCTACCCGCTGTACCTGATCCACCAGGAGGCCGGGTGGACGCTGATCCACTTCCTGCAGACCCGCGGCCTGGGCGTCCGCGCGGCGCTCGCGGTGGCGCTGGTCGCGGCCCTGACCACGGCCTGGCTGATCCACCGTCTGGTCGAACGGCCGCTCTCCAAGGTGATGAAGAAGGCACTGGACGGCTCGATGGCGACCCTGCGCAACAGGTCCGCGGAGCCGCCGCAGATCAGGGGCTGACCCCGCGGGGACGGGCGGACCGGCACCGTGGCGCGGCGCGCCCGGCCGGGCCCGCCGCCCCGCCCGGGCGGCCGCCGTGGGGCCGTCCCGCCGGGAAAGCCCCGTCGTGATCCAACTGCTAGCCTGGCGGTCCGTGCCCGTCCCTGCCGTGAACCGCAGGCGGCGGCGCCGAGACCCGCCCGTCGCCCACCGGCCGGGGTGGCCGCCCGCCGGCCGTTTGCAGTGAACCGGAGCCACCGGCCCGGTACGGAACCTCCCGAGCACGGTCGAACGCTCTCCGACACATAGGGACAGGCGAACAACGATGCACAACGCAGCAGTCACGGCAGACCAGGCGGCCGTTCCGCCCGCGCCGCTGTTGTCGGTCGTGATCCCCATATACAACGAGCAGGAGGCCCTGCCCCTGACGGTGCAGCGGCTGCGTCCGATCCTGGACTCGCTGGACATCACCTATGAGGTCGTCGGCATCGACGACGGCAGCACCGATGCCACGCCGCAGATCATGCACAAGCTCCGGCAGGAGTGGCCCGAGCTGCGGATCGTCCGCTTCGCCCGCAACTCCGGCCACCAGGCCGCGCTGACCGCCGGCATCCACCGGGCCTTCGGCCAGTACGTCGTCAGCATCGACGCCGACCTCCAGGACCCGCCGGAGAAGATCCCGGAGATGCTCTCGCTCGCCCGCGAGCAGGGGCTGGACATCGTCTACGGCGTGCGCGGCGACCGCAACACCGACACCTTCTTCAAGCGCCGCACCGCCGGCGGCTACTACTGGCTGATGCGCAAGCTCGTCGGCAAGAAGATGCCGGCGCACGCGGGCGACTTCCGGCTGCTCAGCCGGGCCGCGGTGGACGCGCTGAAGTCCCTGCCCGAGCACCAGCCGGTGTACCGGCTGCTGGTGCCGTGGCTCGGTTTCAGCAGCGGCGAGGTGGTCTACGACCGCGAGGAGCGGGTCGCCGGCAGCACCAAGTACCCGCTGTCGAAGATGCTCCGACTGGCGCTCGACAGCATCACCAACTTCTCCGCGGCCCCGCTGCGGCTCGCCACCTGGCTGGGCGCGGGCAGCTTCCTGATCTGCTTCGTGCTGGCCGTGTACACCACCGTGCAGTACGTCGCCGGCGCCACCGTCCCGGGCTGGGCCTCGCTGTTCATCGCGATGCTCTTCCTCGGCGGCGTGCAGCTGATCTGCATCGGCCTGCTCGGCGAGTACGTGGGCCGGATCTACTCCGCGGCCCAGGCCCGGCCGGCCTACTTCGTCGGCTACGACTCGGCCGACGAGCGCAACACGGTCGCGCCTTCCACGGCTCCGCAGTACGTGGCCTGACATCCTGACAATCCCGTCGGCGGCCGGCCGCCGTCGACGGGACGCGGCCGCACGGGCGGGCGCGCCGTTCGAGGCCGGAACGCACGGGGAGATCCACACGATGGGCAGCACTGACCGGACCACTCCGTCGACGGGCACCCCGGCGGACCGGGCGGCGCAGCAGCGTGGCCGCGGCGGCCGGCCGGCGGGGACGCCGTGGCGCTACCTGCCGGCGGCGGCCGCCTACCTCTTCCTGGTGGCGCTGCTGCTGGCGGCCGACACCTCGCCGGGCGACATCGCCCGCTACACCGGGTACGTGCTGTGGGGCGTGCTCCTCCCCGGCACGCTGGTCTTCCGCGCGCTGCGCCGGCGCCCGCACACCCTGGTCGAGGACCTCGCCTTCGGCGCGGTCACCGGCCTGGTGCTGGAGCTGGCCGCCTGGGCGGTACTGATGCCGCTCGGCCTGCAGGGCGCGGCGATCGCCTGGCCGCTGCTGGTGGTCGTCCCGTTCGCGGCGGTGCCGGCGCTGCGGCGGCACTGGGCCCCGCGCGGCTACACGCGCCCGTCGCTCGGCTGGTCCTGGGCGGTGGCCGGGACGGTCGCCGTCACCAGCGCGTACCTGTACGAGGTGTTCCTGCGCAAGAACCCGGTCCTGCCGACCGGGGACGCCACCCGGCAGTACATCGACCTGCCGTACCTGCTGTCGCTGGCCGGCAACGCCAAGCACGACTTCCCGCTGACCTTCCCGCAGGCCGCCGGCGAGCCGCTGCACTACCACTGGTTCACCTTCGTCCACATGGCGATGACCAGCATGGTCGGACACATCGACCTGCCGGTGGTCCAGATGCGGCTGATGGTCCCGGCGCTGTGCGCGCTCGCGATGGTGATCACCGCGGTGGTGGCCGGTCGGCTCACCGGTCGCGCCTGGGCCGGTCCGGCCGCCGCGCTGCTGGTCTTCGGCATCGGTGAGTTCAACGCGATCTACCCGAACGACGTCTTCAGCTGGACCTTCGGGGCGCCCGCGGTCCCGCTGATGTCCTGGGCGAGCCTGTCGCTGACCTACAGCCAGCCGCTGCTGATGGCCTTGATCGGCGTGGTCGGCGATCTCCTGCGCCGGCGCGGCGCCGACCCGGCCGGCGCCGACCCGGCCGGTGCCGGCGTGCCGCCGCTGGGCCGCGGCGCGTTCGTCCTGGCGGCGATGTTCGCGGTGGCCTCCAGCGCGGCCAAGGCCAGCTCGCTGCCGGTCACCGTGGCCGCGCTGGCCGCGGCCGGGCTGCTGGTGCTGGTCCTCACCCGGCGGATCCCCTGGACGATCGTCGGCCTGGGCGCGATCCTCGGCGGGGCGCAGCTGTTCGCCACCGCGGTGCTGTTCCGGTTCGAGAGCTACGGCCTGGAGGTCGTCCCGTTCGGCAACGTCAGCCGGTACTGGCAGGACCCCGCGGGGAGCCGGGACTCGCTGGCGCAGGGCGCCGTCGTCGCCGCGACGCTGGCCGCGTTCGCGCTCAACCACCAGCTGCGGATGGCCGGCGCGATCCCGCTGATCTGGCGGCGCCGGCTGCGGCTGGAGCCGGTCCAGTGGTTCCTGCTCGGCGGTGCGCTGGCCGGCCCGGCCGCGTACCTGGTGGTGAACGGTTTCAACTCCAGCTACTTCACCATCGCCGGGCTTCCGTTCGGGGTGCTGCTGTCGGTCTGGGGCTACTGCGAGGTCTTCGAGCGCGCCCGGCTCTCCACCCGGGCGAAGGCCCTGCTGGCGGTCGGTTCGGTGGTCTTCGTGGCCGTGCTGACCTGGGCCGTCCACCGTTACTCGGCCCGCTGGGCCGGCTGGGTGCTGGCGCGCTTCCAGGACGGCGCGCAGCCGCCGTCCTACGCCCCGATCCTGCCGGCGCTGGCGGCCGCGGCAGCCCTGGCCGCGATCGCCGCGGTCGGCGGCGTGCTGTGGTGGGCGGCCGGCCGCGCCGTCCGCGGGCTGCGCGGGCGCGGTGGGGTGGTGCTGCTCACGGCGGTCCTGCTGGCGGGCGGACCGACCCTGCTGCTGGACGTGGCGCAGGCGCGCCAGTTCGACTGGCCGGGCGCGTGGCCGCTGCCGGGCAGCCAGGTCGAGGCCGCCCGGTGGGTCCGGTCGCACAGCGCGCCCTCGGACGTGCTGGCCACCAACAGCCACTGCCGGTCCGTCGACGACTGGGCGGTCCCCGGCGAGTCCTGCCCGAACGCGCTCTCCTTCTGGCTCAGCGGGTACTCCGAGCGTTCGGTGCTGGTCGAGGGCTGGGCGTACGCGCCCCGGCTGGTCTCGGACCAGTCCGCCACCTTCTGGGACCAGCCGCTGCTCCAGCTCAACGAGGACGCGGTCTACCACCCGACGGCGGACGTGCTGCGCGTGCTGCACGAGCGGCACCACGTCCGCTACCTGGTGGTCGACCGCAGGATCGGCCCCGAGTCGCCCGCGCTGGCCGGCCTCGCCGAGCGGCGCTACGACAACGGCCGGGTGGCCGTCTACGAGCTCCGCTGACCGGCCCCGCCGCTCCGGCGGACCCGGCAGACCGAACCGGCCGACCCGTCAGACCCGTCAGACCCGACCGACCAGACCGACCCGACCGACCCGACATGGACAGAGCGTGGGATCCCAGATGGTGAGCACCGAAGAACCGACCGCGGCGCAGCAGGCCGACCCGGGCCCGCCGTCGGCCGGCGGCACGCGGCGCCAGCTGCCGGCGTTCCTGGTCATCGGCGTGCTGAGCACGCTGTTCTACCTGCTGCTCTACGTGGCCGCGCGCCAGGTGGTCGGCCCGCAGGCCGGCAACCTGATCGCCCTGCTGGTGAGCGCGGTGGCCAACACCGCGGCCAACCGCCGGTTCACCTTCGGCATCACCGGGTCCAAGGGCGCGCTGCGCCACCAGGCGCAGGGTGGTGTCGCCTTCGTGATCGGGCTCGGGCTCAGTGCCGGGGTGCTGGCGCTGCTGCACCGGACGGTGCCGGACGCCTCCAAGGTGGTCGAGGTGGCCGGTCTCGTCGTGGCGAACGGCCTGGCCACGCTGTGCCGGTTCCTGCTGATGCGGGTGTGGGTGTTCAGGTCCCGCTGACCCGTCGGAGTCCAGGTGCCCGCGGCCGGGCGGCGGCCGTGCAGTAGCATGGCCGCCGTCGATTCGGCGGAGCGGCGATTCCTCCCGCGGGACGCGATGCCGGCGGGATTCCGCCCCGAATCACCCCTGCGCGGAGCCCGGTCCGCGAGCAGACCTGAGGAGACCCTGCGAGATGACAGCCCAACTGGCGGGGATCCGTGCGCGCCTGAGCAGCTCCGCGGCGTCCCGGTCCGGTGACCGGACGGGCCCGCCCCGCCGGCGCTGGGACGTCCTCGCCGGAGCGCTCGTGGTCTCCTGGGCGCTGCCCGCGGTGCTGGGCGCGCTGAACCTGACGGTCGTCCTGCTGCCGGTGTTCCTGCTGGCGGTGGCCTCCGTGCTGCGGGTCGGCGGGGTGCTGCTGGACCGGCTGGTGGTGGCGACCGTGGTGCTCTGCGGCGGCGTGCTGGCGATGGGGCTGATCACCTCCTTCTGGCCGTGGGGGATGGAGCCGGTGCCGAGCGCCGGTGTGATCCTCTCGGTGATCAGTGTGGGGGCGTGGACCGCGCGCCGGGTTCCCCGGCTGCCGCTGCGGCTGCGCACCTCGGACCTGCTGGTGGTCGGTACCGCCGCCGCGGTCTGGCACTACGTGCACCACCCGCTCATCGGGCACTCGGTGGTCGGCCGGTTGCCGGTCTCCCTGTCGGTCGAGGACCGGATCACCCACTTCTCCATCTTCGACGCGATCCACCGGCTCGGCGGTTTCCTCTTCCTGGACCAGGACCAGGCCCGGGTGCTGGTGAGCACCCCGACCGAGGCCGTCTACCCGCTGGGCTCGCACTACCTGTGGGCCTGGTTCGACATCTTCGTGCGCTCGACCACGTCGACCGGTGACCCGGTGGCGGCCTACAACCGCTACGCGCTCTACGTGATAGCGGCGTTCGCCATCCTCTGCGGCATGATCGTCTGGGCCGCGCGCTGGATCGGCGGGCCCCGGCTGACCGGCTGGCGCACCGCCGCCGTGTGCACCACGGTCGGTGCCCTCGCGGTGGCCAGCGGCCTCGGCTCGATGGTCGAGTACTGCTTCGACTCGCAGATCTTCGCGCTGATCTTCCTGGTGGTCACGGTCGCGCTGGTGATCCGGCCGGCGATGGACCTCGGGACGTACGCCCTGGCCACGGCGGCCGGCATGATCACGGTCGCGTTCTCGTACAACATCCTGGCCGCCTTCCTGGGCCTGGCCATGGTCGGCGGCGCGGTGGTCCACCGCCGCCGGCAGCGCGGCCGGCGTTGGCCGCTGTACGCGGTCCAGTTGGCGGGCTGCCTGATCGCGGTGGTGCCGAGCGCGATCTCGACCAGGTCCAAGCTGAACATGGAGGCCCAGGCCAACGCGTTCGGCTGGCAGCTCCCGCTGGACCGCTCGGTGCTGCTGGGCGTCGCGCTGCTGGTGGCCGCGGTCGCCCTGCTGCCGCGCAACCGGCGCACCCCGGTGGCCCGGGCGGTGCTGGTCGTCCTGGCGGTGTCCACCCTGATCCTCGGCGGCTTCGGCTACTGGCAGATGCACCAGATCGGCAAGCTCTCGTACTACTTCGAGAAGCTGGCCAACGGCGGTTTCGTGATCGCCCTGAGCACGCTGGGACTGCTGGGCAGCGTGCTGCGGCCGATGGGGCCGGCGGCCAAGGTGCTGCGGCGGCGCTGGTGGACCGAGGGCGTCGTGGCGGTGGCGGTCTCGGCCGCCGCGCTGAGCCTGTTCGCGGGCGTCCAGTGGGGGGTCCCCTCGGTGGGTGGCCAGCCGACGGCCTGGCAGGGCACCCCGCTGGTGCACTACAGCAAGGCCAACGGCAAGGAACTCGCGCCGGTGGTGATCCCGCTGGTCGAGCGCGACCTGCCGAGGATCGACCGCACCGTCCCGGTGCTGACGCTGTACGCCAACGACGGCTACGTGAACTGGCGCACCAGCTTCCTGGCCTCCTCGCTGATCCACCGGGCCGGGCTCGCGGCCGGCTTCCCCGAGCTGATGAACGTCGTCATCGGCGGCGGGCCGGTCAACCCGCAGCAGTACACCAACTCCTTGCGCTCGCTCAAGACGGTGCTGGCCGGCATCCCGGACCAGAAGGTGACCCTGCTGGTGTCCGACCCGCAGACCGCGAACGACCTGCGGCACGACCTGGCCGCGCTGCCGGGCAAGACCGTCACGGTGGTGGACGCCCCGATCAAGCGCTGACGGGCGCCGCCGCTCAGGTCCCGGCCGCCCGGCCGGGGTCCGGGCGGCGGGCCTGCCGGCGCAGGACGGCGGGCGGGAGCCGGTCCTTGAGCCGCAGCGCCGGGGCCTCGACGGCGTACCAGGAGAAGGCCGCGAGCGCGGTCGTCGCGGCCAGCGCGGCAGCGAGGAAGCCCGCCGGGCCGAGCCGCGCGAGCCCGTAGGCGGCCAGCACCTGTTCCACCGTGAAGCCGTAGATGTAGATCCCGTACGACAGGTCGCGGTCGCGGCCGACGGCCCGGCAGGGGCGGGGGAGCCGCACGGCGAGCCAGAGCAGCAGGTAGGCCAGTGCCGGGTAGCCGAGGACCGGCAGCGCGCCCCAGCGCAGGGTGGCGAGCAGGGTGACGGCGGCCAGCACCGCGAGCCCGTCGTGCACCGGGACGCGCTCCCGGTAGAGCCGCAGGGTGGCGCCGAGCAGGAACACCAGGCCGAGGTGGACCAGGTAGTGCAGGGACAGCTCACCGGCCAGCGGCAGGTCCAGATGCGTGGTCAGGTCGCCCGGCATGCCGCGCGGCCCCGGCGCGTCGAACCAGTCGGTGGTGACCAGGGCCAGCAGGGCGGCGGCGGTGAGCGGCACCAGCCGCCGGCCCCGGCCGAGCACCCCGGCGAGGGCGGCGAGACCGGCCAGCAGGTAGCAGAGCAGCTCGTACTTGAGCGACCACAGCGCGCCGTTGACGCTGCCGTCGAAGTTGGTGCCCCGGCGGATGCCCTCCGCGATCACCCCGGAGACGTCCCAGCCGCCGCGCATCGGGCTGTCCCAGGCGCTGCCGAGGTACTGGAAGGGGCCCCAGGTGCCGGTCCAGAAGCCGGCCAGGCTGCCGTGCTGGTGCCAGCGGACCAGCGGCATCAGGACGAGGGTGGAGACCAGCAGCGATCCGCACAGGCCCGGGAGGATCCGCAGGGCCCGGTGCCACACGTAGCGGCCGGGGCGGGTGCGCCGGGCGCTGCCGGTGATCAGGTAGCCCGACAGGACGAAGAAGCCGAGCACGGCCAGCTTGCCGAGGTCGGTCTGCTGACCGCTGCGCTGCCAGAGCGGGTCGAGCCGCCCGTACGCGAGCGGGTAGACGTGCGAGACGACGACCGTGACCGCCAGCGCCAGCCGCAGGAAGCCGAAGCTGTCGGAGCGCGGGGACAGCAGGTCCGCGAGCGTTCCTCGGGAGCGGAGCAGTCCGGCGAGTCGCAATCGGGCCTCGGATCGGGGGACGGGGGCGGCGCGGGCCGGTGCCGGCCCGCTCGGGGCGCCGGGCCGGGCCACCCCGCAGGGCGGCCCGGCAGGGCGGCTATCCGGCCGAGGAACCGAGCTGCGCGCGCCACAGGTCGGCGACGGCCTCGCGCAGCGTGCGGCGGGGCGCCCAGCCGAGCTGCTCGGCGGCCAGCGTGACGTCGAGCTGCTGCCATTCGGTCTCCGGGCCGCTGCCCTCGGGCGCCGGCACCTCGGTGATCTCGGTGGGCACCCCGCTCTCCTCGATCAGCAGCTCGACCAGCAGCCGGGCCGCGCTGGCGGAGCCGGTGCCGATGTTGATCACAGCGACGGTGGTCCGCGTGGCGATGGCGGCCAGCACGGCGTCCACGGTGTCGGTGAGGTCCACGAAGTCGCGCTGCGCGGTGAGCGGGGCGAGCGACAGCTGGGCGGTCGACCCGTCGAGGCGGGCCGCGTCCAGCTTGCCGGCCATCACGCCGAGCAGGCTGTGCCCCGGCTGCCCGGCGCCGACCACGTTGCCCAGCCGCAGCACCACCGCGTCGACCCGGCCGGCGGCGACCGCGCGGACCACGGACTCGCTGGCGGCGAGCTTGAGCTTGCCGTACTCCATGACCGGGGCCGGGGAGTCGTCCTCGTGCTGGCTGACGCCGATCGGCGCCATGCCGTACTCGTGGACGGTGCCGAGGTGGATCAGCCGGGCCGGGGAGGCCATCGCGCCGACGGCCTCGACCAGCCGGTCGACCAGCACGACGTTGGCCTCGTACATCTGCTCGTCGTTCAGGCCCCACATGCCGCCGGCCGCGTTGACCACGGCGTCGATCCGCTCGCGGTCGAGCAGGGCGGCGAGTTCGGCCGGGGCCGTCGAGCTCAGGTCCACCCGGGCGAAGCGGCCCGGGACGGGGACGGCGGGCTCGGTGCGGGCGAGCGAGAGGACCTCGTGGCCCTGCTCCACCAGGCGGCCGACGAGCACCCGTCCGATGAAGCCGGTACCACCCAGGACGGCGACGCGGGCCGGTGCCGCGTGAGGTGCGGACATTGCGGGGTTGCTCCTAGGGCGCGAGGGCTCAGCGGGGCTGGGCGGCGGTGGAGGTGGCGTTGCGGACCAGGGCCTTGGCCCCGTCCCACTGCTTGGCGCGGATCGCGCCGGGCACCAGGGTGAGGGCGTGGATCCGGGCGGAGAGGTGCAGCCGGGAGGCCTTCGCCGCCCGGTGCCAGCCCTGCTGGTCCAGCCGGTCCGCCACGTCGAGGAAGTAGCGGCGGGCCTCGGCGAAGCGGGCGCCGGAGAAGGCCGAGGTGGCCGAGACGCTGACGTTGTGCCGGCGGTACTGGAAGCAGCGGGTGTCGTCGATCACGACCTGCTCGCCGGCCTGCAGCAGGTCGATCACCAGCGCCAGGTCCTGGATGATCTCGACGTCGTCGCGGAAGCCCATGGCCCGGACGGCCTCGGTGCGCCAGCACAGCGACGGGAAGTACAGCCAGTTGCCCTTGAGCAGGCTGGTCGCCAGCTCCTCCCCGCCCATCACCGTGCGGCCCCGCAGCTTGGGCGCGTACAGCCGCCGCTTGGCCTCGTCCGCCAGGGTGGTGCCCGGCTTGCCGGTGCTGTCGATCACCTCGACACCGGGCTGGACGATCGCGGCGCCCGGGTGCTCGGCCAGGCAGGCCCGGACCGTGGCCACGTAGTTGGGCAGCATGATGTCGTCGGTGCCCATGAAGACCATGTGCTCGTGCTCGGCGAGCCCCAGGCACTTGCGGTAGTTGCCGGTCACGCCGAGGTTCCGCTCGTTGCGGAAGTACCGCACCCGCGGGTCGCCCAGCTCCGCGAACCACTCCGGGACACCGGGCTCCTTGCCGTCGTCCACGACGGTCAGGCGCCAGTCCTCGTCGGTCTGCGCGAGCACGCTGCGGACCGCCGCCTTCATCAGCGCGACATCGCCGTAGTACGGGAGCAGCACATCCAGTGTGGTCATGGTCTCAGGCACATCCGCTGGTAGAGGGGCAGCCGAAGGAGGTCCTCCGGCGGGGTCATCATACTGACCGGCGCTGAACGGACCCTTCGGCCGAACGCCGCAAACACGACACCCCGCGACCGGTGCGGTCACGGGGTGCGCGTCGGACGGGGCGCCGGCTCAGCCGGTCCGCAGGGTGCGGTAGAAGTCCTGGCAGGCCTGGTGGTCCGGGAGCAGGCCGCCGGCCAGCGCCTCGGCCAGCGAGGGCGCCGCGTCGTCCCGGGCGGAGAGCTGCGGGGTGTCGACCGGCCACTCGATGCCCAGGTCCGGGTCGAGCGGGTGCACGGCGTGCTCGCCGGTCGGGTTGTAGGTCTCGGAGCAGACGTAGGAGAGCGTGGCGTCGTCGCTCAGCGCGCAGAAGCCGTGCCCGACGCCCTCGGGGATGTACACCGAGCGCCGGTCCTCGTCGTCCAGCCGGACGAACTCCCAGGTGCCGAAGGCGGGGGAGCCGACCCGCAGGTCGACCACCACGTCCAGGACCGCGCCGCGCACGCAGCTGACGTACTTGGCCTGGCCGGGCGGCACGTCGGCGAAGTGGATGCCGCGCACGACGCCCTTGGCGGAGACCGACAGGTTGCCCTGGGCCATCCGCAGCGGGTGGCCGACCACCTCGGCGAGGCGGTCGAAGCGGTACCACTCCATGAACAGGCCGCGCGGGTCGCCGTGCTGCTGCGGGGTGACCTCGAAGGCGCCGGGGATCGACAGCTCGCGGAACTTCATCGGGCGTTCTCCTCGTCGAGCAGGGCCAGCAGGTACTCGCCGTACCCGCTCTTGCACAGCGGCTCGGCGAGCTCGCGCAGCTGGTCCGAGCTGATCAGGCCGGCCCGCCAGGCGGTCTCCTCCAGGCACCCGATCTTGAAGCCCTGGCGCTCCTCGATGACCCGGACGAACTCGGAGGCCTGCACCATCGACACGAACGTGCCGGTGTCCAGCCACGCGGTACCGCGGTCGAGGATGGTGACGTGCAGCTGCTCGGCCTGCAGGTAGGCCTCGTTGACGGCGGTGATCTCCAGCTCGCCGCGGGCGCTGGGCTTCAGGCCCGCCGCGATCTTCACGACCTGGTTGTCGTAGAAGTAGAGCCCGGGCACCGCGTAGCGGGACTTCGGGGTGGTCGGCTTCTCCTCGATCGACAGCACCCGGCCGTCCTCCGCGAACTCCACCACGCCGTACGCGGTCGGGTCCGCCACCGGGTACGCGAACACCCGGCCGCCGACCGGCTCGGTGTGCTGCGCCAGCCGGGTGCCCAGACCGCTGCCGTGGAAGATGTTGTCGCCGAGGATCAGCGCCACCGGCTCGTCCCCGATGAAGTCCGCGCCCAGCACGAACGCCTGGGCGATGCCCTCGGGGCGCTCCTGGACGGCGTACTCCAGCTTGAGGCCGAACTGGGACCCGTCACCGAGCAGGCGCGTGAACTGCTCCTGGTCCTGCGGGGTCGTGATGATCAGGATCTCGCGGATCCCCGCCATCACCAGGGTCGAGAGCGGGTAGTAGATCATGGGCTTGTCGAAGACCGGCAGCAGCTGCTTCGAGACGGCTCGGGTCAGCGGCCACAGTCGCGAGCCGGTACCGCCCGCCAGGAGGATTCCACGCATGTCGGCAGCTTATGTGAGGCCGCGGGCCGCCCGCTGACCCGGGGTCGGCCGCGAACGGTCGGCGGGTAGACTGCGCCGTACTATGCGCATCCTCGTGACCGGCGGCGCCGGATTCATCGGTTCAGAATTTGTCCGTCAGCTGCTGGGCGCGGACGAGTCCGCCCAGATCACCGTCTTCGACAAGCTGACCTACTCGGGCGTCGAGGCGAACCTCGCACCGGTCGCCGGCCACCCCGGCTACGCCTTCGTCCGCGGTGACATCTGCGACGTCGACGCGGTGGACCAGGCGATGGCCGGCCACGACGTGGTCGTGCACTTCGCCGCCGAGTCCCACGTCGACCGCTCGATCGAGGGCGCGGGCCCGTTCGTCCTGACCAACGTGGTCGGCACCCAGGTGCTGCTGGACGCCGCCCGCAAGCACGGGGTGGGCCGCTTCGTCCACGTCTCCACCGACGAGGTCTACGGCTCGATCTCCGAGGGCTCCTGGACCGAGACCTGGCCGCTGGCCCCCAACTCGCCGTACTCGGCCTCCAAGGCCGGCTCGGACCTGCTGGCGCTGGCGTACCACCGCACCCACGGCATGGACGTCGTGGTCACCCGCTGCTCCAACAACTACGGGCACTACCAGTTCCCGGAGAAGGTCATCCCGCTGTTCACCACCAACCTGCTGGACGGCAGGAAGGTGCCGCTGTACGGCAACGGCGGCAACATCCGCGACTGGCTGCACGTCTCGGACCACTGCCGCGGCATCGAGCTGGCCATGCGCAAGGGCCGGGCCGGCGAGGTCTACAACATCGGCGGCGGCACCGAGATCACCAACAAGGAGCTCACCGGCCTGCTGCTGGACGCGGCCGGGGCGGGCTGGGACATGGTCGAGCCGGTCGCCGACCGCAAGGGCCACGACCTGCGCTACTCGCTGGACATCACCAAGATCGGCGAGGAGCTCGGCTACGCGCCGCAGGTCCGCTTCGAGGACGGCCTCGCGGCGACCATCGCCTGGTACCGCGACAACCGCGACTGGTGGGAGCCGCTCAAGGCCCGCACCGCCCTGCACGGCTGATCCCGGGGACACGACCGTGGGCAGCCCGATTGCAAAGGTGTTCGGCGCGCTCCCGCCCGGAGTCCGGCTGGTCGCCGGTGGCACCGTGGTGCTGGGAGCGTCGTCCTACATCTACCTCGCCCTGGCGGGCTACAGCCTGACCACGGCCCAGGTGGCCGGTGTCTCCGTGCTGTGGACCGTGGTGATGTCCGTCGGCTACGGGCTGTTCTCCCCGGTCGAGCTGGAACTCACCCGGCTGGTCTCCGCCCGGGACGTCGCGGGCCGGGGTCCGCTCCCGGCGGTGCGCCGGGTGCTGCTGCTGGCCGGCGGCGTGCTGGCGGTCGTGCTGGCGGCGATCGCGTTCGGCGCGCGCCCGCTGGCCGACCGGCTGTTCGGCGGCGACATCGCCCTGGTGGCCGGTCTCGGCGGCGCCATGGTCGGACTGGCCGTCAGCTCGGTGGTCCGTGGCGCCCTGGCGGGCCTGGGCAACTTCCGCTCGTACGGCGCCCAGCTGGCGGTGGACGGCGGCCTGCGGATCGGGCTGGCGGGGCTGCTGCCGGTGTTCGGCCTGCACTCGGCGCTGGCCTTCAGCCTGATCCTGGTGGTGGCACCGCTGGCCGCCTCGGTGATCGGGCTCCGCTCGGTGCTCGCCGACCGGCGCGGCGGCCCGGCCCCGGCCTGGTCCGGTCTGGTCCGCGGGATCGGCCTGCTGACCGGCTCGACCCTGCTCGCCCAGCTGATGGTGAACGCGGCCGTGGTCAGCGTGAAGCTGCTCTCGGCGCAGGAGGTGGTCCTGGTCGGCGCCCTGCTCAACGCGGTGGTCCTGGCCCGGGTGCCGCTGTTCGCCTACGCCGCGATCCAGGCGTCGCTGGTCTCGGCGCTCTCCGGGGCGGCCGCCGCCGGCGACCACCAGGAGTTCCGCAAGGTGCTCTCGCGCACCGCGGCCATCGTGGCCGGGATGTGCACCGTGGCCGGGCTGCCCACGGTGCTGCTCGGTCCGTGGCTGATCCAACTGCTGTTCAACGCCCAGCCGGTCCTGGGGTCGGCCGACTTCCTCTGGCTGGTGCTGGGCACCCTCTTCTTCATGCTGGCGACGGTCTTCGGACAGGCGCTGATGTCCCTGGGCCGCCACCGCCACCAGCTGTTGTCCTGGGTGGCGGGCACCGTTGTCCTCGTGGTCGTGACCCTGCTGCCGGGCGCCGTCGGCACCCGCGCGGAACTCGGCTACCTGGCTGGTGCAGCGGTGAGCGCGGCTGGCATGCTGTGGTCGCTGTTCCGCTCGTTGCCCCGAGTGCGGCAGGCGGTCGTCGCCGACCACGCCAACGCCGATGGGCAGAACCCCGCGTCCGTGATACCCGGCCCCTGAGACAGTCATGCGCAGTGCGTGTGAGGAATGTGCGTTCGACACCTCTATGATGTGTCAGTGATCGCCACGCCCACTGCCGCTGAAAGGCGAAATCCGTCGTGCGACTAACGATCATCACCTCGATCACCGGCGTGCTGGTGGTCGCCTACATCCTCGAACTGCTGCGGCGGCAGCAACTGCGCGAGAAGTACGCGGCGATCTGGCTCCTGATCGGCCTCGCCGTCGCCCCCCTGGGCTTCTTCCCCACCGTCCTGGACTCCACCGCCCGCCGGCTCGGCATCGCCTCCGGCGTGAGCCTGGTGCTGTTCGCGGGCTTCGTCCTGGTCCTCCTGGTCTGCCTCCACCTCAGCTGGGAGGCGAGCCAGCTGGAGGCGGAGACCCGGAGCCTGTCCGAGGAAGTGGCACTGCTGCGGTCCCACCTCGTCGAGCACCACGGCTACCCGGTGCGCAAGCAGGACCCGACCCCGGCGCTCGCCGACGACTCCGAGGTGCACTCATGATCGACGGCCTGCGGGTCCTCATCATCCTGCCCGCCCTCAACGAGGCCGACGGCCTGCCGGGCGTGCTGAAGGAGATCAAGACCCAGCTGCCCGGCGTCGACACCCTGGTGGTGGACGACGGATCCACCGACGGCACCGCCGCCGTGGCGACGGCCTGCGGCTCGCCGGTCGTCCAGCTGCCGTACAACCTCGGCGTGGGCGGGGCGATGCGCCTCGGCTACCGCTACGCCTACCTGCACGGGTACGACGTGGCGATCCAGGTGGACTCGGACGGCCAGCACGACCCGGTCTACGTGCCGCTGCTGCTCGAGAAGCTCAAGGAAGCCGACCTGGCGATCGGTGCCCGGTTCGACGGCGAGGGCGACTACACCGTCCGCGGACCCCGGAAGTGGGCCATGGGCCTGCTCTCCTTCGTCCTCTCCCGGATAACCCGCACCAGGCTCACGGACACCACCTCCGGTTTCCGGGCCTGCAACCGTCAGCTGATCGAGTTCTTCGCCCAGTGGTACCCGGTGGAGTACCTCGGCGACACCATCGAGAGCATGGTCGGCGCGGCCCGCTGCGGCTTCGTCGTGCGCCAGGTGCCGGTGGCGATGCGCGAGCGCACCACCGGCACCCCCAGCGCCTCGCCCTTCAAGGCGACCGTCTACCTCGCGCGCGCGGGCCTCGTCCTGCTGCTCGCGATGATCCGCCGGATGCCCAAGCACCTGAAGAACATCGCCGCTGCCGACCGTTCCTCGGTGGTCCAGCGCGAGCTCGTGGCCAGAAGCTGAGCGGGCGCCGGCCCGGCGGATTCGCCACCGGGCCGGCGTCGGCGGCGGCATCCGACGGAGGAGCCGCCCTCATCCGCGGCAGGACGCCGCCTCATGAAAGTGATCGATATGACGGACCTGGTCGATGACCCGGTGAGCGGAGCCGCCCTCGGGCCGGACCGCCCCGCGGAGCCGGTCGCCGAGGACGGGGCGGGCCGCAGCGCCCGGTTCAAGCCCTGGCAGCTGCGACTCGCCGAGGGTGCGATCAGTGTCGTCGTCGCGCTGGTGTTCCTGCGGCTGTGCATGCACATCAGCGTCAACCCGCTGATCCGGGTCGGCCAGGTCAGCGGTCTCGCCAAGGTGCAGCAGTACGCCGCGTTCATCGGCCTGCCGCTGCTCGCGGCGCTGCTGTACGCCGCCTACCGCGGCAGCCTGCAGCGCTACCAGGTGCTCCAGCGGCTGGTCTGCGCGGCACTCGCCGGGCTCGCCACCGGGGTGCTGGCCGGTGGCATCGCGGTCGGCCTGCACGGCACGCCGTTCGGCCTGGGCGGCCAGGAGGGCGACCCCGGCAACGTCATGGGCATGGCGAACGACATGATCCGCGGCGACGGCCTGCCCGGCGTGTACCCCCCGCTGTTCCCCGCCGTCCTCGCGCTGGTGGCCGACACCTTCCACCACGGCGTCGCCGGCGTCGGCTACGCCATGAAGGACCTCCAGCTGATCTGCACCGCGCTGGCGGGCCCGATGGCCTACCTCGCCTGGCGGCTGCTGCTGCGCCCGTTCTGGGCCGCGCTGATCGCGATCCCGTCGGCGGTCGTCTTCATGGACCCGATCCGCCCGTACAGCCACGTCACCATGATCGTGATGGTCCCGATGGTGGCCGGCTGCCTGCGCGAGCTGCGCCGGGTGAACGACCTCCCGCTGCGCTCCGCCCTGCTGCGCGCGGCCGGCTTCGGCGCCGCGTTCGGGCTGCTCTTCCTCTGGTACTCCGGCTGGTTCGTGTGGACCGCCCCCGGCGTGATGGTGCTCGCGCTGTTCCTGGTGCCGTGGCGCCGCGGCGCCGCCGCGCTGCGCCGGGCCCTGGTCTTCCTGGGCGTGACCCTGCTCTCCGCCGGCGTCGTGGGCGCTCCGCTGCTGGTCCAGATGGTCCGGCTCGGGGCCACCACCAAGGACCGCTACGCCTACGTGATGACGTACACCGACCCGGCGTACGTGATGGGCTGGGTCTCGGACCGGCAGGGCCACCAGAGCTACCACACCGTCCCCGGCGCCGGCGGTCTCGCCGGGCAGGGCGGGCTGACCCTGGCGCTGCTCGCCGCGGTGGCGCTGGGCATCGGGTTCGGCCTGCGCAACACCGTGGTCCGCACCGCGGCGGCCGGCCTGATCAGCGCCTGGCTGCTGCGCTTCTGGTTCGCCTCGCACATGCAGCACGACCAGGCCGTCCAGCTGTACCCGCGGACGACCTGGATCATCATGTACAGCCTCATGATCCTCGCGGTCTTCGGCGTGATGCTGGCCGGCCGCAGCGGCCTGGCCTGGCTGCGCGCGGTGGCGAAGGCGAGCGGCGACTCGCCCGCCAGCCGGATCTCCGCCAAGAGCGTCGTCCGGGTCACCTCCGGCGTGCTCTGCGCGCTGGCGCTGTTCGCCACCATGGGCGCCTCCTGGTCGGCCAACCGCTACATGCCGAGCACCGAGAAGGGTGTCGAGGACATGGGCCTGGACGCCTACCGGGCGCACTTCATCCAGCAGCAGGACGGCAAGTGCCCCAAGTACGGGGGCACCACCGGGTGCAGCCCGATCAACATGGAGCTGCACGAGTACACCTTCGGCCCGGACGACTACAAGCTCTACTGCGGCAACGCGGAGCCGGTCGAGTGGCAGGTGCTCTGCGGTCGGCAGGGCCCGGCCATCGGCTGAGCGGATCCGAACCCGTCTGATCGGGCCCGGAGCGGTGCACACCGCTCCGGGCCCGATTGGCTTAACGGGGCTCGGATGTGGCAAGATGTCCAAGTTGCTCGGTTGAGTGCCGATGCTGCGCGCCTCCCGTCGGGAGGACCGGAAGCGAGTCCCATGTACTCGTCGTTCCCGTGATGGCCGTTCATGTGTTCACGTGCTGTGTGTGAATGCAGTGGTGTGTAGTCGACACCGCGGCAGCTGCGGGGCGGACGTACGGGAATCTTCCGGGAAGCGTGTGCGGGGCCTCGATCCGGCGCCTGGTGGGTGCAAGACCTGCCGAACCGGCGGAAATCTGATTCCGGGGAAACCTAGATCGGATTTTTTGCAAGCGGGAGTGCGACACGCCCGACCGCGTGGGTCGGAAGGCAATCACCCGGAGGCGCCACCGGCGGAGTCCACCCGGACGAAGCCGGCAGCAGAAGCAGCAGACGAGACAAAGGACTACTGAGTAGCCATGGCGGGACAGAAGATCCGCATCCGGCTCAAGGCCTACGACCACGAGGTGATTGACTCCTCGGCGAAGAAGATCGTCGAGACTGTCATTCGCACTGGTGCGCAGGTCGCGGGCCCGGTGCCGCTGCCCACTGAGAAGAACGTGTACTGCGTCATCCGCTCGCCGCACAAGTACAAGGACTCGCGCGAGCACTTCGAGATGCGCACTCACAAGCGTCTGATCGACATCCTCGACCCGACCCCGAAGACCGTTGACTCGCTGATGCGCCTCGACCTTCCGGCCGGCGTCGACATCGAGATCAAGCTCTGAGAGGCGCGACGAAGATGGCAAAGCAGATTAAGGGCATCCTGGGCGAGAAGCTCGGCATGACCCAGGTCTGGGACGAGAACAACCGGATCGTTCCGGTGACCGTCGTCAAGGCCGGGCCCAATGTCGTTACCCAGGTCCACACCGCCGACAGCGCGAGCGGCTACGACGCCGTGCAGATCGGCTTCGGCGAGATCGACCCCCGCAAGGTGAACAAGCCCCTCGCGGGCCACTTCGCCAAGGCCGGTGTCACCCCGCGCCGCCACCTGGTCGAGCTGCGTACCTCGGACGCGTCCGAGTACACCCTCGGCCAGGAGATCACCGCTGAGCTGTTCGAGGCGGGTGTCAAGGTCGACGTGACCGGCACCTCCAAGGGCAAGGGCTTCGCCGGTGTCATGAAGCGTCACAACTTCAAGGGCCTCGGCGCCGGTCACGGCACCCAGCGCAAGCACCGTTCGCCCGGTTCCATCGGTGGCTGCGCCACCCCGGGCCGCGTGTTCAAGGGCATGCGGATGGCGGGTCGGATGGGCCACGAGCGTGTGACCACCCAGAACCTGACCGTGCACGCCGTTGACGCGGAGAAGGGCCTGCTCCTGATCAAGGGCGCAATCCCGGGCCCGAACGGCGGCCTCGTCCTCGTCCGCACCGCGGCGAAGGGGCTGTGAGGATATGAGCACCATTGACATCCTGTCGCCGGCCGGCGACAAGGCCGGCAGCCTCGAGCTGCCCGCCGAGATCTTCGACGCCAAGGTCAGCATTCCGCTGATGCACCAGGTCGTCGTGGCGCAGCTCGCTGCCGCCCGTCAGGGCACCCACAAGGTCAAGACCCGTGGCGAGGTCCGTGGCGGCGGCAAGAAGCCGTACCGCCAGAAGGGCACCGGCCGCGCCCGTCAGGGCTCGACCCGCGCCCCGCAGTTCGCCGGCGGTGGCGTCGTGCACGGTCCCGTGCCGCGTGACTACTCGCAGCGGACCCCGAAGAAGATGATCGCCGCCGCGCTCCGCGGTGCGCTCACCGACCGGGCCCGCCACAACCGCATCCACGTCGTCACCGACGTGGTCGCGGTCGAGGCGCCGTCGACCAAGGCCGCCAAGGGTCTGCTCGGCAAGATCACCGACCGCAAGAACGTCCTCCTGGTCGTCGAGCGTGCGGACGAGCTGGGCCTCAAGTCCGCTCGTAACCTGCCGAACGTGCACATCCTGGACGCCGGCCAGCTGAACACCTACGACGTGCTCGTCTCCGACGATGTGGTCTTCACCCAGGCTGCCTTCGAGCGCTTCGTGGCCGGTCCGGCCGCGTCCGCCAAGGCTGTTGCCGCTGAGGGCGAGCTCGAAGGGAGCGCCGCCTGATGGCTGCAGAGATCACGAGCAAGACGTACACGGACCCGCGTGACGTCCTGGTGAAGCCGGTCATCTCCGAGAAGAGCTACTCGCTCCTCGACGAGAACAAGTACACGTTCATCGTGTCGCCGGGTGCCAACAAGACCCAGATCAAGCAGGCTGTCGAGGCGGTCTTCTCGGTCAAGGTCGAGGCCGTCAACACGCTCAACCGTCAGGGCAAGCGCAAGCGCTCCAAGACGGGCTTTGGCAAGCGCAAGGACACCAAGCGCGCCATCGTGACGCTGGCCGAGGGCAACCGCATCGACATCTTCGGTGGTCCGGCCTCCGCCTGACGGGGTCGTGATCGTCGATAAGGACGAGGACGAAAATGGGTATCCGCAAGTACAAGCCGACTACGCCGGGCCGTCGTGGCTCCAGCGTGGCCGACTTCGTCGAAATCACGCGGTCCACGCCGGAGAAGTCGCTGGTTCGCCCGCTGCACAGCAAGGGCGGCCGTAACAACGCCGGTCGTATCACCGCTCGCCACCAGGGTGGCGGTCACAAGCGCGCCTACCGCGTGATCGACTTCCGTCGTCACGACAAGGACGGCGTGCCGGCCAAGGTCGCTCACATCGAGTACGACCCCAACCGCACCGCGCGCATCGCGCTCCTGCACTACGCGGACGGCGAGAAGCGCTACATCATCGCCCCCCGCGGCGTTGCGCAGGGTGACCGGATCGAGAACGGCGCTGGCGCCGACATCAAGCCGGGCAACAACCTGCCGCTGCGCAACATCCCGGTTGGTACCACCATCCACGCGGTGGAGCTGCGTCCCGGTGGCGGTGCCAAGATGGCCCGCTCCGCCGGCGCCGGCATCCAGCTGCTCGCCCGTGAGGGTCGCATGGCGCACCTGCGCATGCCCTCCGGTGAGATCCGCCTGGTGGACGCGCGCTGCCGCGCGACCATCGGCGAGGTCGGCAACGCCGAGCAGTCGAACATCAACTGGGGCAAGGCCGGCCGTATGCGCTGGAAGGGCGTCCGCCCGACCGTGCGTGGTGTGGCCATGAACCCGATCGACCACCCGCACGGTGGTGGTGAGGGTAAGACCTCCGGTGGTCGCCACCCGGTCTCGCCGTGGGGTAAGCCCGAGGGCCGCACCCGTCGCCCGAACAAGGCGTCGGACAAGCTCATCGTGCGCCGCCGCAAGACCAACAAGAAGCGCTAGGAGCAGGTCAGATGCCGCGCAGTCTCAAGAAGGGCCCCTTCATCGACGACCACCTTCAGAAGAAGGTGGACGTCCAGAACGAGGCGGGCACGCAGAACGTCATCAAGACCTGGTCCCGTCGTTCCGTGATCTCGCCGGCCATGCTCGGCCACACGATCGCGGTGCACGATGGCCGCAAGCACGTCCCGGTGTTCGTCACCGAGTCGATGGTCGGCCACAAGCTCGGCGAGTTCGCCCCCACGCGCACCTTCAAGGGGCACGTGAAGGAAGACCGCAAGTCGAAGCGTCGCTAAGCACCAGTTCGAAGCTTCGCAGCGGGT
Source organism: Kitasatospora sp. NPDC094015 (assembly GCF_040304075.1). Classification (NCBI taxonomy): domain Bacteria; kingdom Bacillati; phylum Actinomycetota; class Actinomycetes; order Kitasatosporales; family Streptomycetaceae; genus Kitasatospora; species Kitasatospora sp. NPDC094015. The sequence goes on from NZ_JBEOUL010000006.1 coordinate 141,497, forward strand.
GCTCGCGAGCTTGAGCGCCAGCAAGACTCACATGACTTACACCAGCAAGGGGACAACCATGGAAGCCAGGGCCCAGGCGCGGTACATCCGCGTCACGCCCATGAAGGCCCGCCGCGTGGTGGACCTCATCCGTGGCCTTAACGCCACGGAGGCCCAGGCGGTCCTGCGTTTCGCTCCGCAGGCCGCCACCGTGCCGGTCGGCAAGGTGCTCGACAGCGCCATCGCCAACGCCGTGCACAACTACAACCACAACAACGTGGACGACCTCGTGATCTCCGAGGCGTACGTTGACGAGGGCCCGACCCTGAAGCGGTTCCGGCCGCGTGCCCAGGGCCGCGCCTACCGGATCCGCAAGCGGACCAGCCACATCACCGTGGTCGTCAGCAGCAAGGAAGGGACCCGGTAATGGGCCAGAAGGTTAACCCGCACGGGTTCCGCCTCGGCATCAGCACGGACTTCAAGTCCCGCTGGTACGCCGACAAGCTGTACAAGGACTACGTCAAGGAAGACGTTGCCATTCGTCGCATGATGACGAAGGGCATGGAGCGCGCCGGCATCTCGAAGGTTGAGATCGAGCGCACCCGCGACCGCGTCCGCGTCGACATCCACACCGCTCGTCCGGGCATCGTCATCGGTCGCCGCGGCGCGGAGGCCGACAAGATCCGGGGCAACCTGGAGAAGCTGACCGGCAAGCAGGTCCAGCTGAACATCCTCGAGGTCAAGAACCCCGAGCTGGACGCCCAGCTCGTGGCTCAGGGCGTCGCGGAGCAGCTGTCCTCCCGCGTCTCCTTCCGTCGTGCGATGCGCAAGTCGATGCAGAGCACCATGAAGGCCGGCGCCAAGGGCATCAAGGTCCAGTGCTCCGGTCGTCTCGGCGGCGCCGAGATGAGCCGTTCGGAGTTCTACCGCGAGGGCCGTGTGCCGCTGCACACCCTTCGTGCGAACGTCGACTACGGCTTCTTCGAGGCCAAGACGACCTTCGGCCGCATCGGCGTGAAGGTCTGGATCTACAAGGGCGACGTCAAGAACATCGCCGAGGTCCGCGCTGAGAACGCTGCTGCCCGCTCGGGCAACCGCCCGGCCCGCAACGACGCCCGCCCCGCGCGCGGCGAGCGTGGCGGCGCCCGTGGTGGCGAGCGCGGTGGCCGTGGCCGTCGCCCCCAGGGCACCGAGGCTGCCGCCCCGGTGACCGAGGCTCCGGCTGCAGAGAACACCGGAACGGAGGCCTGACCCATGCTGATCCCTCGTAGGGTCAAGCACCGCAAGCAGCACCACCCCAAGCGCCGCGGCGCTGCCAAGGGTGGCACCGAGCTCGCGTTCGGCGAGTACGGCATCCAGGCCGTCACCCCGGCCTACGTGACGAACCGTCAGATCGAGTCCGCTCGTATCGCGATCACCCGTCACATCCGCCGTGGTGGCAAGGTCTGGATCAACATTTACCCGGACCGCCCGCTCACCAAGAAGCCGGCCGAGACCCGCATGGGTTCCGGTAAGGGTTCGCCCGAGTGGTGGATCGCGAACGTGCACCCGGGTCGGGTCATGTTCGAGCTGTCGTACCCCAACGAGAAGGTGGCTCGTGAGGCGCTGACCCGCGCAGCTCACAAGCTCCCGATGAAGTGCCGGATTGTCCGGCGCGAGGCAGGTGAGAGCTGATGTCGGCCGGCACCAAGGCTGCTGAGCTGCGCGAGCTGGACAACGAGGGTCTCGTTGCCAAGCTCCGCGAGGCCAAGGAGGAGCTGTTCAACCTCCGCTTCCAGGCGGCGACCGGGCAGCTCGACAACCACGGACGGCTCAAGCTCGTCCGGAAGGACATCGCGCGGATCTACACCCTGATGCGCGAGCGCGAGCTGGGCATCGAGACGGTGGAGAACGCCTGATGACTGAGAACACCAACGAGACGCGCGGTTTCCGCAAGACCCGTGAGGGTCTCGTCGTCAGCGACAAGATGGACAAGACCGTCGTCGTCGCCGTCGAGGACCGCGTCAAGCACGCTCTGTACGGCAAGGTCATCCGCCGTACGAACAAGCTGAAGGCGCACGACGAGCAGAACGCTTGCGGCATCGGCGACCGGGTCCTCCTGATGGAGACCCGCCCGCTGTCCGCGACGAAGCGCTGGCGCGTCGTCGAGATCCTCGAGAAGGCCAAGTAACGAAGCCGATGTGGTACGGCCGTATGTGCTCGATGTCGCGAGACGATCGAGTGAGCAGCGGCCGGCCCGTCGACTCTCGTTGACGATCAGGAGAAAGCTGTGATCCAGCAGGAGTCGCGACTGCGCGTCGCCGACAACACTGGTGCCAAGGAGATCCTTTGCATCCGTGTTCTCGGTGGCTCCGGTCGCCGCTACGCCGGTATCGGGGACGTCATCGTCGCCACCGTCAAGGACGCGATCCCCGGCGGTTCGGTGAAGAAGGGTGACGTCGTCAAGTGCGTCATCGTCCGCACCGTCAAGGAGCGTCGTCGTCCGGATGGCTCGTACATCCGCTTCGACGAGAACGCTGCGGTCGTTCTGAAGAACACCGACGGTGACCCCCGTGGCACCCGCATCTTCGGCCCGGTGGGCCGCGAGCTGCGTGACAAGAAGTTCATGAAGATCATCTCGCTGGCGCCGGAGGTGCTCTAACCCATGGCGAACAGCATGAAGATCAAGAAGGGTGACCTGGTTCAGGTCATCACCGGCAAGGACCGCGGCAAGCAGGGCAAGGTCATCCAGGCCCTCCCCGCCGAGAACAAGGTCCTCGTCGAGGGTGTGAACCGGGTCAAGAAGCACACCAAGCCGGGCCCGGGCACCCAGGGTGGCATCGTCACCGTCGAGGCTCCCGTGCACGTCTCCAACGTCCAGCTGGTCGTTGAGAAGGACGGCAAGAAGGTCGTCACCCGCGTTGGTTACCGCTTCGACGACGAGGGCAACAAGATCCGCGTTGCCAAGCGAACCGGTGAGGACATCTGATGTCTGAGACGACTGTTGAGAAGGTGGCCCCCCGCCTCAAGGAGCGTTACAACTCCGAGATCAAGGGCCAGCTGCACGAGCAGTTCTCGTACGAGAACGTCATGCTGATCCCCGGCCTGGTCAAGGTCGTGGTCAACATGGGTGTCGGCGAGGCCGCCCGTGACAGCAAGCTGATCGAGGGCGCGATCAAGGACCTGACCGCGATCACCGGCCAGAAGCCGGCCGTGACCAAGGCCCGCAAGTCCATCGCGCAGTTCAAGCTCCGCGAGGGGCAGCCGATCGGCGCCCACGTCACCCTCCGTGGTGACCGCATGTGGGAGTTCGTGGACCGTCTGGTGTCGCTGGCTCTGCCGCGTATCCGTGACTTCCGCGGCCTCTCGCCCAAGCAGTTCGACGGCCGTGGCAACTACACCTTCGGTCTGACCGAGCAGGTCATGTTCCACGAGATCGACCAGGACAAGGTCGACCGTCAGCGCGGTATGGACATCACCGTCGTGACCACCGCTCAGACCGACGATGAAGGCCGGGCGCTGCTGCGCGCCCTGGGCTTCCCGTTCAAGGAGGCGTGAGCATGGCGAAGAAGGCCCTGATCGCAAAGGCCGAGCGTAAGCCGAAGTTCGGCGTCCGGGCGTACACCCGATGCCAGCGCTGCGGCCGTCCGCACTCGGTGTACCGCAAGTTCGGCCTGTGCCGTGTGTGCCTCCGTGAGATGGCGCACCGCGGCGAGCTGCCGGGTGTGACCAAGAGCTCCTGGTAACCCCGGAGCACCAGGCACAGCAACGCGACGCAGTGGTGCCCGACCCCCTCCTTTTGGGTCTCCGTACGGAATCCCGTAAGGTAGTGGGGTCGGGCCCCCTGCCGCAGCATCTCCTATAGGTGCTCGCGGCTCTCTTCTGAGGGCTCGCACCCAGTCTTACTACCGCCGCAGGTCCCCTGCGCTTGTGCCCCTTTCGCACTCTTTTGCGAGTGCGCGGAGGGGGACCTGGCGCGGAGAAACCACGGCGAGAGAGGCCTGAGGCCATCATGACCATGACCGACCCCATCGCAGACATGCTCACGCGTCTGCGTAACGCGAACTCGGCGTACCACGACTCCGTGGCGATGCCGGCCAGCAAGATCAAGGCGCACGTCGCCGAGATCCTGCAGCAGGAGGGGTACATCTCCTCCTACAAGGTTGAGGAGCCGGTTGAGGGCGAGGTCGGCAAGAAGCTGACCATCGAGCTCAAGTTCGGCCCGAACCGTGAGCGCTCCATTGCCGGCATCAAGCGCATCAGCAAGCCGGGTCTGCGCGTTTACGCAAAGTCCACCAACCTGCCGAAGGTGCTCGGCGGCCTGGGCGTGGCGATCATCTCCACGTCCTCGGGTCTCCTCACCGACAAGCAGGCCGCCAAGAAGGGCGTAGGCGGAGAAGTTCTCGCCTACGTCTGGTAATTCGGGAAACGGAGGTACAGCAATGTCTCGCATTGGACGGCTGCCCATCCCGGTTCCCGCCGGCGTGGACGTCACCATCGATGGCCGCGAGGTGTCGGTGAAGGGCCCCAAGGGCTCCCTCACCCACGTCGTCGCCGCGCCGATCGAGATCGGCAAGGGCGAGGACGGCAACCTGCTCGTCACCCGCCCGAACGACGAGCGTCAGTCGAAGGCCCTGCACGGCCTGTCGCGGACGCTGGTGGCGAACATGATCACCGGCGTGACCGCGGGCTACCGCAAGTCGCTGGAGATCAGCGGTGTTGGTTACCGAGTCGCTGCGAAGGGCTCCGCGATGGAGTTCCAGCTCGGCTACAGCCACCCGATCCTGATCGAGGCCCCGGAGGGCATCTCCTTCGTGGTCGAGTCGCCCACCAAGTTCCACGTGGACGGGATCGACAAGCAGCTCGTGGGTGAGGTTTCGGCCAAGATCCGCAAGCTGCGCAAGCCTGACCCGTACAAGGCCAAGGGCGTCAAGTACGCGGGCGAGGTCATCCGCCGCAAGGTCGGAAAGAGTGGTAAGTAAGCGATGAGCGTCTCTGTCAAGATCGGCAAGGGCAACGCCTACAAGAACGCCGCCCGCAAGCGCCGCGCCATCCGCGTTCGCAAGCGCGTCACCGGCACCGAGCTGCGTCCGCGGCTCGTGGTGACCCGCTCGAACCGTCACATGGTCGCCCAGGTCATCGACGACGCCAAGGGTCACACCCTGGCGTCGGCGTCCACCCTCGATGTTTCCATCCGTGGCAACGAGGGCGACAAGACCGAGCTGGCCAAGAAGGTCGGAGCCCTGGTCGCCGAGCGCGCCAAGGCCGCCGGCATCGAGTCGGTCGTCTTCGACCGCGCGGGCAACCGGTACGCCGGCCGCATCGCCGCCCTGGCGGACGCGGCCCGTGAGGCCGGGCTCGACTTCTAAGCCGCTCGTCGGCCTAGTCGACGGACGTAATCGAGAGAGGTAATTCCAATGGCTGGACCCCAGCGCCGCGGTAGCGGCGCCGGCGGCGGCACCGGCGGTGGCGAGCGGCGTGACCGTAAGCGTGACGACCGGGGCAACGCTCCCGCCGTCGAGAAGACTGCTTACGTTGAGCGCGTCGTAGCGATCAACCGTGTCGCCAAGGTTGTCAAGGGTGGTCGTCGTTTCAGCTTCACCGCGCTGGTCGTGGTGGGCGACGGTGACGGCACCGTGGGTGTCGGATACGGCAAGGCGAAGGAGGTTCCGGCCGCCATCGCCAAGGGTGTTGAGGAGGCCAAGAAGAACTTCTTCAAGGTCCCCCGTATCCAGGGCACCATCCCGCACCCGATCCAGGGTGAGAAGGCCGCCGGCGTCGTGCTCCTGAAGCCGGCGTCCCCCGGTACCGGCGTTATCGCCGGTGGCCCGGTGCGTGCCGTCCTGGAGTGCGCCGGCGTCCACGACATCCTGTCGAAGTCGCTCGGCTCGGACAACGCGATCAACATCGTGCACGCCACCGTGGCTGCTCTGAAGGGCCTCGTGCGCCCCGAGGAGATCGCCGCCCGCCGTGGCCTGCCGCTGGAGGACGTGGCTCCCGCCGCTCTGCTGCGGGCGCGTGCTGCCGGGGTGAGCGCCTGATGGCTCGCCTCAAGATCACGCAGACCAAGTCCTACATCGGTAGCAAGCAGAACCACCGTGACACCCTTCGTTCGCTTGGTCTCAAGCGGATGAACGACGTGGTCGTGAAGGAGGACCGTCCCGAGATCCGCGGGATGGCCCAGACCGTCCGTCACCTCGTCACGGTTGAGGAGGTCGACTGACATGGCGGACAATCCGCTGAAGGTCCACAACCTGAAGCCTGCCCCGGGTGCCAAGACCGCCAAGATCCGTGTGGGTCGTGGTGAGGGTTCCAAGGGTAAGACCGCAGGTCGTGGTACCAAGGGCACCAAGGCCCGCTACCAGGTTCCGCAGCGCTTCGAGGGTGGCCAGATGCCCCTCCACATGCGCCTGCCGAAGCTGAAGGGCTTCAAGAACCCGGCCCACAAGCAGTTCCAGGTCGTGAACCTGGACAAGCTGGCCGAGCTCTACCCGCAGGGTGGCGAGGTCACCGTGGCCGACCTGATCGCGAAGGGCGCCGTTCGCAAGAACGAGCTCGTCAAGGTCCTCGGCCAGGGCGACATCGCGGTGGCGCTGCAGGTGACGGTCGACGCCGTCTCCGGCTCCGCGGCCGAGAAGATCACCGCTGCCGGCGGCACCGTCACCGAGCTCCTCTGAGCCTGCTGACCCAGGGCCCCGCAGTTCCCGAAAGGGAGCTGCGGGGCCTGCTGCATTTTGCAGACGAATTGTGTGCCAAAACCGGGCAAGCCGTACCCCGTCAGTGGGGGAGCAGCGGCTCAAGCTTCTGCCCGGTGGCCGAGCACTGTTAGAGTCCGTGGAGTTCCCTTGTACGCTGGCGCCAGGCTTGCCTGCGCCAGCCCGTACCGGGGCGCGCAATCCACTCCCCATTCAGGACCGACCCTCCCGCCGACGATGTGCGGGAGGCGCAGGAGGCACCGTGCTCAGTGCGTTCGCGCGGGCGTTCCAGACGCCCGACCTGCGCAAGAAGCTGCTGTTCACGCTGGGCATCATGGTGCTGTTCAGGGCGGGCGCGCACATTCCCGTACCGGGCGTCAACTTCGTTGCCGTCAACCAGTGCCTGAAGGACACCCCGGGTGGTCTGTTCGCCCTGGTGAACCTCTTCAGCGGTAATGCGCTGCTCCAGCTGACGATCTTCGCGCTCGGCATCATGCCGTACATCACGGCCAGCATCATCCTCCAGCTGCTCACCGTGGTCATCCCGCGGCTCGAGGCGCTGAAGAAGGAGGGCCAGGCCGGTACCGCGAAGATCACCCAGTACACCCGCTACCTGACCATCGCGCTCGCCGTGCTCCAGGGCACCGGCATCGTGGCGACGGCCTCCAGCGGCGCCCTGTTCAGTGGTTGCGCGTACGCCAACCAGGTCGTGCCGGACCAGTCCGTCTTCCGGATCGCCACCATGGTCATCACGATGACCGCGGGCACCACCGTGATCATGTGGCTCGGTGAGCTGATCACCGACCGCGGCATCGGCAACGGCATGTCCATCCTGATCTTCACCTCGATCGCGGCCGGCTTCCCCGGCTCGATGTGGCAGATCAAGCAGTCCGGCACCATCGGCGGCGGCTGGGTCGAGTTCTTCAGCGTCATCGCGGTCGGCATCGTCGTGGTCGGCCTGGTCATCTTCGTGGAGCAGGCGCAGCGCCGGATCCCGGTGCAGTACGCGAAGCGGATGATCGGGCGGCGGGCGTTCGGCGGTACCTCGACCTACATCCCGCTCAAGGTGAACCAGGCCGGCGTGATCCCGGTCATCTTCGCCTCCTCGCTCCTCTACATCCCGGCGCTGGTGGTCCAGCTCACCAACAGCCAGGCGGGCTGGGCGGTCTGGGTCAAGAACCACTTCGTCAAGGGTGACCACCCGGTCTACATGGTCACGTACTTCGTACTGATCGTCTTCTTCGCCTTCTTCTACGTCGCCATCTCCTTCAACCCCGAAGAAGTTGCCGACAATATGAAGAAGTATGGTGGGTTCATCCCGGGTATCCGGGCCGGCCGACCGACGGCCGAGTACCTGAACTACGTGCTCACCCGCATCACGTGGCCGGGATCGCTCTACCTGGGTCTGATCGCGTTGATCCCGATGATCGCCCTGGTCGCCTTCGGACAGCAGACCAACTTCCCGTTCGGCGGCACCAGCGTCCTCATCGTCGTCGGCGTGGGCCTCGAAACTGTCAAGCAGATCGAGAGCCAACTCCAGCAGCGTAACTACGAAGGGTTCCTCCGCTGATGCGAATCGTCCTCGTCGGGCCTCCCGGGGCAGGGAAGGGTACTCAGGCGCACGTCCTGGCCAAGACCCTGTCCATCCCGCACATCTCCACCGGAGACCTGTTCCGCGCCAACATCAGCCAGGGCACCCCGCTGGGGCTCGAGGCCAAGGCGTACATGAACGAGGGTCGCCTGGTGCCGGATGAGGTCACCATCGGCATGGCCAAGGACCGGATGCTCCAGGCGGACGCCGCCGGCGGCTTCCTCCTCGACGGCTTCCCGCGGAACCTGGTCCAGGCGAAGGCGCTGGACGAGTTCCTGGTCGAGCAGGGCATCGCCCTGGACGGCGTGCTGGACCTCGAGGTCCCCGAGGACGAGGTCGTCAACCGGATCGCCGGACGCCGGCTCTGCCGCAACGACGGGGGCCACGTCTACCACGTGGTCTACAACCCGTCGAAGGAGGAGGGCGTCTGCGACGAGTGCGGCGGCGAGCTGTACCAGCGTCCGGACGACACCGAGGACAAGGTGCGGACCCGGCTCGAGGTCTACCACACGGAGACCGAGCCGATCATCGACTACTACGCGCAGCAGAGCCTGCTGGTGACCATCCCGGCCCTGGGCAAGGTGGACGAGGTCACCGGGCGGGCGATCGCCGCGCTGGAGAAGAACAAGGACGCCTGAGCGTCCCGCAGTGCCAGGAAACGGCCGGGGAGCCCCGCACGGGGCGCCCCGGCCGTTTCCGGCGTCGTACGGTGGTAAGCAGCACGGCCGCCCGGCAAGGACCGGGCGCGCGACGAACAGTGGAAGGCGTGACCGGATGGTGGAGATCAAGACCCCCGAGCAGATCGCGAAGATGCGGGTGGCCGGGCTGGTCGTCGCCGAAGCGCTCAAGGCCTGCCGGGAGGCGGTCGCCCCGGGGGTGACCACCCAGGAGCTGAACGACATCGCGGCGAAGGTGATCGCCGACCACGGCGCGACCTCGAACTTCCGCGCGGACCACGGCGGACTCTGGTTCCCCGGGGTGATCTGCGCCTCGGTGAACAACGAGGTGGTGCACGGCATCCCCGGCGAGCGGGTGCTCCAGGAGGGCGACCTGATCTCGATCGACTGCGGCGCGATCGTGGACGGTTGGCACGGCGACGCCGCGATCACCGTCCCGGTCGGTGAGGTGGCCCCCGAGCACACCCTGCTGAGCCGGGTCACCGAGGGCTCGATGTGGGCCGGCATCGCCCAGATGAAGAAGGGCAACCGGCTGGCCGACGTGTCCCGGGCGATCGAGGGCTTCATCCGCCGCCAGCCGCTGCCGCCCAAGGGCAAGTGGGGCATCACCGAGGGGTACGGCGGCCACGGCATCGGCACCGCGATGCACATGGAGCCGCACGTGCTGAACTACGTGGCCGGCCGCGGCAAGGGCCCCAAGCTGATCCCGGGCACCGTGCTGGCGATCGAGCCGATGGTCGGGCTCGGCACCCCGCACACCACCGTGCTGGAGGACGACTGGACCGTGGTGACCAACGACGGCACCTGGGCCTCGCACTGGGAGCACTCGGTGGCCGTGACCGAGCAGGGTCCGCTGGTGCTGACCGCCTTCGACGGCGGCCGGGCCGAGCTCGCCAAGCTGGGCATCACCGCAGCTCCGGACCCGCTGGCCTGACCGGCGCGGGATCAGGGCCTGGAGGCTTCGGCCTCCAGGCCCTTTGTCCTATTTTGACACTGGCGGACTTTTCGCTAGGCTCCGGCGTTTGACGGCCACCACAACACAAGGGGCGAGCAGTGCTCAAGGGCTTCCGCGACTTCATGATGCGCGGCAACGTGATCGACATGGCGGTCGGTGTCGTCATCGGTGCCGCGTTCACCGGTGTCGTGACCGGCTTCGTGTCCGCGTTCCTCACCCCGCTGGTCGGCGTGGTGGTCGGCGCGGCCGGCGACTTCAGCAGCTACAAGTTCCCGGTGGCGGGCGTCACGTTCCCGTACGGCCAGTTCCTGAACGCGCTGATCGCCTTCCTGATGACCGCCGCGGTGCTGTACTTCTGCGTGGTGCTGCCGGTCGCCAAGGCGACCGCCCGCTACCTGCCGAAGAAGCCCAGGACCCCCAAGCGCCCCTGCCCGGAGTGCCTGACCGAGATCCCCGAGGCGGCCCGCCGCTGCTCGGCCTGCACCGCGGTGGTCGAGCCGGTCGCGGTCGCGGTCAAGTACTGAGCCCGGGTGCGCAGCGTGACCGGTCGGCATCGTTTTGGCGTCGGGTTGCTGCCTGACGTAGACTGATGCGTCGGCTCACTCGTAGCGTGCTTCGGCACGCCCTCTTCCCGTGAGGGTTGGGGTGGACCCAGGCTCGCACACGAGCGTGCCGCATGCGGTAGCCGGCCCCGGAAGGTGGATCTCGCAGTTCATGGCAAAGAAGCAAGGCGCCATTGAGATCGAGGGCACCGTGATCGAGTCTCTTCCGAACGCCATGTTCAAGGTCGAGCTGCAGAACGGTCACAAGGTCCTCGCGCACATCAGCGGCAAGATGCGTATGCACTACATCCGCATCCTCCCGGACGACCGGGTTGTCGTGGAGCTCAGCCCTTACGACCTGACTCGCGGCCGGATCGTCTACCGGTACAAGTAAGAACCTGCCAGATCTAGACCCGGAGAACCTGAACCATGAAGGTCAAGCCGAGCGTCAAGAAGATCTGCGACAAGTGCAAGGTGATCCGCCGTCACGGCCGGGTCATGGTGATCTGCGACAACCTGCGCCACAAGCAGCGCCAGGGCTGATCTCTTCCCCGCATTTCTCGTAGTACTTCGCGCGACGCGCACAACGTCATAACGCGGGCTGCCCGATCCGTCCCAGGGACGGACTGCCACCCCCGGTCAGAGGCCGGGGCTCCCTCGCCGAGAGGTGTTGGAGTAGGTACCCCGCAAGACCTCTGAAGAACCACAGGAGCCATGAATGGCACGCCTCGCCGGCGTTGATCTCCCCCGCGAAAAGCGGATCGAGATCGCCCTCACGTACGTCTACGGCATCGGCCGTACCCGCGCCCAGCAGACGCTGGCCGAGACCGGTGTGAGCCCGGACGTCCGCGTCCGCGACATCACCGAGGACGACCTCGTCAAGCTGCGTGAGTACATCGACGCCAACTACAAGGTCGAGGGTGACCTCCGCCGTGAGGTGGCCGCCGACATCCGCCGCAAGGTCGAGATCGGCTGCTACGAGGGCCTGCGCCACCGCCGCGGTCTGCCCGTCCGCGGCCAGCGCACCCACACCAACGCGCGTACCCGCAAGGGCCCGCGTCGCGCGATTGCCGGTAAGAAGAAGCCGGGCAAGAAGTAGTCCGTCCCGTAAACCGGACATCCCTCCGGCCCGCGGGTCAGCGGACCGACCACCTCAGTAGGAGATACAGACTTATGCCCCCCAAGGGTCGTCAGGCTGCCGGCGCGAAGAAGATCCGCCGCAAGGAGAAGAAGAACGTCGCTCACGGGCACGCCCACATCAAGAGCACGTTCAACAACACCATCGTTTCGATCACCGACCCCTCGGGCAACGTGATCTCCTGGGCCTCTGCCGGCCACGTCGGCTTCAAGGGCTCGCGCAAGTCCACCCCGTTCGCCGCGCAGATGGCCGCCGAGGCCGCCGCCCGCCGCGCGCAGGAGCACGGCATGCGCAAGGTCGACGTCTTCGTCAAGGGTCCGGGCTCCGGCCGCGAGACCGCGATCCGCTCGCTCCAGGCCACCGGCCTGGAGGTGGGCTCGATCCAGGACGTCACCCCCACCCCGCACAACGGCTGCCGTCCGCCGAAGCGCCGCCGCGTCTGACGCAGCGCCTTCGGGCACGCGGGTGCTTTAAACCTCGTACGGGGTCCCGTTTCACGCGGGACCCCGTACGCTTGGTTCTGTTCGGCATCAAATAGTGGGTGCCGAAGACAACTGGAGGATCTGAAAACATGCTGATCGCTCAGCGCCCCTCGCTGACCGAAGAGGTCGTCGACGAGTTCCGCTCGCGGTTCGTGATCGAGCCGCTCGAGCCGGGCTTCGGCTACACCCTCGGCAACTCGCTCCGCCGCACGCTCCTCTCCTCGATCCCCGGCGCTGCTGTCACCAGCATCCGGATCGACGGTGTCCTGCACGAGTTCACCACCGTGCCGGGCGTCAAGGAGGACGTCACCGACCTCATCCTCAACATCAAGCAGCTGGTCGTCTCCTCGGAGCACGACGAGCCGGTCGTGATGTACCTGCGCAAGCAGGGTCCGGGTGTGGTCACCGCCGCCGACATCGCGCCCCCGGCCGGTGTCGAGGTGCACAACCCCGAGCTGGTCCTGGCCACGCTGAACGGCAAGGGCAAGCTGGAGATGGAGCTGACCGTCGAGCGCGGTCGCGGCTACGTCTCCGCCGTGCAGAACAAGGCGTCCGGCCAGGAGATCGGCCGGATCCCGGTCGACTCGATCTACAGCCCCGTGCTGAAGGTCACCTACAAGGTCGAGGCCACCCGTGTCGAGCAGCGGACCGACTTCGACAAGCTGATCGTCGACGTCGAGACCAAGCCCGCCATGCGCCCCCGGGACGCCATGGCCTCGGCCGGCAAGACCCTCGTCGAGCTGTTCGGCCTCGCCCGCGAGCTGAACGTCGACGCCGAGGGCATCGACATGGGCCCGTCCCCGACGGACGCCGCCCTGGCCGCCGACCTGGCGCTGCCGATCGAGGAGCTGGAGCTCACCGTTCGGTCGTACAACTGCCTCAAGCGCGAGGGCATCCACACCGTGGGTGAGCTCGTCGCCCGCTCCGAGGCCGACCTGCTCGACATCCGCAACTTCGGTGCGAAGTCGATCGACGAGGTCAAGGCGAAGCTGGCCGGCATGGGCCTGGCCCTCAAGGACAGCCCGCCCGGATTCGACCCGACCGCCGCCGCCGACGCCTTCGGCGCCGACGACCTGGACGACGCGGGTTACGCGGAGACCGAGCAGTACTAAGAGTTTGTGGCGGGGGCGTCCCCTGGTGGGCCGCCCCCGGCTCAATGCAGGAAAGCCGTCCGGGCAACCGTGCCCGGCCGCCCGCTGCGGTACCTGATACGGCCGCAGTCGGAGATACAAGGAGTCATCCATGCCGCGTCCCACCAAGGGTGCCCGCCTCGGCGGCGGCCCGCACCACGAGCCGCTGCTGCTCGCCGGTCTGTGCCGGGAGCTGTTCCAGTACGGCCGCATCACCACGACCGAGGCCAAGGCCCGTCGGATGCGCCCGCTGGCGGAGAAGCTGATCACCAAGGCGAAGAAGGGCGACATCCACAACCGTCGCCTGGTTCGCAAGACGATCACCGACGTCTCCGTGCTGCACACTCTCTTCACCGAGATCGCGCCGCGCTACGAGAACCGTCCCGGTGGCTACACCCGGATCACCAAGATCATGCCCCGTCGTGGCGACAACGCCCCGATGGCCGTGATCGAGCTGGTCGAGGGCCTGACCGTCGCCCAGACCGCCGTCGGCGAGGCCGAGGGCGCCACCAAGCGCGCCGTCAAGGAGGCCGACCAGGCCGCCGAGGCGAAGGCCGACGAGACCGCCGAGGTCGAGAACGCCTGACACCGCGAGGTGTGAGTCCGGGCCCGCCCACCGCTTCGGCGGGGGGCGGGCCCGTTCCTTGTGTCCGGAAGCCCTTCCGGCATCGATTCCGGCACCCAATTCCGGTACCAGCGGGGAGAGTTCAGCAGTGCCCAAGGATTGCGAGCAGACGCCTGCGCAGCAGGACGGCCCGGCCGAGGGCCTGGTCCGGATCCGGCTCGACCTCGCCTACCACGGCGGCGAGTTCTCCGGCTGGGCACGGCAGCCGGGACGCCGCACGGTCCAGGGCGAGATCGAGGACGCGCTGCGGATCGTCACCCGCAGCGAGCGGACCTACGACCTCACGGTGGCCGGCCGCACCGACGCCGGGGTGCACGCCCGCGGCCAGGTCGCCCACGTCGACCTGCCGCGCGAGCTGTGGGCCGGGCACGGCGAGAAGCTGCTGCGGCGGTTGGCCGGCCGGCTGCCCGCGGACATCCGGATCTTCCGGGTGGGGGAGGCCCCGAGCGGCTTCGACGCCCGGTTCGCGGCGATCTGGCGCCGGTACGCGTACCGGGTGGCGGACCACCCGGGCGGGGTGGACCCGCTGCTGCGCGGCCACGTGCTCTGGCACGACCGGCCGGTGGACATCGAGAAGATGAACGAGGCGGCCCGGCTGCTGGTCGGCGAGCACGACTTCGCCGCGTACTGCAAGAAGCGCGAGGGCGCGACCACCATCCGCACCCTGCTGGAGCTGCGCTGGGACCGGGTGCCGGTGGACGGCTACGCCACCCAGGAGGGCAGCCTGGCGGTGGCCACCGTGCGCGCGGACGCCTTCTGCCACAACATGGTGCGGGCGCTGGTCGGGGCGATGCTGCTGGTCGGCGACGGGCACCGGCCGGTGGAGTTCCCCGGCGAGGTGCTGCGCGGCGGGGTGCGCAACTCCGCGGTGAACGTGATCCGGCCGTACGGGCTGACCCTGGAGGAGGTCGGCTACCCGGCCGACGACCGGCTCGCCGAGCGCAACCGCGCGGCCCGGCGGATGCGGACCCTGCCGGGCGTCGAGGGCTGAGCGGCCCCGGCCCGAAAAGCGGTTTGGCCCGCGCCGCCGCCCCAGGCACAATCGCCGCCATGGGACACGTCGAGATTTCACACCTGGAGTACTACCTGCCGGACGGACGGGTGCTGTTCGACGACGCGTCCTTCCGGGTCGGGGAGGGCGCCGCGGTCGCCCTGGTCGGGGCCAACGGCGCCGGCAAGACCACCCTGCTCCGCATGATCGCCGGTGACGTGCAGCCGCACGGCGGCACCGTCACGGTCAGCGGCGGGCTCGGCGTGATGCGCCAGTTCGTCGGCACCACCGGCCGCGAGGACCTGCGCGAGACCCCCGGCGCGCTGCCGCCGGACGCCTCCGTGCGCGACCTGCTGGTCTCGGTCGCCCCGCCGCGGATCGCGGTCGCCGCCCGCGCGGTGGACGCCGCCGAGCTGGCGATGATGGCCCAGGACGACGAGAAGACGCAGATGGCGTACGCCCAGGCGCTCTCCGACTGGGCGGACGTCGGCGGCTACGACTACGAGACCGACTGGGACGTGTGCACCACCGCCGCGCTCGGGATGCCGTTCGACCGGGCCCAGTTCCGCGGGCTGAACACCCTCTCCGGCGGCGAGCAGAAGCGGCTGGTGCTGGAGTGCCTGCTGCGCGGCCCGGACGAGGTGCTGCTGCTGGACGAGCCGGACAACTACCTGGACGTGCCCGGCAAGCGCTGGCTGGAGGAGGCCATCAAGGCCAGCTCCAAGACCGTGCTGTACATCTCGCACGACCGCGAGCTGCTGTCCCGGACCGCCGACAAGATCATCAGCGTCGAGTCCGGCTTCGGCGGCGGGGGCAGCAGCGTCTGGGTGCACGGCGGCGGCTTCGACTCCTTCCACGAGGCCCGCAAGGAGCGGTTCGCGCGCTTCGAGGAGCTCGGTCGGCGCTGGGACGAGGAGCACGCCAAGCTCAAGAAGCTGGTGGTCAACCTGCGCCAGGCGGCCTCCGTCAGCCACGCGCTGGCCACCCGCTACGCGGCCGCGCAGACCCGGCTGAAGAAGTTCGAGGAGGCCGGCCGGCCGGAGGAGCCGCCGCGCGAGCAGAACATCAGCATGCGGCTCAAGGGCGGCCGCACCGGCGTGCGGGCGCTCACCCTGGAGGGCCTGGAACTGACCGGCCTGATGAAGCCCTTCGACCTGGAGGTCTACTACGGCCAGCGGGTCGCGGTGCTCGGCTCCAACGGCTCCGGCAAGTCGCACTTCCTGCGGCTGCTGGCCGGCGACGAGTCGGTCGCGCACGCCGGCACCTGGAAGCTCGGCGCCCGGGTGGTGCCCGGCCACTTCCGGCAGACCCACGCCCACCCCGAGCTGTTCGGGCGCACCGTGCGCTCGATCATCGAGGAGGAGCACGCGCTCAGCCGCGGCGCCGCGATGGGCGCGCTGCGCCGGTACGAGCTGGACCGGCAGGAGGAGCAGCGCTTCGAGTCGCTCTCCGGCGGCCAGCAGGCCCGGCTGATGATCCTCAAGCTGGAGCTCTCCGGGGTGACGGCGCTGCTGCTCGACGAGCCGACCGACAACCTGGACCTGGAGAGCGCCGAGGCGCTCCAGGAGGGTCTGGAGGCGTTCGACGGCACCGTGTTGTGCGTCACCCACGACCGCTGGTTCGCCCGGACCTTCGACCGGTTCCTGGTGTTCGGCTCGGACGGACGGGTGTACGAGGCGCCGGAGCCGGTCTGGGACGAGACCCGGGTGGTGCGTGATCGGTGAGGGCGGTCCCGAGCGTTTTTGACCGGTGCCGTGCGGGCCGGTAGGGTGGGCCCTTGTTGTGCGTATTGGCTCGCTCCATCTCACGTGAGAGGTCGGTACGCCGGAGACACCAGGCCGATGTTCAGCGGCCCTCCTCTGAATTGCGTCCAGAGCGGGCAAGGCTGATCTCCTCGTCCAGCGTGCTCCTGTCAAGGACACACTCACTGAAAAGCGAAGGCTACGACCGTGCGTACGTACAGCCCCAAGCCCGGCGACGTCCAGCGTCAGTGGCACGTCATCGACGCGAACGACGTCGTGCTCGGCCGCCTGGCCTCCCAGGCCGCCTCCATCCTGCGGGGCAAGCACAAGGCGATCTACGCGCCGCACGTTGACACCGGTGACTTCGTCATCATCATCAACGCTGACAAGGTGCACCTGTCGGGTAACAAGAAGACCCAGAAGCTGGCGTACCGCCACAGCGGTTTCCCGGGCGGTCTCCGCTCGGTCCGCTACGACGAGCTGCTCGACAAGAACCCCGAGAAGGCCGTCGAGAAGGCCATCAAGGGCATGCTCCCCAAGAACAGCCTGGGCCGCCAGATGCTCTCCAAGCTGAAGGTCTACTCGGGCGACCAGCACCCGCACGCTGCGCAGCAGCCGGTGCCGTTCGAGATCACCCAGGTCGCGCAGTAATTCCGGCCACCCAACCCCATCACTGAAAAGCAGGAGCTGAGGAACACCGTGGCCGAGACTGCCATCGAGAACACCCTCGAGGTCGAGTTCGACGAGAACGTCGACGAGTACACCTCCGAGACCGAGTACAGCACCGAGTCGCTGGCCGGCCGCTTCGGCGAGGCCACCCCGGGCGCCGGGCTCGGCCGCCGCAAGGAGGCGATCGCCCGCGTGCGCATCGTCCCCGGCACCGGCAAGTGGAAGATCAACGGTCGCACCCTGGAGAACTACTTCCCCAACAAGGTGCACCAGCAGACCGTGAACGAGCCGTTCAAGCTCCTCGAGCTCGACGGCCGTTACGACGTCGTGGCCCGCATCGCGGGTGGCGGCGTCTCCGGTCAGGCCTACGCGCTGCGCCTCGGCGTCGCCCGTGCGCTGAACGAGGCCGACGTGGACAACAACCGCGCCGCCCTGAAGAAGGCCGGCTTCCTGATGCGTGACGCGCGTGCCGTCGAGCGCAAGAAGGCCGGTCTCAAGAAGGCCCGTAAGGCGCCGCAGTACAGCAAGCGCTAATTGCGCCCCGGGGGGTGCGTGCCGCCCTGGTGGTGCGCGCCCTCGGGTGCACCTCGTACGCCCCGGAGTACCTCGTGTACTCCGGGGCGTCGTGCTCCCCGGCCCCGGTGGGGTGGCCGGGAGCGGACGGATGATTTGGCAGCAGGGGCCGACAAAGGACGGAAGCATGGGACGACTCTTCGGTACGGACGGGGTACGCGGTGTGGCCAACGAGGGCTTGACCGCCGAACTGGCCCTGGGCCTGTCGGTGGCGGCGGCCCACGTGCTCGGTGACGCGGGGGCCTTCGACGGCCACCGGCCGGTCGCCGTGGTCGGGCGCGACCCGCGGGCCTCCGGGGAGTTCCTGGAGGCCGCCGTGATCGCCGGTCTGGCGAGCGCGGGCGTGGACGTGCTGCGGGTCGGCGTGCTGCCGACGCCCGCCGTGGCGTACCTGACCGGGGCGCTCGGCGCCGACTTCGGCGTGATGCTCTCCGCGAGCCACAACGCGATGCCGGACAACGGCATCAAGTTCCTCGCCCGCGGCGGCCACAAGCTGGACGACGCGATCGAGGACGCGATCGAGGAGCACTACCACCGCTACGGCCTGGGCACCGACGAGGACTGGAAGCGCCCCACCGGCGCCGCCGTCGGCCGGGTCCGCCAGTACACCGAGGGCTTCGACCGGTACGTGGCCCACCTGGTCGCCGTGCTGCCGAACCGGCTGGACGGGGTCAAGGTCGTCATCGACGGCGCGCACGGCGCGGCCGCCCGGGTCGCCCCCGAGGCCTTCGCCCGGGCCGGCGCCGAGGTGGTCTACACGCTGGGCGCCGAGCCCAACGGCCTGAACATCAACGACGGTGTCGGCTCCACCCACCTGGACAAGCTCCGCACCGCGATGCGCGAGCACAAGGCCGACCTGGGGATCGCCCTGGACGGCGACGCCGACCGCTGCCTGGCGGCCGACGCCGAGGGCAACGAGGTGGACGGCGACCAGATCCTCGCGATCCTCGCGGTCGCCATGCGCGAGGCCGGCACCCTGCGCGGCAACACCGCGGTCGCCACCGTGATGTCCAACCTGGGCTTCAAGCTGGCGATGGAGCGCGAGGGCATCGAGCTGGTGCAGACCGCGGTCGGCGACCGCTACGTGCTGGAGGAGATGAAGCAGCACGGCTTCGCCCTCGGTGGCGAGCAGTCCGGCCACGTCATCCTGCTGGACCACGCGACCACCGGTGACGGCACCCTCACCGGCCTGATGCTGGGCGCCCGGCTGGCCGCGACCAAGCAGTCGCTGGCCGAGCTGGCCGAGGTGATGACCCGCCTGCCGCAGGTCCTGATCAACGTCAAGGGCGTCGACCGCACCCGGGTCGCCAACTCGGTCGAGCTGGCCGCAGCGGTCTCCGCGGCGGAGACCGAACTGGGCGCCACCGGACGGGTGTTGCTGCGCCCGTCGGGCACCGAGCCGCTGGTGCGGGTGATGGTGGAGGCCGCCGACGAGGTCCAGGCCAAGGCCGTCGCCGAGCGCCTGGCCGAGGCGGTCCGCACCCACCTGGGCTGAGTGGTCCCCGGCCTCGCCGGGCATGCTGGAACGGGCACGGTTGCGTTGCGTTATGACAACTGGGCGGCGCAACCGTGGCCCGGATCTGGAGACTGATCCAAATACCGATAATATGCTCCGCGTGAGCAGAGGGTGGGGGTGTTACTGATGTCCGAGGAGCAGCAGTCGCAGCCGGTGGCCGGACAGCCGCCGCAGCAGCCCGGGCAAGCGGTGCCGCCCCAGGGGTACGGGTACCCGCCGCAGCAGCCGGTGCCCGGCCAGGCGGTGCCGGCGCACCCCGGCCAGGGCGCGCCCGTCCAAGGTGCCCAGCCCGGTTACGGCTACCCGCCGCAGCAGCCAGGCTTCCCCGGTCAGCCGGCCACCGCGCAGACCCCGCCGCCCTATCAGGCCCCGTACAACCCGGCCGCGTTCGGGCAGTACCCCGGTGGCCAGCCGCCGGTCGAGGGCCGGTACGGCCCGGCGACCTTCCAGAACGGTGCGGAGGAGCCCGACTGGTCGGCGATGGCCGCGCGCCACGAGGCGGAGGGGCGCAAGAAGAAGCGCACCGTCGCCGTGGCCGTCGCGCTGCTGGCCACCGTCGCGCTCGCCGGCATCGCCGCCGTGGTGATCCACGTGGCCGGCAAGGACGAGAAGCCGGACAACCCGGCGGCCCCCAAGGTGTCGTCCGGCCCGTCCACCCCCGGTGGCAAGAGCGGCACGCCCAGTGCCCAGCCGACCAGCCCGGAGGCGGCGCTGGCCAAGGCCGGCACCGACACCGCGCCGATGACCGTGGACACGCTCTTCCCCGAGGCCCAGATCACCGTGGACGGCCGGGCCTACACCCGCGGCGCGACGGAGTTCTCCGACCTGTGCGGCAACGCCACCAACAACGGTCTCGGAGCCGTCCTCGACGCGCAGAAGTGCCGCGGGGTCTACCTCGCCACCTACGTCTCGGACGGGGCCGTGGTGACCGTCGGCGTCGCCGTCTTCGACAGCAAGGGCCAGGCGGACAAGGCCGAGGGCGCCGCGGCCGGCAACGTCAAGGTGCTGGTGAAGGACACCGTGCCGAAGGTCTGCCCCGACGTCACCAAGTGCGACATCGGGCACAAGGCGATCGGCCGCTACGTCTCGTTCACCACCTCGGGCAACCGCGACCTGAGCCCCTCCGCGCCGGACAAGCCGGCCCCGCGGGCCGCCGCCGACGTGCAGAAGTACGTGCTGGGCGTTCTGACGGAGCGTGGTCGCGCCGCGATGAAGAGTTCCGGCTGACCCGCCCGTGGTACGTCGCTCGCCGTTCGGACGGCCGGTCCCGCAGCTGCGGATCCGGCGCCCGAGGATCCTGCTCCTGACCGTCCTGGCGCTCGCCCTGGTCAGCGCCCTGGGCTTCGTCGCCGCCGGGTCGGACGACTCGGGCGGCGGAGCGGGGGCGGGGCCGTTCCCGAGCCTGTTCCCCTCGCTGGCGCCGAGGCCGGCCCCGACCGGCACGGCCGTCGCGCAGGTGGACCGCAAGGCGGTCGTCCATCCCGACGGGCTGCTGTTCGGCGTCAGCACGCCGAAGGGTCCCAACCAGGCCGAGACCGACGAGGTGGCCGCGGCGGCCGGCGAACGCCCCACCGTCCAGGAGTACTTCGTCAAGTGGAACGAGGAGTTCGACCCGGACACGGTCGAGCGCTCCTACGAGCTCGGCGCCGTCCCGCTGCTGACCTGGGAACCCTGGGCCGGCGGCGACCAGAACGTCGATCAGCCGCAGTACGCGCTGCGCCGGATCACCAGTGGTGCGCACGACGGCTACCTGACCCGGTTCGCCCAGGGCGTCAAGGCGCAGGGGCAGCCGGTGGTGCTCCGCTTCGCGCACGAGATGAACGCCGACTGGTACCCCTGGGCACAGGGCCGCAACGGCAACCGGGCCGGTGACTACGTCGCGGCCTGGCGCCACGTCCACGACCTCTTCCGGGACGAGGGCGTGACCAACGTGGTCTGGTTCTGGTGCCCCGACGCGGTGGGGGACAGCGAGGCCGACCCGGCCGGCTACTACCCGGGTCACGACTACGTGGACTGGATCGGCACCGATGCCTACAGCACCGGTGACGAGAGCGCCGAGCGCACGCTCCAAGCCACCTACGACGCCCTGACCGCGATCGCCGACAAACCGATCTTCATCGGGGAGACCTCGGTCAAGCCCGGCGAGCACCGCACCGACTGGACCTCGGAGTTGTTCGTCTGGCTGCGCTCCCACCCGAAGGTCATCGGCTTCTGCTGGTTCCAGCACAACAAGGAGGGGCGCGGCCGCTACGACTGGCGGTTCACCACCTCCGCTGATTCGCAGCGGGCCTTCAGCACGGGCCTGGCCACCCAGCGGCTGGCCGACTGGCCGCTGCGCGCCGCCTCCTGACGCGGCACCGGTTCGCACCCGCCGTACCTCCGGGCCGCCCGACCGGTGGTCGAACGCGCGCCCTAGCATGGTGCCCGGCCGGGTACGGCCGATTCCACCGCAGAAGAATGGCAGGGACCCGTTGGCCGGCGTCGGTGTGCAGTTGGGGGAGAGAACCGGCGGTACCGGTCCACGGGCCGACGGCCGCGCGGACGTCGGGGGCGCGGCCGCCGGCCTGCTGCGCCGGCTCCCGCTCGGACTGGTGCTGGTGGTCCAGGTGGTGCTCTCCGCCCGGCTGATCGGCACCACCACGGCCTTCATCGACGAGGGCACCTACATCTACGCCGGCCACCAGGAGTTCGACCACCTGGTGCACGGCGAGAACGTCGCCACCTACGAGACCTTCTTCTCCGGCGTCCCGGTGCTCTACCCGGTACTGGTGGCGCTGGTCGACAAGGCGGCCTCGCTGGAGGGCGCCCGGCTGCTCAGCCTGGCCTTCATGCTGTCCGCCACGGTCGCCGTGCACCTGGTGACCCGGCGGCTCCACGACGGCCGGGCCGCCTTCTTCGCCTCCGCGCTGTTCGTCGCGTTGGGACCGACCCAGTTCCTCGGCGCGTTCGCCACCTACGACGCGATGGCGCTCGCCCTCATGGCGTGGGCGGCGTACGGCGCGGTCCGCTTCGCGTTCGGCGACGGCCGGCGCTACCTGGTCCTCGGGGCGGCCCTGCTGGTGCTGGCCAACTTCACCAAGTACGCCTCGCTGCTGTGGAATCCCGTGATCGTGGGCCTGGCGGTGCTGGCCGGGCCGGGCTACGCGGCCTGGCAGCGCACGCGCTGGCGGAACGGACTCCTGTTCACCGGTGCCTGGGCCCTGATCGCGGCCGGCCCGGCGCTGCTCGCCGGCGAGCTCTACTACCGCGGCTTCGAGAAGACCACGCTGCTGCGCAAGCCCGCCCAGGACACCTATGCCTACGTGGCGGAGGAGGCGGCCGAGTGGGTCGGCGCGCTCGTCCTGCTGGCCCTGGCGGGTGTGGTGGTGGCGTTCCTCGCGGCCCGCGGGCGGGGGCCGGCGGCGCGGGTGCCCGCGTGGCTCGCCCTGGTGCTGCTGCTCGGCGGGATCGCGGCCCCGGTCAACCAGATCCGGATCCACACCTGGCTGTCGCTGCAGAAGCACGTCGACTTCGGGGCCTGGTTCGCCTGCATCGTCGCCGGCGCCCTGCTGGCCCGGACGGTGACGACCGTGGTCCGGGCCGAGCTGATGCCCCGGGCCGCCGTGACCACCCTGGTCGGGGTGCTGGCGCTGGCCCCGATCGGCCTGATCGGTGCCGGCCAGGCGAGCTTCATGATGGGCGCCTGGCCCAACTCGACGCCGATGATCGAGGCGATCCGGCCCTACGTGCACAAGGGCGAGGACGACTACCTGATCGAGGACTACAACGTCGCCGCGTACTACTTCAAGGACGAGAGCAACTGGCAGCAGTGGCACGACCTGGTGGTGGGCACGTACACCGAGCCGGGCACCGGCCGGAAGCTGAGCGGCGTCCCCGCGTTCTCGGCCGCGATCCGGGACCACAAGTACCGGATCATCGTGCTCGACTTCGCCCAGACCCGGGCCACCGACAAGGCCGTCGAACCGGTCGTCAAGGAGGCCGGCTACCAGCTGCTGGCGACCATCCCGACCGACAACACGGCCACCCACGGCGCCTACTACGTCTACCTGTCACCGGAGGCCGCGCAGGCCGGCCGCTGATCCGACGACTGTGCCGGGCCCCGTCGTGCGGGGCCCGGCACAGTCGTTCGTGGGCGCGGCGCTCAGCCCAGGCCGTCCGCCAGCTTGACCTTGCGGATGCCCTCGGAGAAGGCCTGCTGGGCCGCCGGCGTCTCGTCGAACCGCCAGTCGGCCTTGCCGCCCTGGTCGGTGTCGCGCTGGAACCAGATGAAGCCCAGGACGTCCGGCTGCTGGCCGAGCCAGCCGAGGAAGTCCGTGGTCCACTCGGCCTTCAGCGTGGTGTTCGGCTCGCGGCCGGTCTCCGTGATCAGCATCGGCTTCTTGGTGATCCCGCGCAGCACGGAGATGGTCGGGCCGAAGGTCTGCTCGGCCTTGCTCTCGGTCTTGGTGCCGTAGCCGACCATCCCGATCCAGTCGACGTAGTCGTCGCCGGGGTAGAGCTGGGCGAGGTCGACGTTGGGCACCGGGCGCAGGATGTTCGGGCTCCACACCCAGATCACGTTCGCGGCGCCGGCCCGGTCGAAGACGTCGTGCACGTGGCGCCAGGCCTGGACGTACTCGCCCTTCTTGTTGCCGTTCTCCTGTTCCGACCAGGGGTACCAGGTGCCGTTCATCTCGTGGGCGAACCGGATCGCGATCGGCCACTTCTGGTCGGCCACCGCCGCGGCGAACCGCCGCAGGTAGTCGTCGTGCGAGCCGTCGATGATGCTGGCCAGGCTGTACTGCGGCTGGTCGGTGTGGCCGGCCTCCTCGCCCTCCCAGGGCTCCCAGGCGAGCACCGGCAGGGTGCCGTGGTCGTAGGCCTTGCTGACCGCCTTCGGGTCGAAGTCGGCGTTCCAGCGGACGAAGTACTCGGCCATCGTCGGCCGGACGCCGGCGTGGTCGGCGACCTGCTCCAGCTCGGAGGCGGACCAGGGGGCCTCGACCGTGCTGACGCCGAAGTACTTGCCGTCGGGGGAACTGAAGACCGACTTGTCCGGCACCTTCGGGGGCGCCGGTGCGAGCAGCTCGCGGATGCCGGGCACGCCCGCCGGGCGGCCGAGCCCCTGGTACCGCGGGCCGTGCGCCTCGGTGCCGAGCGCGGCGAGCACGCCGTACGAAAGCGCGCCCAGCAGCAGGATGTTGACCACCATCCAGATCCGCAGCCGGATCCCGCTGCCGCGTGACCACCAGTGCAGCTTCTTGCGGTGCCGGCGGGCGACCGTCTGCTGGTCCTGGGCCCGCTCCGTGGTCAGTTGATTCTGGATCGTGTCAGACACTCATCATCACCGCGCCGATCAGCATCGCGCTGCCCAGGAGATAGGGGATGACAACCTTCGGGCTGCGTGCGCGCTCGCCCGCGAAGCTGTCCTTACGGGTGCCCCAGGAGGCGTTGTGGCCCATCCGGAAGAAGCCCAGCAGGCGCACCGGCAGGAGGATGCAGGTGTTGATCACCATGAAGACCGGAAGGTAGATCAGGTCCTGCGCCCGGTAGGCGAAGTGGCGCCCGAACCGGACCGCCACCGACAGCAGCGACATCACCGCCGCCAGGACCAGCACCAGGGCGACCGCCTTCCACTGCGTCACCGGCAGCGGCAGGTCGGAGTAGAGGCTCGGCCCGGTGCGGTGCCAGAGCGCCACGCCCCAGGAGGCGAAGCTGCCCAGCAGCACGAACGGGACGGCTATGTCCACGCTGTAGAACAGCGCCAGCATCTTGGCCCGGCGGAGCATCCAGGGGAGCATCCGCAGGGTGTTGTACTGCGAGCCGCGGGCCCAGCGGTACTGCTGCTTGGCGAGCTTGCGCAGCTCCAGCGGGGCGTCGGTGTAGACCAGGGAGGTGGCCTGGTAGACGGTCTTGTAGCCCTGCTTGAGGGTGTAGTTGGTGAGCGTCCGGTCGTCGCTCACCTCCAGGAAGACTCCGAGGAACTTCTCGCCGAGGAAGTCCTCCATGCAGTCCAGCAGGATCTGCCGGCGGAAGGCGATGGTGCGGCCGGGCAGGCAGCCGACCGTGCCGAGCACGCTCATCGCGGGCAGCGAGTACTGGCAGCGGACGCTCTCCAGCCAGTCGGCCCACCGGGTGAGGATCGACCGCCCGGGGTCGAGGATGCGCTGGCGGGTGGTCACCCCGCCGACCTCGGGGTCACGGAAGGGCTTGACCAGCTCCACCAGCGTGGTGGGGGTCCACATGGTGTCGGAGTCGACCAGGACGGCGATGTCGCCGGTGCAGACCTCGAGGCCGACCCGCAGGGCATTGCGCTTGCCGGGGGTCTCGGTCCACACCCAGTACACGCCGAGCTGGTCGCAGACCGACTCGAGGACCTCGTTCCGCTTGCCGTTGATGACCACCACCATTTCGGTGGGCTGCTGGTCGATGATCCGGTCGAGCACGGTGTGGAAGAGGTCGACCGGCTCGTCCACGACCGGAATGATGACCGAGGTGGTGGCGGCGTGCGGGCGGACCCACGGCTTGTAGCGCCGGGCGAGCGCCAGCCGGACGAACCAGAGCGCCCAGATGGCTGCCATGAAGGCGGCGAAGGGGTAGATGGCTCCGACCGTCCACCATTGCCTGATTTCCAACAAGAAGGCGAGCATCTGGGGTAGTCCGTCATCCGTTTCATCTCTGGCCTGCGGCGCGCGGGCCCATCGATGATATGGCCTGCCGAGATGGTGAAGATTCCGGCATTTCCGGCATAGCGGATATGCCGCCCGTCCCCGCCGCCCATCGGAACCGAGTCGTGATGCTGACCGTAAATCAGCTCCGCTTTTTCATTTGTTTACCCCCCCTTGGTCGACCGTGCGGAATTCCGGAAGGGGTCAGAGCTTGCGCAGCAGGGCGCGGCGGACCTTGTGGTCGCCGCCCTTCTGGAGCACCAGGGTGGCCCGGCCGCGGGTGGGCAGCACGTTCTCGACCAGGTTGGGGCGGTTGATGGTGCGCCAGACCTGGCGGCCGTACTCCAGCGCCTCCTCCTCCGGCACCTCGGTGAACCGGCGGAAGTAGGAGTTCGGGTCCTGGAAGGCGGTGTCCCGCAGCTTCTTGAACCGCGACAGGTACCAGCTCTCGATGTCGTCGGTGCGGGCGTCGACGTAGATCGAGAAGTCGAAGTAGTCGGCCACCGCGAGGCGGGTGCGGCCGTCGGTGCCGGGCAGCGCCGGCTGGAGGACGTTCAGGCCCTCGACGATCAGGATGTCCGGGCGCTCCACCGTCAGCCGCTCGTCCGGCACGATGTCGTACACCAGGTGCGAGTAGACCGGCGCCGAGACGCGCTCCTTGCCGGCCTTCACGTCCGCCACGAAGCGCATCAGCGCCCGGCGGTCGTACGACTCGGGGAAGCCCTTACGGGCCATCAGGCCGCGCCGGCGCAGCTCGGCGTTGGGCAGCAGGAAGCCGTCGGTGGTGACCAGTTCGACCCGCGGGTGCTCCGGCCAGCGGGCCAGCAGGGCCTTCAGCAGGCGGGCGGTGGTCGACTTGCCGACCGCCACCGAGCCGGCCACCCCGATCACGAACGGGGTCCGGACCCGCTCGGTGTCGGCGACGTCCAGGAAGGTGCCGACGGCGCCGCGCAGTTCGTGGGTGGCGTGGATGTAGAGGTTCAGCAGTCGCGACAGCGGCAGGTAGACGTCCCGCACCTCGTCCAGGTCCAGGGCGGTGCCGAGGCCGCGCAGCCGCTCCACCTCCTCGGCGGTCAGCGGCAGCGGCGTCCGTTCGCGCAGGGCGCTCCACTCCGCCCGGTCCAGGTCGACGTACGGCGACGGCGTGGGCGTGGCGGCGGCGCCCCGGGTACAGAGTTCGGTCAGCACGTGGTCCATTGTGGGCCGTGCCGGGCCGGGCGGGTGCTGTGGTGTCGGTCACCCGCCAGGCGGGCCACCGTGAACCTGGGGGAACGGATGCCCGCATATGCTGGCGCACATGTGCGGAATTGTTGGATATGTGGGCCCCCAGCAGGCCCTGGACGTAGTGATCGCAGGTCTGCAGCGGCTGGAGTACCGCGGGTACGACTCGGCCGGTGTGGCGGTGCAGACGCAGGGCTCCGACGGGCAGTGGAGCCTCGTGACGGACAAGCGGGCGGGCAAGCTCGTCAACCTCCAGAAGTCGCTGGCCGAGACCCCTCTCGCGGCCGGCACCACGGGCATCGGCCACACCCGCTGGGCCACCCACGGCGGCCCGACGGACGCCAACGCCCACCCCCACCTGGACGACGCCGAGCGGGTCGCGGTGGTCCACAACGGCATCATCGAGAACTTCGCGCAGCTGCGCGCGGCGATCGCCGAGCGCGGCCACACCCTGCGCTCGGAGACCGACACCGAGGTCGTCGCCCACCTGCTCGGCGAGGCGTACGACGGCGACCTGGCCGAGGCCATGCGCGTGGTCTGCCGCCAGCTCGACGGCGCCTTCACCCTGGTCGCGGTGCACGCGGACGCCCCGGACGTGGTGGTCGGCGCCCGCCGCAACTCGCCGCTGGTGGTCGGCCGCGGCCAGGGCGAGAACTTCCTCGCCTCGGACGTCGCCGCGTTCATCGCCCACACCCGCGAGGCGATCGAGCTCGGCCAGGACCAGGTGGTCGAGCTGCGCCACGGCGCGGTGACCGTCACCAACTTCGACGGCACCCCCGCCGAGGTCCGCGAGTACCACGTGGACTGGGACGCCTCCGCCGCCGAGAAGGGCGGCTACGACTACTTCATGCTCAAGGAGATCGCCGAGCAGCCGAAGGCCGTCGCCGACACCCTCCTCGGCCGGATCGGCACCGACGGCCGGCTCCACCTGGACGAGCTGCGGATCCCCGACCAGGTGCTGCGCGAGGTCGACAAGGTCGTCATCGTGGCCTGCGGCACCGCCTTCCACGCGGGCATGATCGCCAAGTACGCGATCGAGCACTGGACCCGGGTCCCCTGCGAGGTCGAGGTCGCCTCCGAGTTCCGCTACCGGGACCCGATCATGGACGACCGGACCCTGGTGATCGCCATCTCGCAGTCCGGCGAGACCATGGACACCCTGATGGCGCTGCGGCACGCCCGCGAGCAGGGCGCCAAGGTGCTGGCGATCTGCAACACCAACGGCTCGACCATCCCGCGCGAGTCCGACGCGGTGCTCTACACCCACGCCGGCCCCGAGGTCGCGGTCGCCTCCACCAAGGCGTTCCTGACCCAGCTGGTGGCCTGCTACCTGGTCGCGCTGTACCTGGGCCAGGTGCGCGGCACCAAGTGGGGCGACGAGATCTCCGCGGTCATCCAGGAGCTCTCGGACGCGCCCAAGCAGGTCGAGCAGGTCCTGGAGACCATGGAGCCGGTGCGGGCCCTGGCCCGTTCGCTGGCCGACGCCAAGTCGGTGCTCTTCCTCGGCCGCCACGTCGGCTTCCCGGTCGCCCTGGAGGGTGCGCTCAAGCTCAAGGAGCTGGCGTACATGCACGCCGAGGGCTTCGCGGCCGGCGAGCTCAAGCACGGCCCGATCGCGCTGATCGAGGAGGGGCTGCCGGTCGTGGTGGTCGTGCCCTCGCCGCGCGGGCGCTCGATCCTGCACGACAAGATCGTCTCCAACATCCAGGAGATCCGGGCCCGCGGTGCCCGCACCATCGTGATCGCGGAGGAGGGCGACGAGGCGGTCGTCCCGTACGCCGACCACCTGATCCGCATCCCGGTCACCCCGGTGCTGCTGCAGCCGCTGGTCGCGACCGTCCCGCTGCAGGTCTTCGCCTGCGAGCTGGCCACGGCCAAGGGCCACGAGGTGGACCAGCCGCGCAACCTGGCGAAGTCCGTCACGGTCGAGTAGTCGAGCGGACGACCCGTAGGGCCGGGTGGGGCCCGTCGCGATCGCTCGCGGCGGGCCCCACCGCTGCGTCCGCACGGGGCCGGTGGGCGGCCGGTCAGCGCAGCGCGGCGGTGTCCAACGGGAACGAGAACGGCGCCGGCAGGTCGAGCGGCTTGCCGAACGGGACCTCGACGTGGGCGGTGTAGTCCCCGCCGGCCGGGTCGGTGCAGAGCGTCGCGTGCGCCTCGTCGCGGTCGATCAGCAGGTAGCAGGGGATGCCGGCGGCGGCGTAGCCGAGGCGCTTGGCCGCGCGGTCCTTGCCCGGGTTGGTCGAGGTGATCTCGAAGACCAGCAGGACCCCGGCCGGATCCGCCCAGGACTCGGAGGACTCGAAGTGGCGCACCGGGCTGACCGTGCCGTCGGGGATGAACCTGCCCCCGGGGGTCACGAGGCCCTTGGTGCCCGAGAGGTCCAGGTCGAGCGCGGCGTGACGCATGAACTGCCGGTTGACCAGGGCGAACGCGGTCTCGTGCGACCCGTCCGGTGGTGGGCGCACGACGATCTCCCCTTCGATCAGCTCGGTCTTGAAGCCGGCCGGGGTGTCCAGCTCCAGGAACGCCCTGAGGAGATCGTCCCCGGGCAACGGGTGCTCGACGGCCGGCGTGGCGACCATGGCCCTTCTCCCTCCTGCCGGGGATTGCTGCGCAACACGGTAGGTGTACGGACCGGGGCAGGCGGGCGATCGGAGGGGTTCTCACCCGGAAGTGTGCCGTAAGGTCCGGGCCACGGACGGTTGCGACGGAGGAGTTCAGCGTGATCATCGGGGTCGGGATCGACGTGGCGGCCATCGACCGGTTCGAGGCGTCCCTGGAGCGCACGCCGCAGCTGGCGGACCGCCTGTTCACCGCGGCCGAGCTGACGCTGCCCTCGGGGCAGCGCCGCGGGATCGCCTCGCTGGCGGCCCGGTTCGCCGCGAAGGAGGCGCTGGCCAAGGCGCTCGGCGCGCCGGCCGGCCTGCGCTGGACCGACGCCGAGGTGCACACCGAGCCCTCCGGCCGGCCGGTGCTGCGGGTCACCGGGACGGTGGCGGCCCGGGCGGCCGCGCTGGGCGTCCGGTCGTGGCACGTGTCGCTCAGTCATGATGCGGGCGTAGCGTCGGCGGTGGTGATCGCCGAAGGCTGAGCCCCGGGAGGCAGCGAGATGCGCCACGCACACACCGTCGAGCAGGTCCGAGCGGCCGAGGCCGAACTGATGGCCCGGCTGCCCGCGGGCACGCTGATGCAGCGGGCCGCCACCGGCCTCGCCGCGATCTGCGCGGGCCTGCTGCCCCGCGTCTACGGCGGCCGGGTGCTGGTGCTGGCCGGCAGCGGCGACAACGGCGGCGACGCGCTGTACGCCGGCGCCCGGCTGGCCCGGCGCGGGGCGCGGGTGCGGGCCGTCCTGCTGTCACCGGAGCGGGTGCACGCGGACGGGCTGGCCGCGCTGCGGGCCGCCGGCGGGCGGGTGACCGAGGACCGGACCGAGTTCGAGCGGGCCGACCTGGTGCTGGACGGCATCGTCGGGATCGGCGGCCGCGGCGGGCTGCGGCCCGAGGCGCAGCCGTACGCCACGATGGCCCGGCGCGGGCCGGTGGTCGCGGTGGACGTGCCGAGCGGGGTGGACGCCGGCACCGGGGAGGTCGACGGCGTCGCGCTGCGGGCGGACGTCACGGTCTGCTTCGGCACCCACAAGCCCGGCCTGCTGATCGACCCGGGCGCCTCGTACGCCGGGGTGGTGCACCTGGTGGACATCGGGCTGGCGCTGCCCGAGGCGGCGGTCACGGCGCTCCAGCACGCGGACGTGGCCGCGCTGCTGCCCCGGCCGTCGGCGGAGAGCGACAAGTACCGGCGCGGGGTGGTCGGCATCGCGGCCGGCTCCGCGCGCTACCCCGGTGCGGCGGTGCTCGCCGTGGCGGGCGCGCTGCGCGGCAGCGCGGGCGCCGTGCGGTACGCCGGGACGGCGGTCGAGGAGGTGGTCCGGCGGTTCCCCGAGACGCTGGTCAGCACCGGCGGACCGGCGGACGCCGGACGGGTGCAGGCCTGGGTGGTCGGGCCGGGCGGCGGGGACGGCGCCGCCGACGCGCTCGCCCAGGCGCTCGCCACCGACGTGCCGGTACTGGTGGACGCCGACGGCCTGACCGAGCTGGCCCGGCTCGGGCCGACCGCGCTGGCCGGCCGGTCGGCGCCGGTGCTGCTCACCCCGCACACCGGCGAGGCGGCCCGGCTGCTCGCCGGGGCGGACGGCGGGGCGCCCCCGGCCGCGGACGCGCTCGCCGCGGCGCGGCTGGCGACCGCCCGGCGGCTGGCGGCGGCGTACGGCGCGACCGTGCTGCTCAAGGGCTCGACCACGGTGGTCGCGGACCCGGCCGGCCCGGCCCGGGTGAACGCCACCGGCACCCCCTGGCTCGCCACGGCGGGCAGCGGCGACGTCCTCTCCGGCCTGGCCGGCTCCCTCCTCGCGACCGGCCTCACCCCCTTCGACGCCGCCTCCGTCGCCGCCTACCTCCACGGCCTGGCCGGCCGCACCGCCTCCCAAGGCGACACCCCGACCACCGCCCTGGCCATCGCCACCGCCCTCCACCCCGCCTGGCGAGCCACCCAACCCTGACCCCGGCCACCTCAGGGGCGCGGGGAACTGCGCGGCCCCGGCAGCCCACCTCCCGTCCCGTCCCCACCGCGCCCGGTGGCACCCCGCCCCGCCGCGTCCCGCCGGAACCCCGCCGCCCCCGCGGAGCGTCTTCGCAGGTCCGGCCCCCACCCCCGCGGGCCGTTCACGGGGCACCGGCGGCCGTCTGGGAGACTGATACGCGATGACAACTGCGAACACCACCGGTACGGCCGTCCTCGCGCAGGGGGCGCGAGCCGAGGCGACCATCGATCTGGCCGCCCTGCGGGCCAACCTGGCCGCACTGCGCGCCCGGACGGACGGCCCCGCGCTGATGGCCGTGGTCAAGGCGGACGCCTACGGCCACGGCGCCGTGCGGTGCGCCCAGGAGGCCGTCGCGGCGGGCATCGGCTGGCTCGGCGCGGCCATGCCGGAGGAGGCGCTCGCGCTGCGCGCCGCCGGGATCGGCCCCGAGCAGGCCCGGATCCTGTGCTGGCTGTGGACGCCGGGCGGCCCCTGGCAGCAGGCCCTGTGCGCCGCCGTCGACGTCTCGGTGAGCGCGCGCTGGGCGCTGGACGAGCTGGTGGCGGCGGTCCGGGAGACCGGTGTGCCGGGCCGGGTGCACCTGAAGGCCGACACCGGCCTGGGCCGCAACGGCTGCCAGCCGCACGACTGGCCGGACCTGGTGGCCGCCGCGCTGCGGGCGCAGGCCGAGGGCCTGATCGAGGTGGTCGGTCTGTGGTCGCACTTCGCGGCCGCCGACGAGCCGGGCCACCCGTCGATCCAGGCCCAGCTGGACTCCTTCGAGACCGCCCTGGCGTACGCCGAGCGGGCCGGGGTGCGCCCCGAGGTGCGGCACCTGGCCAACTCGCCGGCCACCCTGCTGCTGCCGGCCTCGCACTACGACCTGGTCCGCACCGGCCTGGCGATGTACGGGCTGTCGCCGGTGCCCGAGGTGGGCACCCCGGCCGACTTCGGGCTGCGTCCGGTGATGTCGCTGACCGCCCGGCTGGCCCTGGTGAAGACCGTCCCCGGCGGCCACGGCGTCAGCTACGGCCACCACTACACGACCTCGGGTCCGACCACCCTGGGCCTGGTGCCGGTCGGCTACGCGGACGGCATCCCGCGGCACGCCAGCGGGACCGGGCCGGTGCTGATCGGCGGCAAGTGGCGGACGGTGGCCGGCCGGGTGGCGATGGACCAGTTCGTGGTCGACCTCGGCGGCGACACCCCGGTGGTGGGCGAGGAGGTCCTGCTGTTCGGCACCGGCGAGCACGGCGAGCCGACCGCCGAGGACTGGGGCCGGGCCTGCGGCACCATCTCGTACGAGATCATCACCCGGATCGGCGCCCGGGTACCGCGCCGCTACGTGGGTAGCACCTCCTCATGACCGAGCCCGGCGCGAGCAGCAACCCGGTGGCCGCGGTGGCCAAGGCCGCCGGATCGGCCTCGGCCGGGGTGAGCCGGGCCGGGCTGATCGGCATCTCGCTGGGCGTGGTGGCCGCCGGGGCGGCGGCCGGCGTCGCGGTGGAGCGGTTGACGGTGGGCCGGTCGATGCGCCGCCGGGCCCGCGCGGAGCTGGACGCGGCCGCCCCGTTCGGTTCGCTGCGCGGCCGCCCGCGCACCGTCCCCGCACCGGACGGCACCGAGCTGTACGTGGAGCTGGACGGCGCGGGCTGGCCGGACCCGGTCCAGGTGGTGCCCGAGGAGGGCCCGGCGACCCGGCGCGGCTGGTTCGCCCGGCGGCGCGGGGAGGGGCCGGTCGACCGCACCGGGCTGCCCGGCCTGCTGGCCGGTTCGGGCGCGCTGGTGCGGGCGGGCAGCCGCCGGAGCTTCGGGCCGGCGTCCGGCCCGGCGGCGCCGCCGCTCACCGTGGTCTTCTGCCACGGCTACTGCCTCAGCCAGGACAGCTGGCACTTCCAGCGGGCGGTGCTCCGCGAGGACCTGCGGCTGGTGTTCTGGGACCAGCGCAGCCACGGCCGCTCCGAGCGCTCCCGCTCGTACCTGGCGGGCGAGCCCGCCTCGATCGACCAGCTCGGCGCCGACCTCAAGGCGGTGCTGGACGCGGTGGTGCCCGAGGGCCCGATCGTGCTGGTCGGTCACTCGATGGGCGGAATGACCGTGATGGCGCTGGCCGAGCAGCACCCCGAGCTGTTCCGGGACCGGGTGGCCGGGGTCGCGCTGGTGGGCACCCTGGCGGGCGACTGGGACTCGGTGACCTTCGGACTGCCGCTGGTCGGCGCCCGGCTGATGCGCCGGGTCGCGCCCGGGGTGGTGCGGCTGCTGGGCCGCCAGGTCGAGCTGGTGGAGGCGACCAGGCGCTTCGGCGCGGACGTGGCGAGCGTGTTCTACCGGCGGTTCTCCTTCGGCGGCAAGGACGTCGACCCGTCGGTGGCCCGGTTCGCCGAGCAGCTGCTGGACGCCACCCCGATCGACGTGGTGGCCGAGTTCTACCCGGCGTTCTCCGCGCACGAGAAGACGGCCGCCCTCGCTGCGCTGGAGGGCGTCCCGACCCTGGTGCTGGCCGGCACCAAGGACCTGCTCACCCCGCCGGAGCACAGCGAGGCGATCGCGGCGGCGCTGCCCGGCGCCGATCTGGTGCTCGTGCCGGACGCCGGCCATCTGGTGATGCTGGAGCGCCCCGAGGTGGTCGACCGGGAGCTCGCCGCACTGCTGCGCCGGGCCACCGACCACGCGCACGCGGCGCCGCTGCCGGA
The DNA here is from genome assembly GCF_040304075.1 of Kitasatospora sp. NPDC094015. Taxonomy (NCBI): domain Bacteria; kingdom Bacillati; phylum Actinomycetota; class Actinomycetes; order Kitasatosporales; family Streptomycetaceae; genus Kitasatospora; species Kitasatospora sp. NPDC094015. Next base: position 175,921 of record NZ_JBEOUL010000006.1, read on the forward strand.
GGGCGTCCGCAGCCTGCTCGACTGAGCGGTGCGTGCGGCCGCCGCGCGGTGTGGCACCGTAGCGGGAGCCGCCGTCGCAGGGCGGCGCACCCGGACGAGAGGCACCGCACGCGCCATGGGCACCCAGACCACCGTCACCGTCGCCACCCCCGAGCGGATGAACCGGCTCGGGCGGGACCTGGCCGGCCTGCTCAGGCCCGGCGACCTGGTCCTGCTCTCGGGTGAACTGGGCGCCGGCAAGACCACCCTGACCCGGGGCCTGGGGGTTGGCCTCCAGGTGCGCGGCGCGGTCACCTCGCCGACCTTCGTGATCGCCCGGGTGCACCCCTCGCTGGTCGGCGGCCCGGCACTGGTGCACGTGGACGCGTACCGGCTCGGCGGCGGGCTGGACGAGATGGAGGACCTCGACCTGGACGTGTCGCTGCCGGAGTCGGTGGTGGTGGTCGAGTGGGGCGAGGGCAAGGTCGAGGACCTCTCGGAGGACCGGCTGGAGGTGCGGATCGAGCGGGCCCTCGGCGGCAGCACCATCACCGAGGACGGCGACCCGCGCGCGGTCACCCTCACGGGGCTCGGCGGCCGGTGGGACGGGGTGGACCTCGCCCGCCTGGGTGAGGAGTAGCGGAGTTTCCCGACAGGCTGTCGGCAAGGTGTTGCGGGCGGGCCGCCGGGCGTGATGGGATGGTTCCGCTGTGGTTAGGTATGCCTAACTGGGGAGCCTCCCGCCATGACGAGCACCATGACGAGCACCACGAGCACCACGACCATCAGGGGCACCGCCCCCGCCGCGGAGCCCGCACCCGCGGCCGTGCCGATGAGCACGCTGCTGGCCGCCTGCGCGGCCGCCGCCGCGGTCTCCACCCCGCCGGAACGCCGGCCCGCCGCCGACGGACGTCCCGCCTGCGCCGAGGCCCCGGCCGCGCGGCCGGCACACCCCCGCGCGGCCTGAGCCGCCACCCGGCCCCGAGCCGGGGCCGTGCTCAGGGGATGACGACCACGGTGGTGCCGGTCGGCGCGAAGTCCCACAGCAGCTGGCCGTCGGCCCGGCCGGAGCGGATCCCGCCGGTCTTGGCGTTCGGGTCGGTCGAGGCGGCCGCGGAGGCCGAGGCGGACGGGACGGCGCCGGGCGAGGCACTGCCGGCACCCTGGTCGATCGCCGCGCTGAAACCGAAGACCGCACCCTGCTGCGAGAACCGCACCACGTGCTCGATCTTCCGGCCGTCGGTGCCCGTGCCGGCCGCCGTGCGGCTGTACACCGGGTAGCTGCCCACCGGCGGCGAGACCGAGCCGGGGACCACCGCGAACGACGCCGTGACCTGCGGGTTCTTGCGCGGGTCGACCAGCCAGACCTGCTTGGCGCCGAGCGAGTAGACCACCCGCAGCCCGGTGCCCGAGTTGGCCGGCAGCGGGGGCGCCGGCGGCACGGTCGGCTGCGGCGAGGTGAGCGGGGCGACCGGCGGCACGTACCCGGCCGCGAGCGCCCGGTCCTGGGCCCCGCTCGCCTGGAAGGCCAGCAGGCCGATCGTGGCCATCGCCCCCAGCGTGAGACCGGTGACCACCAGCCCAGCACCCAGCTTCGCCACGTCTGCTCCCACTGCTCGCCAGGGACGGGTAACACGGCCCATCGTGCCAGGTCCGGCCGGGCTTTTCGGATCGATCCGATCGCGTGTTCCACGCCGCGGGCCCACCTCGAACGGACGGCCCACCCGGTGGACCCTCTAACCTTGGACCCGTGCTGCTGCTTGCGTTCGACACCGCCACCCCCGCCGTCACGGCCGCCGTCCACGACGGTACGACCGTCCTCGCCGAGTCGTACCAGGTGGACGCCCGGCGCCACGGCGAGCTGCTCCTCCCGACCATCGACGAGGTGCTGCGCACCGCGGGCGTGGACAAGCGCCGGCTGACCGGCATCGCGGTCGGCGTCGGCCCCGGCCCGTACACCGGACTGCGGGTCGGGCTGGTCACCGCCGCCGCGCTCGGCCACGCGCTCGACCTGCCCGTGCACGGGGTCTGCACCCTGGACGCGATCGCCCACCAGGCCCGCACCGAGGGGCTGACCGGCCCGTTCACCGCGGCCACCGACGCCCGGCGCAAGGAGGTCTACTGGGCCTCCTACGACGCGGACGGCACCCGGGTCGCCGGGCCCTCGGTGGACCGCCCGGCCGAACTCACCCCCGAGGCGCAGGCCGTCGGCGCGGGCGCGCTGCTCTACCCGGACGCCTTCCCCGGCGCCCGCGGCCCCGAGCACGTCTCGGCCGGGGCGCTGGCCGGCTTCGCCGTCGCCGAACTCGCGGCCGGCCGCGAGCTGCTGCCCAACGTGCCGCTCTACCTGCGCCGCCCGGACGCCCAGGTGCCGGCCGGGTACAAGGCGGTGCTCCCGGCGTGAGCTCCGCCGTCAGCCTGCGGCCGATGCGCTGGTGGGACATCGAACCGGTGATGGCACTGGAGCTGCGGCTGTTCCCCGAGGACGCCTGGTCGCCCGCCATGTACTGGTCCGAGCTGGCCGACGCGCACCCCGGCGGCACCAGGCACTACACCGTCGCCACCGCCGCCGACGGCTCCGTGGTCGGCTACGCGGGCCTGATGGCGGTCGGCGTCGAGGGCGACGTCCAGACCATCGCGGTGGCCCCGGGCCACCAGGGCGCCGGCCTCGGGGCGGTGCTGCTCACCGACCTGGTCGAGGAGTCCGCCCGGCGCGGCTGCACCGAACTGCTGCTGGAGGTCCGGGTGGACAACCTGCGCGCGCAGCGGCTGTACGAGCGCTTCGGCTTCCAGCCGGTGGGCGTCCGTCGCGGCTACTACCAGCCCGCCAACGTCGACGCGCTGGTGATGCGCCTCGACCACCCCTCGCACGAACCGAAGCACGATTCGAAGGACCCCGATCATGGCTGACGAACCGCTCGTCCTCGGCATCGAGACCTCCTGCGACGAGACCGGGGTCGGCATCGTCCGGGGCACCACCCTGCTCGCCGACGCGGTCGCCTCCAGCGTCAACGACCACGCCCGCTTCGGCGGCGTCGTCCCGGAGATCGCCAGCCGGGCGCACCTGGAGGCGATGATCCCGACCATCCAGCGGGCGCTGGACACCGCCGGGGTCAAGGCCACCGACCTGGACGGCATCGCCGTCACCGCCGGCCCGGGCCTGGCCGGCGCGCTGCTGGTCGGCGTCAGCGCCGCCAAGGCGTACGCCTGGGCGCTGGACAAGCCGCTGTACGGGGTCAACCACCTCGCCTCGCACATCTGCGTGGACCAGCTGGAGCACGGCCGGCTGCCCGAGCCGACGATGGCGCTGCTGGTCTCCGGCGGGCACTCCTCGCTGCTGCTCAGCTCGGACATCACGACCGACGTCCGCCCGCTCGGCGCCACCATCGACGACGCGGCCGGCGAGGCCTTCGACAAGGTCGCCCGGGTGCTCGGCCTGGGCTTCCCGGGCGGCCCGGTGGTCGACCGCGCCGCCCGCGAGGGCGACCCGAAGGCGATCGCCTTCCCGCGCGGCCTGAGCAACGCCAACGACCCGGCCTACGACTTCTCCTTCTCCGGGCTCAAGACCGCCGTCGCCCGCTGGGTCGAGGCGCGCCGCCGGGCCGGCGAGGAGGTGCCGATCGCCGACGTCTCCGCCTCCTTCCAGGAGGCCGTCACCGACGTGCTCACCCGCAAGGCCGTGCGGGCCTGCAAGGACAGCGGTGTCGACCACCTGATGATCGGCGGCGGCGTGGCCGCCAACTCCCGGCTGCGCGAGATGGCGCAGCAGCGCTGCGACAAGGCCGGCATCGTGCTCCGGGTGCCGCGCCCGGGCCTGTGCACCGACAACGGGGCGATGGTGGCCGCGCTCGGCTCCGAGATGGTCTGGCGCAACCGGGCGGCCTCCTCCTTCGACCTGTCGGCGGACTCCTCGCTGCCGGTCACCGAGGTCTCGGTGCCCGGCGCCGGCCACGGTGACGTCCACGCGCACGCCCACCAGGCGCTGACCCGGTGACCGTCGCCGCGATGTGGGAGGCCCGGGCCGCCGAGGGCCGGGCCGCCGAGCTGGCGGCCTGGGTGCTGGCCGAGGCGCTGCCCGCGCTGCGCGCGGCGGCCGGGCTGGAGCGGGCCGAGCTGCTGACGGCCTCGGGCGACCGGGTCCTGCTGATCAGCTGGTGGACCGACGGGCCCGGGCCGGTGCCCGAGGCCCCGGCCGGGCTGCTCTCCAGGCCGGTGCACCGGTGGTCGTTCACCCGTCAACACGTCGAGTAGCGTTCATTCCTGAGAGTTCGCTGAACGACGGGGGAGCAGGGGTGAAGAGGACGTACGTCCTGGCGGTGCTGGCTGTGCTGGCGTTGGTGAGCGGGTGCGACTCGGGGGCGGGCCAGGGGGCGGCCAGCCTGTCCACGCCCGGTGGCGGCACCCCGTCCGGTGGCCCGGGCTCCTCGTCCGGGGCTCCGTCCGGCGGCGCACCGACCGGCCCGGGGGCCGTCCCGCCCGCGGGCGCGGGCTGGGCCAAGTGGGGGCTGACCGCGCTGCCGCCGGCCCCGCCCGCGCCGGCCGACAAGCCGATCAAGCTGACCAGGACCGGGCCGGTGCCGGTGTTCAGCGAGGTGCCGACGCACGACAAGGTCGTCTTCGTCACCCTCGACGACGGGGCCGAGAAGGACCCGAAGTTCGTCCAGATGCTGACCGACCTCAAGGTGCCGGTCTCGATGTTCCTGACCCGCGACATCGTCAAGGACGACTACGGCTACTTCAAGCCGCTCCAGGCGCTCGGCAACCAGATCCACAACCACACCGTGGACCACCCGGTGATGAGCAAGCTGGCGCCGGACAAGCTGCACAGCGAGGTCTGCGACGCGCAGTCCGCCCTCACCCAGCAGTACGGCACCGCCCCGCTGCTGTTCCGCCCGCCGTACGGCGACGGCGCCAACACCGCCGCGCTCAACACCGCCGTCCAGCAGTGCGGTCCGCGCGGGATCGTGCTCTGGCGCGAGTCGATGCAGATCCACGACATGCAGTACCAGGCCGCCGACAAGAAGCTGCGGCCCGGCGACATCATCCTGGCGCACTTCCGCGGGCCCAAGGACCTCAAGGGCGAGAGCATGACCGCGATGTTCGGCGAACTGCTCGCCCGGATCCAGGAGCAGGGCTTCGCGGTGGCCCGGCTGGAGGACTACGTCCAGCCGCCGACCGGCTGACCGAGCATCATCAGCGGCCCGTCGTCGGTCCGGCAGAGGATCACCGTCAGCGTGTTCGGCCCGGCCGGCCGCAGCTGCCGGCGCAGCTCGTCCGGGACCACCGACACCCCCCGCTTCTTGATCACGACGGTGCCGACGGCGCGCTCGCGCACCAGCGCCTTGAGCGCCTTCGGCTTGTAGGGCAGCACGTCGGTCAGCTCGAAGGCGTGCGCGTACGGGGTCGGCACCAGCCGGTCGGCGGTCAGGTAGGCGATCATCGGGTGGATCAGCCGGGCGCCGATCCGCCCGGCCACCTCGGCCACCAGGTGGGCCCGGATCACCGCGCCGTCCGGCTCGTAGAGGTAGCGCCCGACCGGGCCCGCCGCCGGGTCGGGCAGCCGGCCGCCGGTCAGGCTGTGGTCCCCGGGCAGCAGGGTGGCCCGGTGCGGCTCGGCGGCGCCGGTGCCGAACCACAGCACCGCCTCCTTCACCTCGCCGTGGTCCGAGACCCACTCCGCCTCCGCGCCCGGCGGCACCAGCTCGTGCGGGATGCCCGGGGCCACCTTGAGCGCTCCGAACGGGGTGCGGCGGGCCGCCTCGACGGCCCAGGACAGCGGCGGCGAGTACCCCTCCGGGTCGAAGACCCGCCCGCGCTCGGTGCGCCGGGCCGGGTCGGTGAAGACCGCGTCGAAGCCGCTCACGTCGATCTCGGCGACGTCCGCGCAGCGCACCTCGATCAGATCGGCCAGGCCCAGCGCCGCCGCGTTCGCCTCGGCCACCGCGCAGGTCAGCGCGGAGCGGTCGACCGCCAGCACCGCGATCCCGGCCCGGGCCAGCGCGATCGCGTCGCCGCCGATCCCGCAGCACAGGTCCGCCAGCCGCCGCACCCCGAGTGCGGCGAACCGCTCGGCCCGCCACTCGGCCACGCTGCGCCGGGTGGCCTGCTCCACGCCGTCCGGGGTGAAGTACATGAGGTCGGCGTCCGGGCCGAACTTCGCCCGGGCCCGCTGCCGCAGCCGGGCCTGCTCGAAGGCCGCCCGGACGAGTTCGGCCGGGTACTCCCGGCGCAGCCGGGTGGCCAGCGCGAGCTCCTCCGCCTGGGTGAACTCGCGCAGTTCGGTCAGCAGGGCCCGGCCCTGGTCGGTCAGCAGCGCCCGGAACGATTCGATCTCCACCGCCCCATTGTCGGCGATCACGCGTCGGCGATCACGCCGGGCCGGGGCGCGCGGCGTCAGTTCGGCGGCACCTCGCGGCAGCTGCCGTCGGCGTCGCAGGCGGTGCAGCTCCCGCCGCTGTGGCAGTAGGTGTGCGGCGCCGGTACCGGGCCGACCGCGGGCGGCCCGGGGCGGGCGGCCCAGAGCGCGAGCACCGTCACCAGCAGCACGGTCAGCAGGACGCCCTGGACGGCGGCCGCGGCCCGGCGCCCGCGCAGGCCGAGCACCAGCGCGCTCACGCCCAGCACGGCGGCGGTGGCGGCGGCGATCAGCAGCGGGGCGTGCTCGGAGCGCTGCGTCGGGGCGGGGCCGCCGGAGGCCGGCGGGTCGACCCAGGGGAACGGGTGGCCGATCGCGGCCAGCACCAGCAGCAGCGCCGCCAGGCCGGCCAGCCAGACGTCCAGCGCCAGCACCAGCAGGCCGACCGCGAGCCGCCCGGTCGGTGCCGGCCGGGGCGCGGCGGGCAGTGGTGCGGGCCGGGCGCCGCCGGTCGACGCGGCGTCAGGTCCGTTGCCGCCGTGGTGTGGTGGGATCGGGTCGGATGCGGGCACCCCCGCAGTCTGCCCGCCGTCCGGCCGGGTGCACATGAGTACGGAAGCTCAGTCGGATTCGAACGCCAGGCCGCGCCGTTGGCACTCTGGTTGACTGAGTGCTAACCGGCGCCTAAGGTCATTCCTGGCACTCTCCCCAGGGTGAGTGCTAACGCGATGGAGCATGTCTGACCCCCGCGACGGCAGACCTGCGGACATCGCCACCTACCTGTTAGACAACCCCGTAATCTCCGAAGGGGAGCTCGGACGTGACCACCAGCAGCAAGGTTGCCATCAAGCCGCTCGAGGACCGCATCGTGGTCCAGCCGCTCGACGCCGAGACCACCACGGCCTCCGGCCTGGTTATCCCGGACACCGCCAAGGAGAAGCCCCAGGAGGGCGTCGTCCTGGCCGTCGGCCCGGGCCGCTTCGAGGACGGCCAGCGCCTTCCGCTCGACGTTGCCGTCGGCGACATCGTTCTCTACTCGAAGTACGGCGGCACCGAGGTGAAGTACCAGGGCGAGGAGTACCTGGTCCTCTCGGCTCGCGACGTTCTCGCCATCATCGAGAAGTAAGACGTTCCCGCCCGCCCCGGATCCGTGTCAGCACCTGACAGGGGCCCGGGGCGCGGTTGTTGGCTCACGTAACCAGGCACTTTCTGAGGAATCGGGATCATGGCGAAGACCCTGCAGTTCGACGAGGACGCCCGCCGCTCGCTGGAGCGCGGCGTGAACAAGCTGGCCGACACGGTCAAGGTGACGATCGGCCCCAAGGGTCGCAACGTCGTCATCGACAAGAAGTTCGGCGCCCCCACCATCACCAACGACGGTGTGACCATCGCCCGCGAGGTCGAGCTCGACGACCCGTACGAGAACCTCGGCGCGCAGCTGGTCAAGGAGGTCGCCACCAAGACCAACGACGTCGCGGGTGACGGCACCACCACCGCCACCGTGCTGGCCCAGGCCCTGGTCAACGAGGGCCTGCGCAACGTCGCCGCGGGCGCCGGCCCGGCCGCCCTGAAGAAGGGCATCGACAAGGCCGTCGCCGCCGTGTCGGAGCACCTGCTCTCCATCGCCCGCGAGATCGAGGGCAAGGACGACGTCGCCGCCGTCGCCGGCCTCTCGGCCCAGGACGCCCAGGTCGGCGAGCTGATCGCCGAGGCGATCGACAAGGTCGGCAAGGACGGTGTGATCACCGTCGAGGAGTCCAACACCTTCGGCGTCGAGCTCGAGTTCACCGAGGGCATGCAGTTCGACAAGGGCTACCTGTCGCCGTACTTCGTCACGGACGCCGAGCGCCAGGAGGCGATCCTCGACGACCCGTACATCCTGATCAACCAGGGCAAGATCTCCTCCATCCAGGAGCTCCTGCCGCTGCTCGAGAAGATCCTGCAGGGCGGAACCTCCAAGCCGCTGCTGATCATCGCCGAGGACGTCGACGGCGAGGCGCTGTCGACCCTGGTGGTCAACAAGATCCGCGGCACCTTCAACGCCGTCGCGGTGAAGGCCCCCGGCTTCGGCGACCGCCGCAAGGCGATCCTCGGCGACATCGCCGTCCTCACCGGCGGCACCGTCATCTCCGAGGAGGTCGGCCTCAAGCTCGACCAGGTCGGCCTCGAGGTGCTCGGCACCGCCCGCCGCGTCACCGTCACCAAGGACGAGACCATCCTGGTCGACGGCGCCGGCGACCACGACGCCGTGACCGGCCGGGTCGGCCAGATCAAGGCCGAGATCGCCGCCAGCGACTCCGACTGGGACCGCGAGAAGCTGCAGGAGCGCCTGGCCAAGCTGGCCGGCGGCGTCTGCGTCATCAAGGTCGGCGCCGCCACCGAGGTGGAGCTCAAGGAGCGCAAGCACCGCCTCGAGGACGCCATCTCGGCGACCCGCGCGGCCGTCGAGGAGGGCATCGTCGCCGGCGGTGGCGCCTCCCTGGTGCACGCCGCCAAGGTGCTGGAGGACGGCCTCGGCCTCTCCGGCGACGAGGCCACCGGTGTCGCGGTCGTCCGCAAGGCGCTGGCCGAGCCGCTGCGCTGGATCGCCCAGAACGCCGGCCTGGAGGGCTACGTCATCACCTCCAAGGTCGCCGACCTGGAGGCCGGCTTCGGCTACAACGCCGCCACCGGCGAGTACGGCGACCTGGTGAAGGCCGGCGTCATCGACCCGGTCAAGGTCACCCGCTCCGCCCTGGAGAACGCCGCCTCCATCGCCTCCCTGCTGCTCACCACCGAGACCCTCGTGGTGGAGAAGAAGGAAGAGGAGGAGGGCAACGGCCACGGGCACTCGCACGGCGGCCACGGCCACTCCCACTGACCCCGGTCGGTAGCCTCCGAGGCCCGGTCGCGCCCTTCGGCGCGCCCGGGCCTCCGGCGTTCCCCGGGCCGCTCCCGTCCGGCCGCCGGCGCCGCGCACCCCGCCGGCGCCGGTACGGTGGGTCTCGGCGGCCCGGCTCTCATCAGCGCAGCTTTACCTGGGGCAAAGCCTGCCTTATAACTGAGGCATGATCGAAGCTCGCCACCTCCGCGTCCTGCGCGCCGTCGCCCGGACCGGCTCCTTCTCCGCCGCCGCCCGCGAACTGGGCTGCACCCAGCCGGCGGTGAGCCAGCAGATGAAGGCGCTGGAGAAGGCGGTGGCGACCCCCCTGGTGGTCCGCTCGGGCCGCGGGATGCAGCTCAGCGAGGCCGGCCGGGTGCTGGTCAAGCACGCCACCGGGATCCTCGCGGGGTTGTCCGCCGCGGAGGAGGAGCTGGCTGCGATCGCCGGCCTGCGGGCCGGGCGGGTGCGTCTGGTGTCCTTCCCGACCGCGAGTTCCACCCTGGTGCCGCCCTCGGTCGCCCAGTTGCGCGCCGCCCATCCGGGGGTCCGGGTGTCGCTGGTGGAGGCCGAGCCGCCGGAGTCGCTGGCGATGCTGCGCGGCGGCGAGTGCGAGGTGGCGCTCGCCTTCCGCTACCCCGACTCGCAGGGCGGGGTGCCGCAGGCCTCCCCGCACGCCACCGCCCGCGAGGCCCGCGCCGAGGCGACCCTGGAGGCCGCCGCCTCGGCCGCCGCGACCGACTGGTCGGACCTGGTGGTCCGCCCGCTGCTGGACGACCCGCTGGTCGGGCTGCTGCCGATCACCCACCCGCTGGCGGCGGCCGACCGCCCGGTCGACCTCGCGGAACTCTCCGACGAGCAGTGGATCGCGGGCTGCCCGCAGTGCCGCGGCCACCTGGTGGAGCTGTGCGAGGCGGCGGGCTTCTCGCCGCGGATCGACTTCGCGACCGACGACTACCCCGCGGTGGTGGGCCTGGTCGCGGCCGGCCTCGGGGTCGCCGTGCTGCCCCGGCTCGCGCTGGACTCGGTGCGCCACCCCGGGGTGGCGGCGGTGCCGGTCCGGGCGGCCACGGGCGGGCCCGCGGTGCGGCAGGTGGTCGCGCTGACCCTGCCCGACCTGGCCGAGGTGCCGGCGGTCGCGCTGATGCTGGACCGGCTCACCGGCGCCGCCGCCGAGCGCTGAGCACACGTCCGCCCGGCCCGCCCGGCCCGCCGGTCGGTTCGGGGAGTCGTGCCGGGCCGCCTCGCCGTGCCTGGCTGCCTCGCAGGGCCTCCTCGCAGGCCTCGTCGTGCCCGGATCCAGTGCAGAAACGTTTCTTCAATCCTCGAAGGGCGCGCTCAGTGCCGCAGGCCCGCCGGCCTGGTCAGCTGGACCTCGGCCAGCCGGTGGCGGGCGCGGCCGAGCAGCTCCTCGCGCTCGTCCTCGGTCAGACCGCCCCAGACCCCGTACGGCTCGCGGACGGCCAGGGCGTGCGCCGCGCACTGCGCGCGTACCGGGCACCTCATGCAGACCTCCTTGGCGCTGGCCTCGCGCGAGCTGCGGGCGGCCCCGCGCTCACCCTCGGGGTGGAAGAAGAGCGAGCTGTCGACGCCGCGGCAGGCGGCGGAGAGCTGCCAGTCCCAGAGGTCTGCGTTGGGGCCGGGGAGGCGGGAGAAATCTGCCATGGCTCATTCCCTTCAAGGACTCGGACCCGTCGGTTCGGCGAGGCGGCGATGGACCGGTACGGACACCTGGAAATATGACTTACGGCACCTACTGGAACAAGTCATCCACAGTCCGGCACAACAGTCAATGACCCTCTAGAAGCTATAAATACGGGCAAAAGGGGCAGGACGTTTGAGTGGTCGTGCTCTGACAACCGGGTGGCCCCGGGTGCGCCGTCCTCCGCTCCGTGGCGCGCGCGGCGCGTGGACCGCGCGCGATCAGCACAAAAGTGCGGCGTGTGCACCGCGAGGTGGCTGATCGGTAACGGTCCGGCCACGTACAGTGGTGGAGATGGCCCTGAAGGCCGTAACTCATTCGAGTGACGGTCGTTGGATGTGCGGAGGCGGTTAGCGGGCGCTGGACGTCGGGAACGATCGCGGGGACACCCGGCGATCCGTACGAGGTCCGTCGCCAATCGGCCGTGTCGGAGAGTGTTCGTACCAGCCAGGAGGCTCAACGTGACGCGGATCTGCTGCGGAGGACGGTCATGACATCCGTACTCGTCTGCGACGATTCCCCGCTCGCCCGGGAGGCGCTTCGCCGGGCGGTCGCGACCGTGCCCGGTGTCGACCGGGTGACCACTGCGACGAACGGTGAGGAGGTCCTCCGCCGCTGGGTGGCCGACCGTTCCGACCTCGTCCTGATGGACGTCCGGATGCCCGGCCTCGGCGGGGTGGAGACGGTCCGGCGGCTGCTGTCCGCCGACCCGGGCGCGCGCATCATCATGCTCACCGTCGCGGAGGACCTGGACGGTGTCGCGCTCGCCGTGGCCGCCGGTGCCCGCGGCTACCTGCACAAGGACGCCTCGCGCGCCGAGCTGCGGGCCACCGTCACCCAGGCGCTCGCCGACCCGACCTGGCGGCTCGCCCCCAGGCGGCTGCGCAGCCCCGACATGGGGGCGGCCCCGACCCTGACGGCACGTGAGATCCAGGTGCTGGAGGGGATGAGCCACGGCCGGAGCAACGCCGAGATCGGCCGCGAGCTGTTCCTCTCCGAGGACACCGTGAAGACCCACGCGCGCCGGCTGTTCAAGAAGCTCGGCGCCTCGGACCGGGCGCACGCGGTGGCCCTCGGCTTCCGCTGGGGCCTGGTCCGCTGAGCCCCGGGCGGCTGGGTATCCGACACGGTAACCGTACGGGCGTGTGACGTTGTCGTCCCGAGGCTGCACCATGGAGGAGTGGAGCACCTCGGGGACCAGCGGACAGGTGCTGCGGAAGCGAGAGTTGCCGCAGCGGGCGGCAGCCAGTGGGGCGGGAGGCGGCACGGTGCGCACAGTGGCGACGCATAACGTTCCGATGCACAAGTCCGGACGCGGTGCCGCGTTTTCCGCTCCGACCAGGCACCATGGACCGATGCGTGACGACGAGGGCACCGCTTCGGGCGAGGCCCAGCCCGAGCCGGCCCAGGCCGACGAGGCCGTCCCCGACGGCCAGGGTGTCGACCCGTCGTACGCCGATGCGGCCGAGGTAGACGTGGCCGAGGTCGCCGAGGTCAGGGCCCCGGTGCTCGGCGCCGGCACCTCCCCGGTGGTCGCGTCGCTGGTCGCGGCCGCCGTGCGCGGTGAGGGCCCGGCGATCGACGCGCTGCTCGCCTACGTCCACCCGCTCGCGCTGCGCTACTGCCGCGGCCGGTTGGTCCGGCTGCCGGGCGGTGCCCGCCACCACGTGGACGACGTGGTCCAGGAGGTCTGCGTGGCCGTGCTCTGCGCGCTGCCGCGCTACCGCGACACCGGGCGGCCGTTCGAGGCCTTCGTCTACGGCATCGCCGCCCACAAGATCGCCGACCTGCAGCGGGCCGCGATGCGCGGTCCCGGCTCCACGGTCATCCCGCAGGACGACCTGCCCGAGACCCCGGACGAGTCGCTCGGCCCGGAGGAGCGGGCGCTGCTCAGCAGCGACGCCGCCTGGATCCGCGAGCTGCTCTCCAACCTGCCGGCCCGCCAGCGCGAGCTGGTGCTGCTGCGGGTGGCCGCGGGGCTGTCCGCGGAGGAGACCGGCGAGGTGCTGGGCATGTCGCCGGGCGCCGTCCGGGTGGCCCAGCACCGGGCGCTCAGCCGGCTCCGGGCACTGGCGGAAGAGTCCTCCTGATCCCCTTGTTGTCAAGGGGGCGCGAGTCGATGGCTCGTGACACTAGTACCATGGGGTATCGGCACCTGGTCAGGTTGCCAAAGTTCCGTGGGTGCGCTCGGGGATCCCTTGGAGGTTCCTCCAGCCGCCCGGCGTCTTGGTGGCCAAGCCCTGTGCCGGTGCGCGCGGGTGGGACGTGGCCGTACCGCGGTCGTCCGCCCAGCTGAGAGAGCCACCCGGCCGGTAACCCCTCGCCGGTCGTGCCCGAGATCGACGGCCACGCCACGGAAGGTCCCTTCAGATGTCTTACAACGCCGCAGGCGTACCCGAGAAGTTCGCGATGCTCGGGCTCACGTACGACGACGTCCTGCTGCTGCCCGGGGCCTCCGAGGTGCTGCCGAACCAGGTCGACACCTCCTCTCGGGTGTCCCGCAACGTCCGGGTGAACATCCCGCTGCTCTCCGCCGCGATGGACAAGGTCACCGAGTCCCGGATGGCGATCGCGATGGCCCGCCAGGGCGGCGTCGGCGTGCTGCACCGCAACCTGTCGATCGAGGACCAGGCCAACCAGGTCGACCTGGTGAAGCGCTCCGAGTCCGGCATGGTCACCGACCCGATCACGGTCGGCCCGGAGACCACGCTGGCCGAGGCGGACGCGCTCTGTGCCAAGTTCCGGATCAGCGGCGTGCCGATCGCGGACCCCGACGGCAAGCTGCTGGGCATCGTCACCAACCGCGACATGGCCTTCGAGTCGGACCGGGCCCGCAAGGTCCGCGAGATCATGACCCCGATGCCGCTGATCACCGGCAAGGTCGGGATCTCCGGCGAGGACGCGATCGGGCTGCTGCGCCGCCACAAGATCGAGAAGCTGCCGCTGGTCGACGACGAGGGTCGGATCAAGGGCCTGATCACCGTCAAGGACTTCGTCAAGGCCGAGAAGTACCCGAACGCGGCCAAGGACGTCGAGGGCCGGCTGCTGGTCGGCGCCGCCGTCGGCGCCAGCGCCGAGGCCTTCGACCGGGCCCAGGCCCTGGTCGCCGCCGGCGTGGACTTCCTGGTCGTGGACACCTCGCACGGCCACAGCCACAACGCGCTGGCCTGGATCGAGAAGATCAAGTCCGCCGTGGCGGTCGACGTGGTCGGCGGCAACGTCGCCACCCGCGACGGCGCCCAGGCGCTGATCGACGCCGGCGTGGACGGCGTCAAGGTCGGCGTCGGCCCCGGCTCCATCTGCACCACCCGCGTGGTCGCCGGCATCGGCGTCCCCCAGGTCACCGCGATCTACGAGGCCGCGCTCGCCTGCCAGGCGGCCGGCGTGCCGGTGATCGGCGACGGCGGCCTGCAGTACTCCGGCGACATCGGCAAGGCGCTGGCCGCCGGCGCCGACACCGTGATGCTGGGCTCGCTGCTGGCCGGCTGCGAGGAGTCCCCGGGCGAGCTGCAGTTCATCAACGGCAAGCAGTTCAAGTCCTACCGCGGCATGGGCTCGCTGGGCGCCATGCAGTCCCGCGGCCAGGGCCGCTCGTACTCCAAGGACCGTTACTTCCAGGCCGAGGTCGCCTCGGACGACAAGCTCGTCCCCGAGGGCATCGAGGGCCAGGTGCCCTACCGCGGTCCGCTCGCCGCCGTGCTGCACCAGCTGGTCGGCGGCCTGCGCCAGACCATGGGCTACGTCGGCGCCGCCAGCGTCGCGGAGATGGAGAGCAAGGGCCGGTTCGTCCGGATCACCTCCGCGGGCCTCAAGGAGAGCCACCCGCACGACATCCAGATGACCGTCGAGGCGCCGAACTACAACAGCCGCTGACCCGGCCGGCCGGATCCGGGGCCCGTCACCGCGCGAGCGGCGGCGGGCCCCTCGGCGTGCTGCCGGTCCGCCCCGCGGTCCGCCCCTCGGCCGGGTGCCGCGCCCCGGCGGGCCGGTACGGGATACTGGGGGGCGGCCGGGGTGACCCGGCAGGCAGATGCAAGCAGCAGAAGGGCTCGAAGTGACTGAGATCGAGATCGGGCGTGGCAAGCGCGGCCGCCGGGCGTACGCATTCGACGACATCGCCGTCGTCCCCAGCCGCCGTACCCGTGACCCGAAGGAGGTCTCGATCGCCTGGCAGATCGACGCCTACCGCTTCGAGCTGCCCTTCCTGGCGGCCCCGATGGACAGCGTGGTCTCGCCCGCGCAGGCCATCGCCATCGGCAACCTGGGCGGCCTCGGGGTGCTGAACCTCGAAGGCCTGTGGACCCGCTACGAGGACCCGCAGCCGCTGCTGGACGAGATCGCCGCGCTGCCCGACGAGGCCGCCGCGACCCGCCGCCTCCAGGAGATCTACGCCGAGCCGATCAAGGCCGAGCTGATCAAGCAGCGGATCAAGGAGGTCCGCGACTCCGGCGTGGTGACCGCCGCCGCGCTCTCCCCGCAGCGCACCGCCGAGTTCTCCAAGGCCGTGGTCGACGCGGGCGTGGACGTCTTCGTGATCCGCGGCACCACCGTCTCCGCCGAGCACGTCTCGGGCGCGGCCGAGCCGCTCAACCTCAAGCAGTTCATCTACGAGCTGGACGTGCCGGTGATCGTCGGCGGCTGCGCCACCTACACCGCGGCCCTGCACCTGATGCGCAGCGGCGCGGCCGGCGTGCTGGTCGGCTTCGGCGGCGGCGCCGCGCACACCACCCGCACCGTGCTCGGCATCCAGGTCCCGATGGCGACCGCCGTGGCCGACGTTGCCGCGGCCCGCCGGGACTACATGGACGAGTCGGGCGGCCGCTACGTGCACGTGATCGCGGACGGCGGCGTCGGCTACAGCGGCGACCTGGCCAAGGCGATCGCCTGCGGCGCGGACGCGGTGATGATCGGCGCCGCGCTGGCCCGGGCCACCGACGCGCCCGGCAAGGGCTTCCACTGGGGCATGGAGGCCGTGCACGAGGAGCTGCCGCGTGGCAAGCGGGTCGACCTCGGCACCGTGGGCACCACCGAGGAGATCCTCACCGGCCCGTCGCACACCCCGGACGGCACCATGAACCTGTTCGGTGCGCTGCGCCGCGCGATGGCCACCACCGGCTACTCGGAGCTCAAGGAGTTCCAGCGCGTCGAGGTGACGGTGAACCCGGCGCTGCACCACGGCTGACGGTCCGTACGACGACGCACAGGGCCCCTGCTCCGGCGGGGGCCCTGCGCCGTTCCCGGGCGCCGGTCCGACCGGCCGTCAGGTGAGGTGATGGTGCCCGCACGGGGGAGACTCTGTGCGCGGCGCCGGCTCTGACCAGCCGTTTCCGGTCTCGGGTCGGGTACGGAATGCCCGCCTCCGGTAAGGATCTTCATGGTCAACCCCCGGGGCGGGTGGTCGGCGACCGAAGGAACAGGGGATGATGGAGACTTGGCGTCTTGGATCCGGGCGCCGGGTGCGCGGGCGACGTCCCCGGGTTGTGCCCGCGCGGGCCGATGCGCCGTCACTTCGACCGGCAGCTGCACGCGGGCCAGCAACACATGGGGGAGCGCACCGATGACCCAGGCGCAGGAGTCCACCGGCCGACTGCTGGCCGGGCGCTACCGGCTCAAGGCGGTGCTCGGCAGCGGCGGCATGGGCACGGTCTGGCGGGCCGAGGACGAGATGCTCGGCCGGATCGTCGCCGTCAAGGAACTGCGCATGCACGGCGGGGTGGACGAGGACGAGAAGCACCGTCTGATCGTCCGGACCCTGCGCGAGGCCAAGGCGACCGCCCGGATCCGGCACACCGCCGCCGTCACCGTCTTCGACGTGGTCGAGGAGGACGAGCGGCCCTGGATCGTGATGGAGCTGGTCGAGTCCCGCTCGCTGGCCGAGGTGATCAAGGAGGACGGGCCGCTCACCCCGGTCCGCGCCGCCGAGATCGCGCTCGACCTGCTGGGCGTGCTGGGCGCGGCGCACAGCCACGGGATCCTGCACCGCGACGTCAAGCCGTCCAACGTGCTGATCGGCGAGGACGGCCGGGTGGTGCTCACCGACTTCGGCATAGCCAGCGTCGAGGGCGACACCTCGATCACCTCCACCGGGATGCTGGTCGGCGCCCCCTCGTACATCGCGCCGGAGCGCGCCAAGGGCCACAAGCCCGGGCCGCCGTCCGACCTCTGGTCGCTGGGCGGCACGCTGTACGCGATGGTCGAGGGCAAGCCGCCGTACGACCGGGGCTCGGCGCTGGCCACCCTGACCGCCGTGATGACCGAGGACCTGCCCGCCTCCGAGAAGGCCGGGCCGCTCTGGCCGGTGATCGAGGGGCTGATGGAGAAGGACCCGGCGCTGCGGCTGGACGCTTCCGAGACCCGCTCCAAGCTCAAGCGGATCGTCGCCGCGGGAGTGGCCCGGGCCGAGGCCACCACGCAGCAGGCGGTGCCGGTGAAGGCCGCGAACGCGCCGGCAGCGGCGGCGGAGCCGGAGCGGGCCGCTGCGAAGGGTGTGGCGGCTGAGGCGGCGGGGGCTGCGGCCGGGGCGAAGGCCGCGAAGCCGGCCGTGCCCGCGCAGCAGTCGGGCGCCAAGACCGCGAAGGCCGCCGAGGCCGCGAACGCTGCGAAGCCCGATTCGAAGCCCGAGCCGAAGGGCGGGGCGAAGCCCGCTACGGCGGCGCAGCCCGCGGCCGAGGACCCGGCGAAGGCCGGCCGGGGCGGGGCGATGGGGCTGCTCGGCACCGTCCGGGTGGGAAGCCGCTCGACGCCCGCGCACGCACCGATCCCCGCGCCGCCGCTGACCGTGCCCGCCGCCCCCGCGCCGGCCCCGGCACCCGCCACCGCCGTCCTGCCGCCCGTCGCGGCGCGCCGGCCCGACCGTCGCCGGCTCGGCATGGTGGTCGGCGCACTGGTGTTCGTGCTGGCGCTGATCGCCGTGGTGGCGCTGGCCCTGCACGGCGGTGGCAAGGGCACCGACGGCGCGACCGCGCAGAGCGGCCCCGGCACCCCGGCCGGCGCCGCCCCGGACGCCTCGGCCGCCCCGCAGAGCCCGGCCGCCCAGAGCCCCGACGCGGGCGCCGCCGGCCAGGGCGCCGCGACCCCGTCGACCGCCGGGTCCCCGGCCGCCGGCGCGGGTGCGCCGAGCGCGGCCACCCCCTCGACCGGCCAGTCCAACTCCGCGGCGGGCACCGGCACCGGGACCGGGACGGGCTCCGGGAGCGGTGGTGGGAGCGGCACCGGCGGAGCCCCGGCCGCTCCGGCCGGCTACAAGACCTACCGCGACCCGTCCGGCTTCAGCATCAACCTGCCGGACTGGCTCACCGACCAGGGCCCCGACTACGACGCGACCAGCCGCCAGTTCAAGGGCAACGGCGTCAAGCTGATGGTCGACTGGACGACGCCGGCGCACGGCAGCGCCTACGACGACTGGGTGAGCAGCGAGAAGGACGGCAACGGCGGCAGCAACTACCAGCGGGTGGACCTGAAGGCGATCACCTACCGGCAGTGGACCAACGCGGCCGACTGGGAGTGGACCTTCGGCAGCAAGACCCGGATGCACTCGCTGAACCGCGGCTTCGTCACCGGCGACGGCAAGTACGGCTACGCGCTCTACTGGACCACCCCGGACGCCGACTGGGGATCGGCCGCCAACGCGGACGCCCGCCGGGTCGGCTTCGAGAGCTTCCAGCCCGCGCCCTGACGGCCCGCGCCCCGACAGCGCCTTGACGGCGCTCCGGCGGCGGCCCGGCGCGGCGGCGCGGGGCGCAACCGTCGGCGGGGGCAGGCCGTCCTCGATGAGGAGTCACCGGCGGCCGGTGCCGGGGAGACCGGGGCCGGCGCCGACGTGGCCGCCCGGCCCGCGGGCCGGGCCACCGGCGGCGGGGCCACGTACCCTGGCCGGTACGAGCAGCCCGACCCCTTCCAGAGGAACATGCGATGCGAGCGGCCCCGGGGCAGGTGGTGGCCGGGCGGTACCGGGTGACGGACCGTCCGGAGGTCGGCGTGGCCGCGCAGGACCTGCGGACCGGGGGCCAGGTGCTGCTGCACGCGCTGGAGCTGCCGGAACTGCTGGTCCCCGGCCGGCCGGGCGCCGAACCCGACCCGGAGTACGGCCCGCGAATAGCCCTCCGGGTGGCGCAGGAGGTGGCCGGGGCGCCCCGCCACCCGCGGCTGCTGGCCGGCGTCGAGGCGGTGGCGGAGGGCGAGTCGCTCTGGGTGGCCGAGGAGCGGCTGCCCGGCGCCCGGCTGTCCGAGCTGGCGCAGGACGGGCCGGTGCCGCCGTACCGGGTGGCGGAGCTGGCCGCGGACCTGGCCGGCGCCCTGCGCGCGCTGCACGAGGCCGGGATCCCGCACGGAAACGTCACCGCCGCCTCGGTGCTGGTCTGCGAGGACGGCGCCGCCCTCCTCGGCGGCCTGCTGCTCGGGGTGGCCGAGGAGACGCTGTGCTCGGCGCTCGGCGGGCCGGTGCCGCGCCGGGTGTACGAGGCCAGGGCGGTGCTGCTCGGCCCGCAGGCCGAGCGCTGGCCGCCGGACGGCGGGCCGGCCGCGGACTGCTGGGCGCTCGGCGTGCTGCTCCACCGGCTGCTCACCGGGTACGGGCCCTACCCCGAGGACGACCTGCCGACCCTGCTGGCCGCCGTCCGGGACGGCCGCCGGCACCCGTCGGACGGCTGCGGCCCGCTGCGGCCCCTGGTGGAGCGGCTGCTGGCGGTCGATCCGGCCCGGCGGCCGGACGCCGCGCAGGTGCAGCGTGAGCTGCGCGAGCTGCTGGCGGGCGCACCCGAACCGTTCGGGCCCGAATCGGCGGCGGCGGCGCCGCTGCTCCCGGTCCGCCGGCCGGACGGTCCGGTGGTGCCGTACCGGCGCGGGGGCGGCCGGCGGCGGGCCGAGGGGGAGCCGTCGAAGGAGCTGACGCACCGTCACCGCGCCTCCCTGGTACCGCCGGCGCTGCTCGGACCGCTGCTGCTGGGGGGCGTGCTGGTGGCGCTGGTGGCGGCGCTCGCCGCGGTGGTACTGGTGGCGGGCTGAGCGGCCGCCGGCCGCCGATCGACAGGCCGGGCCGGGTCGGGGATTCCGGCCCTGCCGGGGTACGCCTAGGCTGGGCCCGGAAGATGTCCGGGCGGTGAGTCTGCGGTGCCCCGGAACCTCCGTCAGGGTGACGGTGGACTGAGGAGGGGGAGCGGTCGCCATGGGCGGACAGGACCAGTCGGCAGGGGTGGGGACGGGCCGGCTGCTGGCCGGGCGGTACGCGCTGGGGGAGCGCCTGGGTCGCGGCGGGATGGGCACCGTCTGGCGGGCCAGGGACGAGATGTTGGACCGCGACGTCGCGGTCAAGGAGCTGACCGTCAGCCACCTGTCCGAGGAGGATCTGGAGATCCTGCAGACCCGGATGAAGCGTGAGGCGCGGGCCGCGGCCCGGATCAAGCACCCGGGTGTGATCACCATCCACGACGTGCTCGAGCAGGACGGCCGGCCCTGGATCGTGATGGAGCTGGTCGACGGGCGCTCGCTGGCCGACGTGATCAGCCAGGACGGCGAGCTGCGCCCGCAGGAGGCCGCCGAGGTCGGCGTCCAGGTGCTGGCCGCGCTGCACCGCGGCCACCAGCTCGGGGTGCTGCACCGGGACGTCAAGCCGGCCAACGTGCTGCTGGAGCACAACACCGGCCGGGTGGTGCTGCTGGACTTCGGGATCGCCAAGTTCGAGGGCGCGGGCGCGGTCGAACTCACCCGCCCCGGCGACCTGGTGGGCTCCCCCGACTACCTGGCGCCGGAGCGCGCCCAGGGCGAGCGGCCGGGACCGGCCTCCGACCTGTGGGCGCTGGGCGCGACGCTCTGGGCCGCGGTGGAGGGCAAGTCGCCGTTCCGCCGGGACAGCCCGCTGAGCACCCTGACCGCCGTGGTCGAGGAGCCGCTGCCGGAGTCCGCCAAGGCCGGCGCGCTCGGCCCGGTGCTGGCCGCGCTGATGGCCAAGGACCCGGAGCAGCGGCCCGGCGCGGACGAGGCGCTGCGGATGCTGACCGAGGTGGTCGCCGGGCACACCGTGGGGATCCGGGCCCGGGTGCCCGAGCAGATCCCCACCGGACTGGTGCCGGTGGTCGACCGCACGCAGGACGGGCCACCGGCCCCGGTGGATCCGACCGGCCCGACCGGTCCGACCGTCCCGGTGCAGCACCAGGCCGCCGCGCCGACCCCGGTGGCGTCGGCCCCGGTGGCGCCCGCCGCACCGCGCCGCCGTCGCCGGCTGCGCTTCGTCCTGATCGCGCTGGTCACCGCCGCGCTGGTGGGCGGCGGCGCGTACGTGGTGCTGGAGCACCAGGGCGCCGGCGAGGACACCCCGTCCGGCCCCGACCCCACGCCGACCGGGCTGGCCGCGCCCGACCCGGCGCCGGCCGGCTACCAGTGGGTGGACGACCCGGCGGGCTTCCGCTTCCTGCTGCCCTCCACCGGGGGCACCTGGGTGCGCAGCGTGGACAACAGCGAGATCTACTACAGCCCGGACGCCAAGGTGCACTACCTGCAGTTCGCGGTCACCGTCGGCCAGTCGCTGAGCCCGCTCCAGCACTTCCAGGAGATGGAGCAGAGCGTCAACAAGAACCGGCAGGGCTACAAGCGCGAGCAGCTGGCCGAGATCAAGGTGAACGGCTTCCCCGGCGCGGTCTGGGAGTTCAGCTACACCACGGCCGACAACTCGGGCACCCGCCGGTACCTGAAGGAGGCCGAGTTCAAGACCGGCAGCGGCACCTCGTACGACGTGCTGTCGGCCGGGCCGGACAAGGACCGCATCGACAGCCAGAAGCGCTTCACCACCGTGCTGAACCACTTCACGGTGCTGGGCTGAGGGCTGCTCCGGGGCGCCGGCGGGGAAGGTTCTGCCACCGACAGTTTCCTGTTACCGGCGGGTACCGAACCGGCGGCCGAGGCCCTAGGCTGCGCTCATGACGGACATCACGGCAGACGCACAGACCGGTTCCCCCGCCGGCCCCGGGCGCAACCCCGCAGCTCCGGGCGCGGCGCGCACGGTCGCCTCGGCGGTCACGCCCGCCGTGGTGGCCCGGCTCGCCAAGGGCGTCACCGCGACCGGCGAACCGGAGCTGGTGCACACCACCGCGCCGCTCACCGGCGAGCGGCTGGCCAGCCTCCCGCAGTCCACCCCGGCCGACGTCGAGGTCGCCTACCGGCTCGCCCGGCGGGCCCAGCAGGCCTGGGCCGCGCTGCCGGTGCGCCGGCGCGCCGCCGTGCTGCTGCGCTTCCACGACCTGCTGCTGCGCCGCCAGGACGAGGTGCTGGACCTCATCCAGGCGGAGACCGGCAAGGCCCGGCTGCACGCCTTCGAAGAGGTGATGGCGGCCGCCATGGCCGCCCGCCACTACGGCCGCAAGGCGCCGTCCTACCTGCGCGACCGACACCGCTCCGGCGCCATCCCGGTGCTCACCCGGGCGGTGGAGGCCCGCCGCCCCAAGGGCGTGATCGGCCAGATCTCCCCGTGGAACTACCCGCTGGAGCTCTCCGTCGGCGACGCCCTGCCCGCCTTCGTGGCCGGCAACGCGGTGGTCAACAAGCCCGACACGCAGACCGCGCTGACCGCGCTGTGGGCCCGCGAGCTGCTGGTGGAGGCCGGGCTGCCGGCCGACTGCTGGCAGATCGTGATCGGCGACGGCCCGGTGATCGGCCCCGCCGTGGTGGAGCACGCCGACTACGTCTCGTTCACCGGCTCCACCCGCACCGGCCGCCAGGTCGCCCAGCAGGCCGCCGGCCGGCTGGTCGGCGCCTCGCTGGAGCTCGGCGGCAAGAACGCCATGCTGGTGCTGGCCGACGCGGACGTGGAGAAGGCCGTCGAGGGCGCCGTCCGGGCCTGCTTCTCCTCGGCCGGACAGCTCTGCATCTCGATCGAGCGGCTCTTCGTGCACCGCTCGATCGCCGACCGCTTCCTGGCCCGGTTCGCCGAGCGCACCTCCGCGCTGCGGCTCGGTGGCGGCCTGGCGTACGGCTCCGACATGGGCTCGCTGGTCTCCGATCGGCAGCTGGAGACCGTCACCCGGCACATCGAGGAGGCGGTCAAGGCCGGCGCCACGGTGGTGGCCGGCGGCCGGGCCCGGCCGGACCTCGGCCCGCTCTTCCACGAGCCGACCATCCTGGACGGCGTCACCGACGCGATGGCGGTCTGCGCCGAGGAGACCTTCGGCCCGGTCGTCTCGATCTACCGCTTCGACACCGAGGACGAGGCCGTCACCGCCGCCAACGCGACCCCGTACGGTCTCAACTCCAGCGTCTGGACCAAGGACCTGCGGCGCGGCCGGACGGTCGCCGCCCGGCTGCACACCGGCACGGTGAACGTGAACGAGGCCTACGCGGCCGCGTACGGCTCGGTGGCCTCCCCGATGGGCGGCATGGGCGACTCCGGCCTCGGCCGGCGGCACGGGGCGGAGGGCATCCTGCGCTACACCGAGGCGCAGACCATCGCCACCCAGACCGTGCTCCCGCTGGCGCCCTCGATGGGGCTGGACGACGCGCGGTTCGCGGCGCTGATGACCTCCGGCCTGAAGGCGATGAAGGCGTTCCGGCTGAAGTAGCCGACCGGTCCGGCCGGCCCAGGAAGCCGGCCGGCCTGGTTCTCCGCCCGCGCGGCGCACCCCCCACGACGTTTCGAAGGAGCAAGGGCAGATGGCGGACAGCGGTCTCGACTACGACGTGGTCGTGGTGGGCTCGGGCTTCGGCGGCTCGGTCGCTGCCCTGCGGCTCACCGAGAAGGGCTACCGGGTCGCGGTGCTGGAGGCCGGCCGCCGGTTCGGGCCCGGCGAGCTGCCGAAGAACTCCTGGGACACCCGGAACTACCTCTGGGCCCCCGCCCTCGGCATGTACGGCATCCAGCGGATCCACCTGCTGGCCAACGTGCTGGTGCTGGGCGGCGCCGGCGTCGGCGGCGGCTCGCTGAACTACGCCAACACCCTGTACGTGCCGCCGAAGGCGTTCTTCGAGGACCGCCAGTGGCAGCACATCACCGACTGGCAGCAGGAGCTGGCGCCCTTCTACGACCAGGCGCAGCGGATGCTCGGGGTGCGCACCAACCCGACCGTGACGCCCTCCGACGTCCACCTCAAGGCCGCCGCCGAGACCATGGGCGTCGGCGACACCTTCCACCTCGCGCCGGTCGGCGTGTTCTTCGGCGACGGCAGCGACGGCGACGGCTCGGTCAAGGCCGCCCCCGGCACGGAGGTCGAGGACCCGTACTTCGGCGGGGCCGGGCCGCGCCGCAAGGCCTGCATCGAGTGCGGCGAGTGCATGACCGGCTGCCGGCACGGCGCCAAGAACACCCTGGTGGAGAACTACCTGCACCTCGCCGAGCAGGGCGGTGCCGAGATCCACCCGCTCACCACGGTGGCCCGCATCCGCCCCGTCGGCGACACCTTCGCGGTGGACGTGCGCCGCACCGACTCGCGGTCCAAGGACCCGGCCAAGGCCGGCGCCCGGACCATCACCGCCGCCCGGGTGGTGGTCGCGGCCGGCACCTACGGCACCCAGACCCTGCTGCACCGGATGCGCGACGGCGGCCACCTGCCCGGCCTCTCGGCCCGGCTCGGCGAGCTCACCCGGACCAACTCCGAGGCGCTGGTCGGTGCTTCGACCACCGACCGGCGGTACGCGGCGGCCGGCTCACGGGCCGGCGACAGCGGGCGGGTCGACTTCACCAAGGGCGTGGCGATCACCTCCTCGATCCACCCGGACGAGAACACCCACATCGAGCCGGTCCGCTACGGCAAGGGCTCCAACGCGATGGGCGCGCTCAGCGTCCAGCAGGTGCCGGGGGTCGGCCGGGGCCCGCGCTGGCTGCGCTACGCGCTCACCGCGGCCAAGCACCCGGTGGTCTTCGCGCAGTCGATGAACAAGCACCGCTGGTCCGAGAAGACCATCATCGGCCTGGTCATGCAGTCGCTGGACAACTCGCTCACGGTCTCGCTGAAGAAGTCCGGCCTCGGCAAGGGCAAGCTCACCTCCCGGCAGGGCCACGGCGCCCCCAACCCGACCTGGATCCCGGCCGCCGAGCAGGCCGCCAAGGCGCTCGCCGAGTCGATCAACGGCTTCGCCGGCAGCAGCGCCGGCGAGATCTTCGACATCCCGCTGACCGCCCACTTCATCGGCGGCTGCGTGATCGGCGACTCCGCCGCGACCGGCGTGGTCGACCCGTACCACCGCCTGTTCGGCCACCCCGGGATCAGCGTGGTGGACGGCTCGACCATCTCCGCGAACCTCGGCGTCAACCCCTCGCTCACCATCACCGCGCAGGCCGAGCGGGCCCTGTCGATGTGGCCGAACAAGGGCGAGCCGGACGGGCGCCCCGACCAGCAGGAGCCGTACCGCCCGGTGGCGGCGGTCGCCCCGCACCGTCCCGCCGTCCCGGCGACGGCGTTCGGCGCGCTGCTGCTGCCGGTGCCGCAGGTGCCGGCCAAGCGGGCGGCGGACGACGGGTCGGGCGCCTGAGCGCCGCTGCCGCACCCGGCACCGGAAGCGTTTGACACCGCCGGAGCGCCGGTGGGACAAAGGGCCTTCGGACGAGGACCGGGGGGTTACGGGTGGCGATCTGCACGGCCTGCGGCGCGAGTTCTGCTGGCGGGGCCCGGCGCTGCGCCGCCTGCGGGCGCCCCTGGGACGACTCGGCCGCCGCGATCAGCGAGGTGGTCGAGGTCGGCGGCTCCGGTGCGTACGCCGGCCTCGGTGCCGCACCCGGGTTCGTCGCCCCGCCGGCGACGGCCGCCCGCCCGCCGCTCGGCCGCTGGGGCCGCGGCGTGCCCTACGACCCCTCGGCGGGCCGCTCCGCGCTGTGGGGCCTGCTGCTGACCCGGGACTGGCTGCCCGCCCTGCGGGCGCTGGCTCCGGCCACCGCCGTGCTGGTGCTGCTGCCGCTGCTGTTCGCGGCGCCGGAGGACTGGGTCGGCGGCGGCTTCCCGTTCGGCGACCGGTACGGGGCCGTGCTGGCCCTGACCCTGGCGGCGTTCGGCGGCCCGCTGCACAGCACCTCCGACGGGCAGGCCGCCTACACCTTCGCCACGGACCTGCGGCTGCTGCCGATGACCGTCCTGGTGCTCTGGCTGATCGCGCTGCGACTGGGGCTGGGGCTGAGGCCGGCCCGCCGTGGCCGCGGGGCCCGTGACCCCCGAGCCGGTGACCCGCCGGCGCTCCGGCCGGCGCTGGTCGCGGCGGCCCGGGTGGCGGTCCTGGCGGGGGCGGCCACCGCGCTGCTCGGGCTGCTCGCCGGCACCACCACCGGGGACGCGCCCGCGCTGCGGCCGGACGACTTCGGCAATGGCGCACCCGGTGGGGCGAGCCCGTACGGGCTGACCATCGGCGCCCGGGAGACCTTCGGCGTCTCGCTCGGACGGTCGGTGGCCGGGACGGTGCTGCTCGCCTTCCTGCTCGCGTTCGCGGTGCTCGGCGCGGGCGCGATCCGTGACCTCGTCCGGCGCCGGCGCGCGCTGCGCGGCTGGGCACTCGCCGTCCGGGTCGCCGCGCGGGCGCTGGCCGTCCCGGTCGGCGTGGCCTCACTGGCCGCCGCGGTGCTGGTGCCGGCGCTGGACACCGGCCCGGTGGAGCCGCTGTGGCTGCTGGTCGTCCCGAACGCGGGGCTGGTGCTGCTGGGCTTCGGCTCGGGCGCCGCGGTCGAGGGCCTGACCAGCTTCGGCGGCGAACGGTCGGAGGGGCTGCGGGCCTCGCTGTTCGACCTCCAGGGCCACGGCGGCGGGTGGCGTTGGGCCGTGCTGCTCGCGCTGGTCTCGGCCGGTGCGCTCGGGTGGTCGGCGTACCGCCGGGGGCTCGGTGCGGCGGACCGGACCCGGCTGGCGGTGGTGCACGCGGCGCTGCTCACGGCCGCGACGGCGGTGGCCGGGCTGAGCACGGACGTGGCGGTGCGGCGCTCCGGGCGCGGCTCGGGGGTGCTCGCCGGGCAGGGGATCGACCTGGGCGGCACGACGCACACCGCGGTCGGGCCGGCGCTGGCCGGGGTGGTGGTGGCGAACCTGCTCTGGGCGGCGCTCGGGGCGCTGGCGCTGCCGCCGCTGCTGGGCGCGGTGCGGCCGGTGGGTCCGGTGGGGCCCGTGCTGCCTGTTTCACCCGCGCCGCCCGTGCTGCCCGCTCCACCCGTGCCGCCCGCGCGGCCGAGCGCTCCGCCGCTGGTGCCCGCACCTGCGCCCGCGCCCGAATCGCTGCCCCCGGCCCCGGCGCCGGCGGGTGCCGGGGTGGCGGACCCGCACGAGGCGTACCGGCGGCCGGCCGGGGCGTGAGGCTGGCGGGTGCGCCGGGCCGTACGCCGCGCGCCGCCCCACTCCTCCCGCCTCGCTCCTTCCGCCCCGGGACAGGGCAAAGGGCCCCGCGGGGGAACGGGGCCCTTTGTCGTTCAGCACGCGGCGTCAGGGCGGCACCGGTGCTGGGGTGACGGCGCCGGGGGAAGAGCGCCGTCGGGTCGAATGGCTCAGGGAGGCGCCGGGGCGCCGACGAAGGCGTACGGCTCGGCGTGGCACCCGATCTCACGGAGCGTGATCCACCGGGCGGCACCGCCGCAGGGCGGACCATGGCTGCGGACCGCCGGCCCGGCACCGCCTTCGACGGCGACCAGGCCAACCCCCACAACCAGCATCGTGCTGGACGGAGCCCTTACTGTGCAACCGATTCGACACAGTTCGGCACAGTCCAATTTCGCGCGGCTCCGTGCGGCGGGGACGCCGGGGGAGCGGTCGGGACGCCCGGCGGCGCGGTTCGCCGGCCGCGCCGTCGACTACTCTGCGTAGTAGTTGCAAGCCGGGGGCGCACGGGGGAGCGCGCCGGGGTGGAGCGGCCTGCCGAGGGAGCGGCGGGCGGCGCCCGGGCGTCCCCGGACCCCGCTCCGCCACCCCCTGGCCGGTCAGTCGTGGCCGGGTCCGCTGTCCCCTGCTGTTCCGGCCACAGCACCGGGGCGCGGTCCCACGGCGGGCCGGGCCCGCCACGCGCGCCGGTGGACTGGACGAGAGTTCCACGCGTGGTCCTGCCGACCGGCGGGCGCCGCCGCACCTGGGAGGTGCGCAAGCGCTCGGACGGTCGTCGGGTGCAACGATCCGCCGGCGCGCCGGGTCACGGGACGGCCGGGCGGCAAGCGGGTGAACCGGGGGCGTTCGAGCAGCCCGGTAGACTCGGGGCATACCCCCGCCGGTCGCCGTCGCCACCCTGCCAGGGGCGTGTGGCGCGCGACACCTTCTGATACCGATGCCGGAAGGCCGTCCGTGTCCTCTGCTCTTCCCGACCAGTCCGTAGCCGAGAACGACACCGTCCTGGTGGTCGACTTCGGCGCCCAGTACGCCCAGCTCATCGCCCGTCGGGTGCGTGAGGCCCGGGTCTACAGCGAGATCGTGCCGAGCACCATGCCGGTGGCCGAGATGCTCGCCAAGAACCCGAAGGCGATCATCCTGTCCGGCGGCCCGTCATCGGTCTACGAGGACGGCGCCCCGCGGCTCGACCGCGCGATCTTCGAGGCCGGGGTGCCGGTCTTCGGCATGTGCTACGGCTTCCAGCTGATGGCGATCACCCTCGGCGGCACCGTCGACAACAGCGGCGCCCGCGAGTACGGCCGCACCCAGCTGCACGTCAGCCGCACCGGCTCGACCCTGTTCGAGGGCACCCCCGCCGAGCAGTCGGTGTGGATGTCGCACGGCGACGCCTGCTCGGCCGCGCCGGAGGGCTTCACCGTCACCGCCTCCACCGACGTGGTGCCGGTCGCCGCCTTCGAGGACGACGAGCGCCGCCTGTACGGCGTGCAGTACCACCCCGAGGTGCTGCACTCCACGCACGGCCAGCAGATCCTGGAGCACTTCCTCTACCGCGGCGCGGGCATCGCCCCGGACTGGACCACCGTCAACGTGGTCGAGGAGCAGGTCGCGCTGATCCGCGAGCAGGTCGGCGACAAGCGCGCGATCTGCGGCCTGTCCGGCGGCGTGGACTCCGCGGTCGCCGCCGCCCTGGTGCAGCGCGCCATCGGCGACCGGCTGACCTGCGTCTACGTCGACCACGGCCTGATGCGCAAGGGCGAGACCGAGCAGGTCGAGAAGGACTTCGTGGCCGCGACCGGCGTCAAGCTCAAGGTCGTGGACGCCGAGCAGCGCTTCCTGGACGCGCTGAAGGGCGTCAGCGACCCGGAGCAGAAGCGCAAGATCATCGGTCGGGAGTTCATCCGGGTCTTCGAGCAGGCCCAGGCAGAGATCGTGGCCGAGGCCGGCGAGAGCGGCGAGTCGGTCGACTTCCTGGTCCAGGGCACCCTGTACCCGGACGTGGTGGAGTCCGGCGGCGGCACCGGCACCGCCAACATCAAGTCCCACCACAACGTCGGCGGCCTCCCCGAGGACCTGCAGTTCTCGCTGGTCGAGCCGCTGCGCAAGCTGTTCAAGGACGAGGTCCGGATGGTCGGCCAGGAGCTCGGCCTGCCCGAGGAGATCGTCCAGCGCCAGCCGTTCCCCGGCCCGGGCCTGGGCATCCGGATCGTCGGCGAGGTCACCAAGGAGCGCCTGGACCTGCTGCGCGAGGCCGACGCCATCGCCCGCGAGGAGCTCACCCTGGCCGGCCTGGACCGTGAGATCTGGCAGTGCCCGGTGGTGCTGCTGGCCGACGTCCGCAGCGTCGGCGTGCAGGGCGACGGCCGCACCTACGGCCACCCGATCGTGCTGCGCCCGGTCTCCTCCGAGGACGCCATGACCGCGGACTGGTCGCGACTGCCGTACGAGGTGCTGGCCAAGATCTCGACCCGGATCACCAACGAGGTCAAGGACGTCAACCGGGTGGTGCTGGACTGCACCAGCAAGCCCCCGGGCACCATCGAGTGGGAGTAATCTCCCGCTGAGCTGAACGGCCGCGCCGCTGCTTCCGTATCCAAGGGAGTGGCGGCGCGGCCGTCTGCCGTGAAGGCCACGCGGCAGTCCCACAGGTGGGCCTTGCGACGGAACGCGGGCAACAACGGGCAGAATCGGACCGGACCTGTCAGTAGTTGGCAGGACACGAGCGGGAGGCATCGGCATGACGGCGGGGCATGGCGGACCGGAGCGGTCGGGCAGATCGGCACAGCTGGCCCGGTGGAAGGAGACCGGCACGCGCTTCGCGACGCTGCCGCTGCGCCTCTTCCTCGGCGTCACCTTCGTGTACGCCGCTTTCGACAAACTCTCCGACTCCCACTACCTGGCGGGCGCCGGCGATCCGGCCTCCTTCGTGGCGCAGACCCAGGCCGTCAAGGCGGCCAGCCCGATCGGCTGGGCGCTCGGCCCCGCCCTCGACGCGCCCACCCTGTTCGCGCTGCTGATCGCCTTCGGCGAGCTGGCCGTCGGCCTCGGCACGCTGTTCGGCCTCTGGGGGCGGCTCGCCGCCGCCGGCGGCGCGGTGATCAGCCTGACCCTCTGGCTCACCGTCAGCTGGAACGTCACGCCGTACTACTACGGCAACGACCTCGCCTACCTGATGGCCTGGACCCCGCTGCTGCTGGCCGGCACCCCGGTGCTCTCCCTCGACGGCTACCTCGCCACCCGGGCCCGGCGGGACCGCGCCCGGGGCGTGGACGAGGGCGCCGTACGCCGCCGGGCGCTGCTGGACGGCGGCATCGCGGCCGTCGCCATCGGCGGGGCGGGGCTGCTCTCCGGCTCGCTCACCGCGACGTTCGGCCGGGACCGCAAGCCGGCGCCCTCCGCCACCCCGCTGCCCGGCACCCCGGCGCCCTCGGGCTCCGCGCCCGCCGGCGGCGGCGCCAAGGTCACCGTCGCCGCCTCGGCCGTCCCGGTCGGCGGCTCGGCCCAGGTCAAGGACCCGGCCAGCGGCGACGCCGTCTACATCGTGCAGCCCACCGCCGGGCAGTACTGCGGCTTCTCCTCGATCTGCACCCACTCCGGCTGCGCGGTCGACGCGCCGAAGAACGGCCAGCTGTACTGCCCCTGCCACGGCTCGCGCTTCAACGCCACCACCGGCGCCGTGGTCAACGGGCCGGCCACCAAGCCGCTGCCCAAGTACACCGTCACCAAGAACGGCGACCAGCTGGAGCTCGGCCCCGTCCAGAGCTGAGCCGGACGGGGCCGGGTCCGGGCGAGCGTCCGGACCCGGCCCCGCGCCGTTCAGCGCTCCCCGTCGGCCCCGTCCTCGGGTGCCCGCGCCGGTGCCTGCGCCGGTGCCTTGACCGCCGCCGGACGCCCCCGGCGGGACATCGCCGTCACCGCACCGGTCAGCCCCGCCACCCCCAGCACGATGAAGGTCACCGGGATGACGATCCGGCCGTCCACCGCGTCGTTGTCGAGCGAGGAGACCAGGTAGAGCGCCGCGATCACGGTGAACAGCGCACCCGAGATCAGCGAGAACGGATCGAGCCGGTGCTTCCTCATCCCTGAACCACCTTCATGTCGCCCACCCCGAGCTTGAGTTCCAGGTCCAGCGTGCCCCGGGACGCCTGACCGCCGACCGGGTGCAACTCGAGCTCGCGGCTGTTGTCGCCGCCCGACAGGTGCTCGTCGTTCGGCAACCGCACGTCACCGACCAGGTTGTCCACCCGCAGCCGCACCTCCACGTCCGGGGGCACGGTCACCCGCAGGTCGCCCGCGCCGACCCGGACCGAGGTGCTCAGCGTGCCGCCCGCCGGGTCGACCCCGCGCAGGTCCAAGGTGGCGTCGCCGGCCCCCAGGCTGTACTCCCGCTGCAGGTCGGCGGCCGTGGCCGGCGCCCAGGTACGGTCCCCGAAACCGGTCCGCACCCGGGTGTCCACCGCCGTACCGGCGCCCGCCAGCGCGACCGTCAGCAGCAGCGCCGGCACCACCAGGCCCTTGGCCCGGCCGAACTTCGCCCCCACCAGCATGACCAGGCCGAGCACCAGCAGCGGCACCGCCAGCAGCACCGAGAGCTTGACCCCGTCGCCGTGCCGCGTCCCGACGGCCCAGACCGCCGCACCCGCGCCGACCGCCGCCAGCAGGCCCAGCGGACCGAGGCAGGACCGGTGCCGGCGGACCGGCACCGCGGCCGGCGGCACCGGCACCGGGACCTGGTCGGCGGGCGGCGCGGCCTTGCGCAGCGGATCCCCGGTCGGTAGGTCCGTCCGCTGCCACCACGGCTGCGCGGCGCCCCCCGGCGCCTGCTGGCCGTAGGGGTTGCGCTCCGGATGCCGCGGATCCCAGAGGTAGCCGCTCGGCCCCGGCGGTGGCGTGTCACCGGGCACTGTGCCCGCCTCGCGGGCCCGGGCGTGCTCCTCGCGGGCCGCCCGCCACTGCTGCTGCATCACCGCCCGGCGCTCCCCCCACTGCGCCCGCATGTCGTCGCCGAACTGCTGCTGCCAGCCCTTCCAGTCCAGCCGCTCGCCCGGCTCCTCCTCCTTCTCCTCGACGAGCCGGTCGTACGGGCCGCCCGGCCCGCGCGGCGGCTCCTCCCCGCGCGCCCGGCGGCGGCGCTCCGGGTCGTAGCGCACCGCCAGGAAGACCAGGCCGCCGAGCAGCAGCAGCGGGAACAGCTGCCCGCCGTCGCCCATCGAGGAGAAGAACACCCCGGTGCCGATCACCGTCAGCAGCACCGCGCCGATCGACTGCCCGTCCACCCGCCCGGTCAGCACCCGCTGCAACTCGGTCCGCCCGACGTCCGCCCCCTCCGGCTCGCGCGGGACGATCAACCAGGCCAGCCCGTACAGGAACAGGCCGAGACCGCCGGTCAGGCAGAGCACGGCCACCACCACCCGGAACACCACCGGATCGATGTCCAGGTGGCGGCCGAGCCCGCCGCACACCCCGGCCA
The DNA here is from genome assembly GCF_040304075.1 of Kitasatospora sp. NPDC094015. Taxonomy (NCBI): domain Bacteria; kingdom Bacillati; phylum Actinomycetota; class Actinomycetes; order Kitasatosporales; family Streptomycetaceae; genus Kitasatospora; species Kitasatospora sp. NPDC094015. The sequence goes on from NZ_JBEOUL010000006.1 coordinate 208,549, forward strand.
CCACCCGGTGCCGCTCACTGCGGGTCAGCGGGGGCCGCTGCGCGCCCGGGGGAGGGGCGTCCGGGGCGCCGGTGCTCTGGTCGTCGGTCATGGCACCATCCTGGTGCTTGCGCGGGCCGCGCCCAACCGCCCGGGGCCCGGGACCGACCCTGAACTGTCCCTGAGAGGGCACTCAGGGCCCTACCCTGATGCGCCCGGACCCGCGTACGTGTGACCATTCGTGGCGTGGCAGCCCCCGGCATCGAATCCCAGCCCCCCGTCCCTGACAACCCGTCACCGGCGGGTACCGAGCCGACCGCCACGGACGGGAGCCGCCCGCCCTACCGCAGGCTGTACCGCAGCCCGCACGGCCGGATGCTCGGCGGCGTCGCCCACGGACTCGCCGTGCACCTCGGGCTGCCGGTCGCCTGGGTCCGGGTCGCCTTCATCCTGCTCTTCTTCGCCCAGGGCATCGGCGTGCTGCTGTACGCCGCCTTCTGGTTCGTGGTGCCGATCGGCATCGGCGAGCCGGCCCCCGGCAGCGCCACCCGCTGGATCTACCGGGACGGTGCCTTCGTGCGGGTCGACGCCGACCAGGCCGGCGCCGCCGAGATCAGCAAGGAACGGCGGGCCGGCCTCGGCCGGCTGCGCGACCTGCTCCAGCGCACCTTCCACGGCGAACCCGCGGCCGCCGCACCGGCCGGCGGCCTGCCCGGCACCCCGTCGGACAAGGCCGGCAGCCGGACCGGGGTGGGCCAGCTGTTCGCGCTGCTGCTGCTCGTGGTCGGCATCATGGCGCTGCTCAGCGCCCTGCACATCCAGACCGCCAAGCCGTACGTCTGGCCGCTGCTGATCATCGGCGTCGGGGTCGCGCTGGTCTGGCGGCAGGCCGACGACTCCCGCTGGCAGCGCTGGTTCGGCCTGGAGGAGGCCACCCGGCGGCGCGGCGCCTACACCAGGGTGGTCGGCGGCGTGCTGCTGGTGGTCGCCGGCATCGTGGCCTTCCTGGTGCTCCAGGGCAGCGGCTCCACCCTCGGCTCGGTGATCGAGGCCTCGGTGGCGGTGCTGGCCGGCGTGCTGGTGCTGGTCGGCCCGTACGCGCTGCGGCTGTGGCAGGACCTCGGCGCCGAACGCACCGCCCGGATCCGCGCCCAGGAACGCGCCGAGATCGCCGCCCACGTGCACGACTCGGTCCTCCACACGCTGACCCTGATCCAGCGCAACGCCGACGACGCCAAGGAGGTGCTGCGCCTCGCCCGGGCCCAGGAGCGCGAGTTGCGGCTCTGGCTCTACCGGCCCGAGGCCGCCGCCGAGGACGCCCCCGACACCCTGGCCGAGCGGATCCGGCAGGTGGTCGCCGAGGTCGAGGACCGGCACGGGGTCCCGGTCGAGCTGGTCTGCGTCGGCGACTGCCCGATGGACGAGCGGATCTCCGCACAGATGCAGGCCGCGAGGGAGGCGATGGTCAACGCGGCCAAGTACGGTGGCGGAGGACCGGTCCAGGTGTACGCGGAGGTGGAGGGGCGGACGGTGTCCGTGTTCGTCCGCGACCACGGGCCAGGCTTCGACCCCGACACCGTGCCCGAGGACCGGATGGGCGTACGGGAGTCGATCATCGGCCGGATGCGGCGCAACGGGGGTACCGCCAAGGTGCGCCCGGCGCCGGACGGCGGCACCGAGGTCGAGCTGGAGATGGAGAGAGCAGATGTCTGAGGCCGAGACCGTGGCAGCCGGACCGGAGCGCACCGCGCGGGTGGTCCTGGTCGACGACCACCGGATGTTCCGCACGGGGGTGCGGGCCGAGATCGGGCGCACCGAGATCACCGGCATCGACGTGGTCGGCGAGGCCGACGACGTCGAATCGGCGGTGCAGGTGGTGGCCGAGACCCGGCCCGACGTGGTGCTGCTCGACGTCCACCTGCCCGGCGGAGGCGGGGTCGAGGTGCTGCGCCGTTCCGCGCCGCTGATGGCCGACCCGACCGGCGTGCGCTTCCTCGCGCTGTCGGTCTCCGACGCGGCCGAGGACGTCATCGGCGTGATCCGCGGCGGCGCCCGCGGCTACGTCACCAAGACGATCACCGGGACCGACCTGGTCAACGCGATCTTCCGGATCTCCGACGGCGACGCGGTCTTCTCGCCCCGGCTGGCCGGATTCGTGCTGGACGCCTTCGCCGCCACCGACACCCCGCCGGTGGACGAGGACCTGGACCGGCTCACCCAGCGGGAGCGCGAGGTGCTGCGGCTGATCGCGCGCGGCTACGCGTACAAGGAGATCGCCAAGCAGCTGTTCATCTCGGTCAAGACGGTGGAGAGCCACGTCTCGGCGGTGCTGCGCAAGCTCCAGCTCAGCAACCGGCACGAGCTGACCCGCTGGGCGACGGCCCGCCGCCTGGTCTGACGCCTGTCCGTCCGGCCGCCGGGCACGTGCTGCCCGGCGGCCGGGCCCGGCCCGGTCGTTTCCGGCCGTCCGCGCCCGTACCGGGATGCGGGCCGCCCGGGGTGTCGGTGGCGGGTCATACACTCGGAGGGCCATGAGTAGCCTCTTTGACGACCTCCCGCTCCCCGGCTTCGAGGACCCAGCCGTCGGGTCGAGCCGCCCCGCCGCCGACGAGCCGCCGTACGAGGAGCCCCCGTACGAGGAGGCTCCGCACGACTACACCCCGTACGAGGAGGCCATCCCGGACGGGCTGTTCCATACCGATCACGCGGCCGACGCCGAGCGGGACGCCTACTACCGCAACGGCGCCGCGCGGACGGTGATCGACCCGGTGCAGCTGCTGGAGGGGATGAACGACCCGCAGCGCCAGGCGGTGGAGCACCACGGCTCGCCGCTGCTGATCGTGGCCGGCGCCGGCTCCGGCAAGACCCGGGTGCTGACGCACCGGATCGCGTACCTGCTGGGCGCCCGGCAGGTGCAGCCCGGCGAGATCCTGGCGATCACCTTCACCAACAAGGCCGCCGGCGAGATGCGCGAGCGGGTCGAGCAGCTGGTCGGCCCGCGGGCCCGGGCGATGTGGGTGTCGACCTTCCACAGCGCCTGCGTGCGGATCCTGCGCCGGGAGTCGAAGCTGCTCGGCTTCACCTCCAGCTTCTCGATCTACGACTCGGCGGATTCGCAGCGCCTGATGGGCCTGGTCTGCCGCGATCTGGACCTGGATCCGAAGCAGTACCCGCCGAAGTCCTTCACCGCGAAGGTCAGCAACCTCAAGAACGAGCTGATCGACGAGGAGACCTACGCCGACCAGGCCGCCAACCCGACCGAGAAGAAGCTCGCCGAGGCGTACTTCCTCTACCAGCGGCGCCTGCGCGAGGCGAACGCGCTGGACTTCGACGACATCATCATGACCACCGTCAACCTGCTCCAGGCCTTCCCGGACGTGGCCGAGCACTACCGCCGCCGCTTCCGGCACATCCTGGTCGACGAGTACCAGGACACCAACCACGCCCAGTACACGCTGGTGCGCGAGCTCAGCGGCGGCGCCGCCGCCCACGCGCCGAAGATGACCGCCGACGGCGACTTCGTCAACCCGGCGGACGCCCGGCTGGCGCAGATCTCCCCGGCCGAGCTGTGCGTGGTCGGTGACGCGGACCAGTCGATCTACGCCTTCCGCGGCGCGACCATCCGCAACATCCTCCAGTTCGAGGAGGACTACCCGAACGCGACCACGATCCTGCTGGAGCAGAACTACCGCTCCACGCAGACCATCCTCACCGCCGCCAACTCGGTCATCGAGCGCAACACCAACCGCCGCAAGAAGAACCTGTGGACGGCCGGCGACGAGGGCGAGAAGGTGGTCGGCTACGTCGCCGACGACGAGCACGGCGAGGCGCAGTTCATCGCGGACGAGATCGACCGGCTGACCGACAAGGGCGACGCCCGCCCCGGCGACGTGGCGATCTTCTACCGGACCAACGCCCAGTCCCGCGTCTTCGAAGAGGTGTTCATCCGGGTCGGCCTGCCGTACAAGGTGGTCGGCGGGGTGCGCTTCTACGAGCGCAAGGAGGTCCGGGACGTCCTGGCGTACCTGCGGGTGCTCTCCAACCCCGAGGACACCGTGCCGCTGCGCCGGATCCTCAACGTGCCCAAGCGCGGCATCGGCGACCGTGCCGAGGCGATGATCGACGCGCTGGCGGCCCGGGAGCGGATCAGCTTCGCCCAGGCGCTGGTGCGGGTCGACGAGGCGTACGGGATGGCCGCGCGCTCGGCCAACGCCGTGAAGAAGTTCAACGCGCTGCTGGCGGGGCTGCGGCAGGTGGTCGAGTCCGGTGCCGGCCCGGCCGCGGTGCTGGAGGCCGTGCTGGAGGAGACCGGCTACCTGGCCGAGCTGCAGGCCTCCACCGATCCGCAGGACGAGACCCGGGTGGAGAACCTCCAGGAGCTCGCCGCGGTGGCCCTGGAGTACGAGAAGGACCCGGGCGAGCGCCCCGAGGCCGAGGAGGGCGACGGCACCCCGCCGGTCGGCTCGCTGGCCGACTTCCTGGAGCGGGTGGCGCTGGTCGCCGACTCCGACCAGATCCCGGACGACGAGGAGGGCGGCGGCGTCATCACCATGATGACCCTGCACACCGCCAAGGGCCTGGAGTTCCCGGTGGTCTTCCTGACCGGCATGGAGGACGGGATCTTCCCGCACATGCGGGCGCTCAACCAGGTCAAGGAGCTGGAGGAGGAGCGCCGGCTGGCCTACGTCGGCCTCACCCGGGCCCGCCAGCGGCTCTACCTGACCCGCTCGGTGCTGCGCAGCGCCTGGGGCCAGCCCTCGTACAACCCGGCGTCCCGCTTCCTGGAGGAGATCCCGGGGACGCTGGTGGAGTGGAAGCGGACGGGCGCGGCGGCGGTGCCGGCCGCCCGCGGGCTGTCCGGCTCCTCGTCCTCGCGGCTGTCCTCCTCGGGCGGCGGTGCGGCGGCCTCGCCGAAGGCGGGCTGGGGCCGGTCGGCCCGCGAAGTGGCGGCGCGCGACGTGCCGAGCCTCGCGGTCGGCGACCGGGTCACCCACGACACCTTCGGGCTCGGCACGGTGGTGGCCACCATGGGGGTGGGCGACAAGGCGCAGGCGACGGTCGACTTCGGGGCCGCCACCGGCCGCAAGCAGCTGCTGCTGCGGTACGCGCCGGTGGAGAAGCTCTGACCCGACGGGTGTCGGACGGCCGGCCCGGGATCGCGCCTCGCGGTCCCGGGCCGCTCGCTGTCCGGGCCCGGCCCGCGCGCGGGCTCAGCGCGGGTCGAGGCCGTGGGCGAGCAGCCAGGGCAGCGGGTCGACCGGCACCACGCCGTCCGGGCGGACCTCGAAGTGCAGGTGCGGGCCGGTGCTGTTGCCGGTGCTGCCGGAGTAGGCGATCACCTCCCCGGCCCGGACCGGGCCCTTGCGGATCCGGTACGAACGCAGGTGGCAGTACCAGGTGCTGGTGCCGTCCCGGTCGGTGACGGTCGCCAGGTAGCCGTACGCCGGGCTCCAGCGGGTGCTGACCATGCCGTCGGTGGCGGCCCGGACGGGCGTGCCGGCGGGGACGGGGAAGTCGATGCCGGTGTGCCGGTCCGCCCAGCGGGTGCCCGCCTGGCCGAAGCCGGCGCTCAGGCCGTGCGCGGCGACCGGCAGGACGTGGTGCGGGCGGTCGGGGGCCGGCTGCTGCTCCCCGGCGGCGGCGGGGGGTGAGGTGACGGGCACGGGCCGGTCGGGTCTGGGGCCGGTGCGGTCGGCCCGGGTGTCGGCGGCCGGCCGGGGAGCGGCCGGCGCACTGCGGGCGCCCGTCGGGGTGCCGTCGGCGGCGGACGGCCCCGGGGGTGGGCCGGCCTCGTGCTGCACGGCCACCGCCGCGGCGCTGAACACCCCGAGGGTGGCCGCGGACGGCAGCGCCACCGTGAGCACGGCGGCCCGGGTGGCGCGCCGGGCCAGCTCGCGCTGCCGGGCGCGGGCGCCGGTACGGGAGTTGAGGGTCACGCTGCCGCCTCCTCGGAATCGGGAGAAACAGCCTGGACTGTAGTCCTCTCAGTCGATTTCGGACAAAGTGTGCATCTCAGGAGGCCTGTCGCTCCGTCAGGCCGGTGTCCCCGGTAGCCTCCAGTGCGCGGCGGACCGCCTCGACGGCGAGCGGATGACTGGGCAGCCCGATGTGCCCGACGCCCGGGATCGTCAGATTGTCGGTCTGCAGATCGGGGTGGTGCAGCAGGGCGCTGCGCCCGGGCCGGACCACCTCGTCCAGCTCGCCGCGCAGGGCGGTGAACCGGGCCCGGCAGCGCGGTGCGGGGAGTTGGAGCTCGGCCAGCAAGGGGCTGCCGGGCCGCAGCTGACGGGTGATCGGCAGCGGGATCGGCAGCAGCGCGGCGGTGGTGCCCTCGTGCGGCGTGCCGAGGGTGACCACGGTGGGCACGAGGGCGTCCCCGCCGAGGCGCTGCACGTAGTACCGGCAGATCAGCCCGCCCAGGCTGTGGCCGACCAGGGTGACCGGGCGGCCCTGGTGGGCCCGTGCGGCCCAGCCGACGTGACGGGCCAGCAGGACGGCGGCGGCCCGGACGTCCCGGGTCAGCGGCGAGTAGTTGAGGGCGTGCAGGTGGGTCCAGCCCTGCCGGTGCAGCTCGCGCCGGAGCGGGCCGAACACCGCGCGGTTGTCGGCCAGCCCGTGCAGCAGCAGCACCGGACCGTGCTGCGGCGGGCCGTCGCGCGGGGGCCGGCCCGGGGCCGCGTCCGGGCAGCTGTGCGGGCGCGGCTCGGCCGGGATGCCGGCCGGGTAGCGGATCAGGTGGTGGGCGAGGGCGGTGGCCTCCGCGCCGGCGCCCCGGACGGTGGCGGCGGCCCGGTCGAACCCGAGGGACTGCTCGGGCACGGCGGCCGGGTCGACGGCGGAGACGGGGCACGGGAGGGACGGCGGATCGGGCGGCAGGCCTTCGGGTGGCGGGAAACGGTGCATGCGGCTCCCCCCGGGCAGGGTGGCGCGGGGCCCCCGCGGCGGACGGCGCGGGGGTGACGGGCGGGCGGTGCTGTGATTTTCCCCTCCTCTCGACAGGCGAAACGGACGCCGGGCGCGGTTGGCGCTACCCTCCCCTCAGGTCTGTTAAGAGTGGTTAACGCCACACCCGAGCCCGGCCGAGCCGGCCGGGTGGTGGACGACGAGGTCCAGGAGGCAGTGATGGGCGTGTCAGGCCCGATCCGTGTGGTGGTCGCCAAGCCGGGGCTGGACGGGCACGACCGGGGTGCCAAGGTGATCGCCCGGGCGCTGCGCGACGCCGGGATGGAGGTCATCTACACCGGCCTGCACCAGACTCCCGAGCAGATCGTCGACACCGCGATCCAGGAGGACGCCGACGGCATCGGCCTGTCGATCCTGTCCGGCGCGCACATGACCCTGTGCGCCAAGGTGCTGGAGCTGCTGCGCGAGCGCGACGCCGAGGACATCAAGGTGTTCTGCGGCGGGATCGTGCCGCCGGAGGACATCGTCGAGCTGAAGGCGCTCGGCGTGGCCGACATCTTCACCCCGGGCACCCCGACCCAGGACGTGGTGGCCTGGGTCCAGGAGAACCTGCGCCACGCGGGCTGACCCGCGAGGACCGGTCCGGCCCGGGGCAACGGCGCCCCGGGCCGCTCCCCGCCTGGCCTGACCCGCCCGACCTGACCCGCCCGACCTGCCCGGCCGGCCCCGCTCAGCCGGCCAGTTCGGCCAGCATCGCGGCCCGGAACCGCAGCGTCCCGGCGAGCCGGTCGAAGGTCTCCGCCCACGCGGTGTCGGGGGCGGCGTCCGCCGCCAGGGCCGCCACCGCCGGGGCCGCCTCGGGGGCCAGCGCCCGCTCCGTCATGCCCAGCACGCCGCTGTGGCTCCACGGGTACGCACCGGAACGGGCGGCCCGCTCCAGGGCGGCGACCACGGCGGTGGACAGCGGCGGCGTCCACGGGGTGGCGCAGGCGCCGAGCAGCTGGAAGGCGTCGCCGAGCCCGTGGGTCTGCACGAACGCGGCCGTCCAGGCGGCCCGTTCGGCGGCGGGCAGCACCGAGAGCAGCCGGGCCGGCGAGCCGGCCGCGCGCCCCGCCCGGCCCGGGCGCGGCACCGGCCCGAGCAGCGCCCGGGCCCAGTCGGCGTCCTGCTGCCGGACCGCGGCCCTGGCCCACGCCTCCCGCAGGTCGTCCGTCCAGTCCGTACCGCCGTCGCCGACCGGGAGCCGCAGCAGCTGCTCGGGGTCGAGGCCGGTGTCGGCGGCCCACCGGGACAGGGGCGCGGCGGCGACGATCTCGCCGAACCACCAGGCCCGTTCCCCGCGTCCGGTGGGCGACTTGACCGCTATGCCGTCCCGTTGCATCCCGGCGTCGCACGCGGCCGGCGGGCTGACGCTCAGTCGGCGCCCCTCCAGGCGTACGACCGCTCGGGCGCGCTCCGCCATCCGGGTGGCAAATGCGGAGCCGGGCAGGGTGGAGAGCAGCTCGGCCGCCGTCGCCCGGACGTTCTTGCTCCGGTCGGTCAGCGCGGCCTCCAGGAACGGTTCGTCGGCCGCGGACAGGCCCTCCTGCAGCGCGTCCAGGAACAGCACCCGGTCCTCGGCCCGCTCGGTCGCCCAGGTGGAGGCCAGCAGCTCCAGCGCCTCCTGCGGACGCTCGCGGCGCAGCCGGGACAGATGGGTGACCCGCTCGGCGAACAGACCCTCCTGCCAGACCTGCGGCCCCGCGCCGGCCGCGACCGGCTCGGTGGCCGTCCGGTGCACGAAGCGCCAGTCCTGGTTCCGGTCGGCCAGCCAGCGGCCCAGTGGCCCGGCCAGCGCGACGGCGGGCGCGCGCAGTTCGCTGCGGGCCCGGGCGGTGTCCAGCAGCGGCGGCACCAGCGCGCCGGGCAGCCGGTACCCGTGCGCCAGCGCCGCCTCCAGCCACTGCGGCAGCAGCTCGGCCAGGTTGGCCGGCGCGGTGCCGGCGGCGCGCCCGCCGACCAGCACCGCCAGCCGTCGGGCGGCGGCCTCGGGCAGCTCCGGGCGCGGGTCCGGCCCGGCGACCGGCGGCAGCTCGGGCGCCGGCAGCGCGGTGGCCCCGGCCCGGCGCCGGACCGCGACCAGCGCGGCCAGGTCGAGCAGCGCGACCGCCGGGTCGGTGCGGTCGACGGCCGCCGCCGCGGCCAGCAGGGCGGGCGGCCCGGCCGGCTCGGGCAGCGGCCTGCGGTCGGTGCCCAGCAGCGCGGCACTCTCCAGCTCGGCCCAGCCGTCGGCGGCCGGGTCGAGGGTGACGGTGGGGATGGTCATGGCCGGCCTCCGGTCGGGTCCGCGGACGAGCTGGTCGGTGCTGCGGGGCAGGGGTGGGGGTGGGGGCGGTGGTGCGGGTCCGGGCGGGGGTACGGGCGCGAGTCGGGCCCGGTGCGGGCGGCGGTCACTGGCCCACCCCCACCGGCGCGTCCTGCCCCGACCACGCCGTCACCGGCGTGAACCCGGCCGGCCCGCACTCGCCGAACAGCGTGACCGGGTGCCCGGCCGAGACCGCGGCCAGCCGCCACAGCGCCGCCTCCGGCACCGAACCCCGGCGCACCGCCACCGCGCTGCGGCCGTCCGTCAGCTGCCAGCCCTCCGGGCCGAGCACCGGCACCACCTCGCTCAGCACCACCGGCCAGGACTCCAGCCAGGGATCGTCCGCCACCGCCGCCCCGTACGCCGCCACCGCCTCGGCGGGGGAGAGCCCGGCGGGCGGCCCGGCGGGCCCGGCCTCGGGCGCGCCGTAGCGGTGGCCGAGCACCGCGCGCAGCGGGCGGGCCCCCGGGTGGAAGGCGAGCTCGGCCTCCAGCAACTGCCCGGCGGGCAAAGCCAGTTCCGGCGCCTGACCGGGCCGGCCGAAGGCCAGCAGGACGGCGCAGCGGCCGGTCTTGGCGCCGCGCAGCCACAGCCGGCGGGTGGTCAGCCGCTCGTCCGCGGTGTCCCGGCTGCCGAGCACCTGCCACCGGTCACGGACGGTCGGCCCGGCCAGCAGCTCGGCCGTGTCGGCGGTGAAGCCGACCCGGGTGCGGACCGTCGCGGCCAGCTCCTCGGGCAGCTCGTCGACCCGGCCCCAGGCCCCGGCCAGCAGGTGCAGCAGCGCGTACCCGGTCAGCAGGCCCTGCTGCGGGGTGTGCGCCAACTCCTTGACCCGGGAGGCGAGTCCGGGCGCCTGCGCATCCACCATCCGGGCCGCCACCTGCTCCCACCCGTCCGCCGCGGCGCCGTGGTCGGCCAGGCCGCGGCGCACGCCGTCCGCCAGCCGCAGCCGCAACTCCTGGGCGCCGGCCGAGACCCGGGCCGCCCGCCGCTCCAGGCGCCGCCGCGCGGCCACCGGATCGGCGGTCTCCGCCTTGGCCTGCTGCCGGGCGGCCCGCTGCTCGACCGCGGCCTGACGGGACGCCACCCACTCGGCCACCCAGTCGGGCCGCTCGGCGCCGTCGGCGATCTCCGCGGCGCCGGCGCTCCACAGCAGCAGCAGGCCCAGCACGTGCTTGCACGGGAACTTCCGGCTCGGGCAGCTGCAGCTGTACGCGGGCGCGGCCAGCTCGACCGCCGCCCGGTACGGGGTGCTGCCGCTGCCCTTGCACAGCCCCCACAGCACCCCCTGCTCGCAGCCCGCACCGGACCACGGGGCGGGCCCGGAGAGCTTGCCGGCGGCCTTCAGCGAGGCCTGGTCGGGGGCGAGGGAAAGGACGTGTTCGGTGCTCCAGCGTTCCTCCATGCCGAGGACGCTAGGCGCCCCCACTGACAACCGGCACGGCGTCAGCAGGCGCACGGCGAACCGCGGAAGCGACCGTTCCGCCGGAGCCCCGCACCCGGTCCCGACGGGTTGTCAGTGCCCGGGTGCAAGGTGGTCACCACAGGACGAGAACGCCTGTACGACCTCTGCGCCGATGGTCCCCGCACCCCTCTGAGCCGCCCGGGCCCTGCCACCGCCGTGCCCGGCCGGCCCGCACGCCAGGAGCCGATGATGACCACCGAAACGTCGACCGAAGTCCTCCGGCAGCACGCCGAGGACGCCTTCGCCGCCGAACTGGCCGCGCTCGCCGCGCAGGACGACCGCCCGCGCCCCGAGCGCTGGCTGCTCTCCCCCTGGGCCGTCGCCACCTACCTGCTGGGCGGCGAACTGCCCGACGGCACCGTGATCACCCCCAAGTACATCGGCCCGCGCCGGATCGTCGAGGTCGCCGTCACCACCCTCGCCACCGACCGCGCCCTGCTGCTGCTCGGCGTGCCCGGCACCGCCAAGACCTGGGTCTCCGAGCACCTGGCCGCCGCCATCAGCGGCGACTCCACCCTGCTCGTCCAGGGCACCGCCGGAACCCCCGAGGAGGCCGTCCGGTACGGGTGGAACTACGCCCGGCTGCTCGCCCACGGCCCCAGCCGGGACGCCCTGGTGCCCTCCCCGCTGATGCGGGCGATGGCCGACGGCCGGATCGCCCGGGTCGAGGAACTCACCCGGATCCCCGCCGACGTCCAGGACAGCCTGATCACCATCCTGTCCGAGAAGACCCTGCCGATCCCCGAACTCGGCACCGAGACCCAGGCCGTGCGCGGTTTCAACCTGATCGCCACCGCCAACGACCGCGACCGCGGGGTCAACGAGCTGTCCAGCGCGCTGCGCCGCCGCTTCAACACCGTCGTGCTGCCGCTGCCCGCCACCCTGGACGAGGAGGTCGACATCGTCACCCGCCGGGTCGGCCAGCTCGGCCGCTCGCTCGACCTGCCCGAACTGCCCGGCGGCGCCGAGGAGATCCGCCGGGTGGTCACCGTCTTCCGCGAGCTGCGCGCCGGCGTCACCGCCGACGGTCGCACCAAGGTCAAGACCCCGAGCGGCACCCTCTCCACCGCCGAGGCCATCTCGGTGGTCACCAACGGCCTCGCACTCGCCACCCACTTCGGCGACGGCGTGCTGCGCGCCGGCGACGTCGCCGGCGGCATCCTCGGCGCCGTCGTCCGCGACCCGGTCGCCGACCGCGCCGTCTGGCGGGAGTACGTCGAGGGCGTGATCCGCGAGCGGGACGGCTGGAAGGACTTCTACCGCGCCGCCCGCGAGCACTCCAACTGACCGCAGCGACCCCGTACCCCGCAGAAGGGAGGCCGACATGACCGACGGACCGACGCTGCTCGGCATCCGGCACCACGGGCCCGGCTCGGCCCGCGCCGTCGCCGCCGCGCTGGCGCAGCTGCGCCCCGACGCCGTGCTGATCGAAGGGCCCCCGGAGGCCGACCCGCTGGTGGCGCTGGCCGCCGAGAAGGACCTGGTGCCGCCGGTGGCCCTGCTCGCCCACGTGGTGGACGACCCGGCCCGGGCCGCGTTCTGGCCGTTCGCGGTCTTCTCCCCGGAGTGGGTGGCGCTGCGGTACGCGGTCGAGCACCAGGTGCCGGTCCGCTTCATCGACCTGCCCGCCGCCCACACCCTCGCCGAACCGGACCGTGCGGACGGGCCGGACGCGCCCGACGGCCCCGACGGCCCGGCAGCCACCGGGCGCGACCGCGCCGGCGAGACCGACCCGATCGCCGCGCTCGCCGTGGCCGCCGGCCACGACGACCCCGAACGCTGGTGGGAGGACGTGGTCGAGCACCGCAGCCCCGGCACCGACGCGCTCGCGCCGTTCGAGGCCGTCGCCGAGGCGATGACCGCCCTGCGCGAAGGCACCCCGACCGGCCGCCGCGACGCGCTGCGCGAGGCGTACATGCGCCAGCAGCTGCGCGCCGCCCGCCGGGCCGGGCACCGGCGGGTCGCCGTGGTCTGCGGGGCCTGGCACGTCCCGGCCCTGCGCGAGATGCCCACGGCGGCGCAGGACAAGGCCCTGCTGGCCGGCCTCCCGAAGAAGGTGCGCACCGAGCTCACCTGGGTCCCCTGGACCCACCGCAGGCTCTCCCAGCACACCGGCTACGGCGCCGGCATCGACTCACCCGGCTGGTACCACCACCTGTTCACCACCGAGCGCGACACCGTCGCCCGCTGGCTGACCACGGTCGCCGACCTGCTCAGGGCCGAGGACCACCCGGTCTCCTCCGCGCACGTCATCGAGGCCGTCCGGCTGGCCGAGACGCTCGCGGCGATGCGCGGACGCCCGCTCGCCGGGCTCACCGAGACGCTCGACGCCGTCCGGGCCGTCATGTGCGACGGCTCCGACGTGGCCCTCGCCCTGGTGCACGACCGGCTGGTGGTCGGCGACGCGCTCGGCGAGGTCCCCGACTCGGCCCCCGCCGTCCCGCTCCAGCGCGACCTGGCCCGGCTCCAGCGCAGCCTGCGGCTCAAGCCCGACCCCACCGAGCGCGAACTCGTCCTCGACCTGCGCAAGGAGCTCGACACCGAGCGCTCCACCCTGCTGCACCGGCTGCGCCTGCTCGGCATCGGCTGGGGCACCCCCAGCCGCTCCGCCGTCAACTCCACCGGCACCTTCCGGGAGACCTGGCGGCTGGTGTGGGAGCCCGAGTACGCCGTCCGGGTGGTCGAGGCCGCGCAGTGGGGCACCACCGTCGAGGGAGCAGCCACCGGCAAGGCCGTCGCGGAAGCCGCCCGCGCCGGCGAGCTCGCCGAGCTGACGGCGCTGGTCGAACGCTGCCTGCTCGCCGGCCTGCCGGCCGCCCTCCCCGCCGTGATGCGGGCCCTCGCCGACCGGGCCGCCCTGGACACCGACGTCGCGCAGCTCGCCGCCGCGCTGCCCGCGTTGGTCCGGGCGCTGCGCTACGGCGACGTCCGCGGCACCGACGGCGGCGCCCTGGCCGGCGTGGCCCGCGGGCTCGCCGAGCGGATCTGCGTCGGCCTGCCGGCCGCCTGCACCGGCCTGGACCAGGACGGCGCCAACGCGATGCGCTCCCACCTGGACGCGGTGCACACCGCCGTCGCCCTGCTGGCCGCCGAGGACACCTCCGAGGACCCGGTCGCCGACCGCTGGGCCTCGACCCTGCACGCGCTGGCCGCCCGCGAACCCGCCGGCGGCCCGGCCACCGGCGCCCCCGGGCTGCTGCGCGGGCGCGCCGTCCGGCTGCTGCTGGACGACGGGCGGCTCGGGACCGAGGAGGCCGGGCGCCGGCTCGGCCTGGTGCTCTCGCCCGGCGGCACCCCGGCCGACGCGGCGGGCTGGGTGGAGGGCTTCCTGGCCGGCGGCGGCGCCCTGCTGCTGCACGACACCCGGCTGCTGGCGCTGCTCGACGACTGGCTGGCGGGAGTCCGGCCGGGGACCTTCACCGACCTGCTGCCGGTGCTCCGGCGCACCTTCTCCGCACTGGAGGCGGGGGTGCGGCGCACCGTCGGCGAACGCGTCGCGGCCGGCCCGCTCGGTTCACCCGCCGGCCCCGCGGCGGCGGACACCACCGCACTGGACGGGCTCAGGGCGGACGCGGCGCTGCCGATCCTCGCCCTGCTGCTCGGCCTGCCGACCGCCCCGGCCCGGATCCCCCGCCAGGCGGACCGCCGGGCCGGCTGAGACCGGGCGTTCGGCCGGGTGGTGGAGGGGTCCACCCGGCCGGCGCCCCGTACCCGCAGACCGCACGCACCGCACTGCACCGAATTGGATTCGAAGGAGCGTCAGATGACCACGCCCCAGCCCACGCCCCGGCCCACCACCGACCTCGCCGACCTCACCGGCCTCACCGGGAGCGACCGGCACCCGGTCGACCCGGCCGACCGGGCCGCCGAGCGCCTGCGCCGCTGGCGGCTGGTGCTCGGCGGCGAGGCGGACGGGACGGGCTGCGCCCTCACCGGCCGGGACGCGGCGATGGACGGCGCGCTGGCCGCGCTCTACCGGGGCGCCGGCGCCGAACCGGCCCCGGGCCGGCCGCGCACCGGCACCCGCACCGCCGGCCTCGGCGGCTCCGCCCCGCAGGTGGCGCGCTGGCTCGGCGACATCCGCGCGTACTTCCCGACCACCGTGGTCCAGCTGATGCAGCAGGACGCGATCACCCGCCTCGGCCTCGACCGGCTGCTGCTGGAGCCCGAGATGCTGGCCGCGGTCGAGCCGGACGTGCACCTGGTGGGCACCCTGCTCTCGCTCAAGCACGCGCTGCCGGAGAGCACCCGGGAGAGCGCCCGCGCGGTGATCGGCGCGGTGGTGGCCGAGCTGGAGCGGCGGCTGGCCGACCGCACCCGTTCGACCGTGGGCGGCGCGCTGGACCGCAGCGCCAAGGTGAACCGGCCGCGCCACAGCGACATCGACTGGGGCCGCACGATCCGGGCCAACCTGGCCAACTACCTGCCGGAGCACCGCACCGTCGTCCCCGAGCGGCTGATCGGCCACGCCCGCGCGCAGCGGTCGGTCAAGAAGGAGGTGATCCTCTGCATCGACCAGTCCGGCTCGATGGCCGCCTCGGTGGTGCACTCGGCGGTGTTCGGCGCGGTGCTCGCCTCCATGCCCAGCCTGAACACCCGGCTGGTGGTCTTCGACACCTCGGTGGTCGACCTGACCGAGCAGCTCACCGACCCGGTGGACGTCCTGTTCGCCACCCGGCTCGGCGGCGGCACCGACATCAACCGGGCGCTGGCCTACTGCCAGTCGAGGATCACCCGGCCGTCCGAGACGATCGTGGTGCTGATCAGCGACCTCTACGAGGGCGGCATCCGGCACGAGATGCTCAAGCGGGTGGCCGCGATGAAGGCCTCCGGGGTCCAGTTCATCGCCGTGCTGGCGCTCTCGGACGAAGGCGCCCCGGCCTACGACCACGCGCACGCCGCCGCGCTGGCCGCGCTCGGCGCGCCGGCCTTCGCCTGCACCCCGGACGCCTTCCCGGAGATCATGGCCGCCGCGATCGAGAAGCGGCCGCTGCCGGTGCCCGCCGACAAGTGAGCGTCTTCACCCGAACGAGTGAGTCGACCCCGCCGCCCGGCCCGCGGCCCCGAGGGCTGCGAAAACGTGCTGCGACACGCTCGGAACGGCCTGTTGTGACGGTTCTCACCAAAGCCGACCCGGCCCCGGGCGAAACACGCCCGTCGTACGGGGATAACCTGCCACACGGACGTGACGCGCGTGTTGATTGACGGTGCGCCCGGCGCTGTGTAGGCCGCAAGGCCGTAACTCTGCGTACCTGCGCAGCCCGACGACCCGCAGCGAAGATCCTGCCGTGGCACGCTCGTAGAGACACAATCCGCGACCACGAACAAGGACAAACACGTGGACCTGTTCGAGTACCAGGCGAGGGACCTCTTCGCCAAGCACGGTGTACCCGTGCTTGACGGCGATGTCATCGAGACCGCCGCAGACGCTGCCGCCATCGCGGAGCGCTTCGGCGGCCGCGCCGTCGTCAAGGCTCAGGTGAAGGTGGGCGGCCGGGGCAAGGCCGGTGGCGTCAAGCTCGCCGCCGACCCGGCCGACGCCGTCACCAAGGCCGAGGCGATCCTCGGGATGGACATCAAGGGCCACACCGTTCACAAGGTGATGCTGGCCCAGACCGCGGACATCAAGGACGAGTACTACGTCTCGTTCCTGCTGGACCGCACCAACCGCACCTTCCTGGCCATGGCCAGCGTCGAGGGCGGCGTGGAGATCGAGGTCGTCGCCGAGGAGAACCCGGACGCGCTGGCCAAGATCCCGGTCGACGCCAACGAGGGCTGCACCCCGGAGAAGGCCGCCGAGATCGTCGCTGCGGCGAAGTTCCCGGCCGAGGTGGCCGACCAGGTCGCCGAGGTCCTGCAGAAGCTCTGGAAGGTCTTCATCGCCGAGGACGCGCTCCTCGTCGAGGTCAACCCGCTGATCAAGTCCGGCGAGGGCAAGATCATCGCGCTCGACGGCAAGGTCTCGCTGGACGAGAACGCCGAGTTCCGCCAGCCGGAGCACGAGGCGCTCGAGGACAAGGCCGCCGCGAACCCGCTGGAGGCCGCGGCCAAGGCCAAGGGCCTCAACTACGTCAAGCTCGACGGCGAGGTCGGCATCATCGGCAACGGCGCGGGTCTCGTCATGAGCACCCTCGACGTCGTCGCCTACGCCGGTGAGCAGCACGGCAACGTGAAGCCGGCCAACTTCCTCGACATCGGCGGCGGCGCGTCCGCCGAGGTGATGGCGAACGGCCTGGAGATCATCCTGGGCGACCCCGACGTCAAGTCGGTCTTCGTCAACGTCTTCGGCGGCATCACCGCGTGCGACGCGGTCGCCAACGGCATCGTGCAGGCCCTGGCCCTCCTCGAGGAGAAGGGCGAGGCCGTCACCAAGCCCCTCGTCGTCCGCCTGGACGGCAACAACGCCGAGCTGGGTCGCAAGATCCTGACCGACGCCAACCACCCGCTGGTTCAGCAGGTGGACACCATGGACGGTGCGGCCGACCGCGCCGCCGAGCTGGCCAACAAGTAAGGGAGAGGACTGAATCATGGCTATCTTCCTCACCAAGGACAGCAAGGTCATCGTCCAGGGCATGACCGGCTCCGAGGGTATGAAGCACACCCGTCGGATGCTCGCCTCGGGCACCCAGATCGTCGGTGGCGTGAACCCGCGCAAGGCCGGCACCAGCGTTGACGTCGACGGCACCGAGGTGCCCGTCTTCGGCACCGTCGCCGAGGCCATGGAGAAGACCGGTGCCGATGTCACCGTCATCTTCGTGCCGCCGAAGTTCACCAAGGACGCCGTCGTCGAGGCGATCGACGCGGAGATCGGCCTCGCGGTCGTCATCACCGAGGGTGTCCCGGTCCACGACTCGGCCGCCTTCTGGGCCTACGCCGGCTCCAAGGGCAACAAGACCCGCATCGTCGGCCCGAACTGCCCCGGCCTGATCTCCCCCGGACAGTCCAACGCGGGCATCATCCCGGCGGACATCACGACCTCCGGTCCGATCGGCCTGGTCTCCAAGTCGGGCACGCTGACCTACCAGCTCATGTACGAGCTGCGCGACCTGGGCTTCTCCTCGGCCGTGGGCATCGGCGGCGACCCGGTCATCGGCACCACCCACATCGACGCCCTCGCGGCGTTCGAGGCGGACCCGGAGACCAAGATCATCGTGATGATCGGCGAGATCGGCGGCGACGCCGAGGAGCGTGCCGCGGCCTACATCGCCGAGCACGTCACCAAGCCGGTCGTCGGCTACGTCGCGGGCTTCACCGCCCCCGAGGGCAAGACCATGGGCCACGCCGGCGCCATCGTCTCGGGCTCCTCGGGCACCGCGCAGGCGAAGAAGGAGGCCCTCGAGGCCGCCGGTGTCAAGGTCGGCAAGACGCCGTCCGAGACCGCTCGCCTGGCCCGTGAGCTGATCGCCAAGTAAGGCAGCCACGCCCGAGGGCGCCGCGGTCGGGATCCGACCGCGGCGCCCTCGGCGTTTCTGCCGGCGCTGCCCGGCTGTGCGGGCCGGGGCAGGTGGGGCGTCAGCGCAGCAGGTCGGCGAGGGCCGGCAGACCCGACGGCGTGCCGGCCGGGCACGGCCGCAACGGCGGGCAGCCGACCGGCACCGGCAGCACCTCCGCGGCGGCCGCCGCCGAGACCACGGCCTGCGGCGGCGGCGCGGGGGAGCGCAGCGACGCCCGGACCAGCACCACCGGCCGGGCCCCCGCGACCTCGCACCAGTGGCTGCGCAGCCCCGCCTCGGCGCCGGGCAGCACCGGCCCCGCGCTGCCGCTCTCGGCCGTCGAACACAGCGGCGGCGGCACCGACGGCGTCGAGCGGAACAGGTCGGCCGGCCCGCTGCCGAGCAGCGTGGCGACCACCGCGCCGCCCACCGCCACCGTCAGCAGCGCCGCCCCGCCGGTGACCGCGCCCGTCCGCAGCCGGCTCTCGGCGGTCAGCAGCTTGGGGGACGGCTTCCACGGCGTCGCGCAGCCGTGCACGGCCGCCCGGTGCAGCAGCTCGCCCAGCCGGTCCGCGAACTCCGGCGCGGCCGGGTCCGCACCCACCAGGTCCGGCACCTCGCGGGCCAGCGCCGCCCGGGCCGCCCGGACCCGGCCGGCGGCGGCCGGGGTGCTCGCCTCCACCTCGACCGCGACCTCCTCGACCGGCACGCCCAGCGCGTCGTGCAGCACCAGCGCCCAGCGCCGCGGGCGCGACAGCCGGCGCAGCGCCTTCAGCAGGGCCTTGTCGCGCGGGGTCAGCCGATCCTCCGGGCCGACCCCGGCCGGGCCGACCCGGATCCGCCGGTGCGGCAGGGTGAACAGATGGGCCCGCCGGGGACCGCCGCGGCGCCAGGGGGAGAGCGCCGCCTCGAACGCCCGGCCGCGGATCCAGCCCTCCGGGTCGGGCAGCGCCGAAACCTCCTCCCACTGCCGGGACGCCGTCCCGAGTGCCAGGTGGGCGCAGTGCACCGCGCGGTGCCGGCAGGCGGTCAGCAGGAAGGTCTGCTGGACCAGCCGGTCGTGCACGGCGAGGCAGAAGTCGGCGAACGCGGCGGGTGCGGGGACGGGGGTGGGGGTCGCGGCGGGCGGTGCTTCGGGTGCACCGGCAATGGCGGGGGCTGTGGGGGCGGGCGCGGGTGGGGGAGTGGGTCCGGCCGCGGGTCGGGCGGGACCCGGGCGCCGTCCCGGACGGGCTGCCGGTTTCCCGGCCGGCCCGTCCGCCGTACGTGCCACCGGGCGCGCGCGGCCGGGTGGGGCGCTCGCCCGGCCGACCAGCGCCGCCGCCTCGGCCGTCGTCCGCACGCCCAGCTTCCGCAACGCCCGGTGCAGCCGGGTGCGGGCGAGCGACGGGGAGAGCCGCAGCTCGGCGGCGATGGCGGGCAGCTCCTCGCCGGCCGCCAGCCTGCTCAGCAGCTCCGCCTCACGGGCGGTGAGCAGCCGCAGCAGGCGGGCCGGATCGCGCCGCGCACCCTGCGGCGCCCGGGTGCGGTCGGGCGTGGCGGGCGTGGGCTTCCTGGACCGCTTTCCGCTGGTCGGGGGAGCGTTCACCGTGTTTCCTCGATCCGGCTCCAGGGCGAATTTAGGCACATGTACCGATAATCCGGGACACGGCGAAGGTTTGCGCGTTGACACGACGTAGTGGGCCCGCTTGGGAGCATGAAGCCCATGACGCAGCTGATGGGCCGTCCGATCCTGGGCCTGCCGAGCGAGCTGGGCTCCCGCTCGGTCATGGCCGACCTGCTCATGGGGGCGCGCACCGCTCTTCTCACGCTCTCCGTGGTGGCCGTCCCGGTGCTCGGGATCTGGGTGCTGGTCCCGTACTCGGACGACACCGCCGCCGATGCCGCCCGGCTGGCCTTCGGGCTCTGGCTGCTGGGCCACGGGGCTCCGCTGGCCCGGGGCCCGGAGGCCGGCCCGGTCACGGTCACCCCGTTGCTGCTGACGGCGGTCACCGTCCTCCTGCTCCACCGGGCGGGGCGACGGGTCGGCCGACGCGGTCGCCCGGGTTGGCGCGCGCCGCTGGCCATGGCCGCCGGCTACCTGGCGGTGGCAGCCCTGGCGGTGGCGCAGTGCACGGCGTCGGAGACGGTGCTCCGGTCCAGGCCGCTGCCCGACCTGGCCATGGTGGCGGTGGTGCTGGCGGGCGGGCTCGGACCCGGTCTGTGGATCGGGTACGGGCGGCCGCTGCCCTGGAGCCCCTCGGGGTCGCCCGGCCCGGCCCGGCCGGCCGAGCGGTGGGCCGAGCGGTGGGCGGAGCGGTGGGCGGAGCGGTACGAGCGGTGGAGTCCGCCGGCCGGGGCGCCGGTCGCCGTGCTCCGGGCGGCCGCCCTCTGGTCGCTGGGGATGCTGGCCGGCGGCGGAGCGCTGCTCACCCTGGCCGTGCTGCTCGGCGCGGCCGGACACTCGGCACACACCCTGGGCGGTGGCCCGGCGGGCTACGTCGGACTGCTGCTGGCCTGCGCCCTGCTGATCCCCAACGCGGTGCTGTGGGCCGCCGGCTACGCCCTGGGGACGGGCTTCGCGGTCGGCACCGGCACGCTGGTGGCGCCGACCGGGACCAGTCTCGGCGCGCTCCCCGAGTTCCCGCTGCTGGCGGTGGTGCCGCAGCCCGGTGGCGGCCCGTGGTGGCTGCTGGTGTGCGTCCTGCCGGCGGTGGCAGGGGTCCTGCCCGCGCTGCTGCTCGGCCGGGTGGCGGCCGGGACGGTCGGAGCAGCGGGCGCGGCGGAGCGGGCCGGGGCGGACGGCCCGCGCTGGTCGGTCGGGGCCGTCGCGGCGGCTGCGGTGGCCGCTGCCGTGCTGACCGGCGCGCTGGCGGTGATCGTCGCCTGGGCGTCGGGCGGGGCCCTGGCGGGCGGCCGGATGTCCGAGCTCGGCCCGGAGCCTTGGCGGACGGGGGCGGCGGTCGCGGGCTGGATGGTCGGTACGGTCCTGCCGGGCGCCCTGCTGGCCCGCTGGTGGTACCTGCGGGGGACGGCTCCGGAGTGGTGGCAGCGGCCGACCCGGCTCGCGGCCAGGTGGACGGCCTGCACCCGGGCGGCCCTGCACCGGACCCTCACCCGCATCGCCGAGCTGCCGCTGCCGTTCGCCCGCCGCGGCCGCCGCGACTGACGCGGAACCAGGGCTGGTACCGGCCGGCGGGTCCCTCGGCGACGGAACGACTCGGAGGCGGAGCCGGTCGGTGCCCGAGCGACCGGGAAGCGGAGGGTCCCGCGCGGAGCCGGAACCCTCCGCGACGGAGCAGATCGGCGCCCGAGAAGCTCGACGACGGATCGGCTTCGCTCCGGAACGGCTCGTGGCCCGAGCATGTCCGACCCGGAACGTCTCGCGGTCGGAGCGGATCGGAGCAGGCTCGTCAGCGGAGAGGCTCGTCACCGGAGCTACCCCGCCGCCGAGCTACCCCGACTAGGAGTCATCGCAGCGCAGAGTTGCCCCGCCCCGGAGCGACCCCGCCCCCGATCAGCTCGACCTCAGAGCGCGTCCGGGTCCAGCACCGCGACCAGCCAGGTCGGCGCCGGGTCGCTGGTGCGGCAGCTGTGGGTGGCTTCGATGGTCGGGGCGTCCTGCACGCAGACCACGTAGTCGTTGTAGTAGATCAGGGTGCCGAACCAGCCGAGCGTGAAGAGCACCGCCACCGCCCCGGTGAACAGTCCGCTCAGCGCGGCCGGTGCCTGCGGCTGGTTCGGCTGCGGGCCGGCCGGCGCCACGGCGGCCGTGCGCCCGGCCCGGAGCGAGGAGATCGCCCAGTAGACGGCGAGCGCGCCGAGCAGCAGCGCGACGTAGAAGATGCCGAGGAGCAGGCAGAACAGGCCGCCGAGTCCCGCGCTGAGCGCGTACCGGGCCCGCCGCTGGGTGGGGTCGTTCGGGTCGAACTTGGGCGCCGGCTGCGGCGGTGTCCAGCCGCCGCGGTAGCCGGGGCTCCACGGGTGCGGCGGCGGGACCTGCGGCTGGTCCTCCGGACCGTCGCCCTCCTGGGTGGGCGGGGACGGCGGGGACTGCGGCGCCGGCGGCGGGGCGGCCGCGGGGAGCCGGGGCTGCCACGGCTGATCGGGGGCGTCCGCAGGCGGCGGCGCGAACGGGTTGCGCTCGCCGGTGCTGTCTCCGCTCATGGTGTCAGCCATTCCTTACTCGTCGGTGCGGCGATGACCGCCTGGCGGCCCGCCGTCCGGCGGTCCGCCGCTCAATGATCCCGCAGCCCGGCCGTGGCCGTGCGGCGCCCCACCAGGTTGGTCCCGGGAGGTCCGCGTGCCGCCCCCGGAGCGTCCGGCGAGATCCCCGTCTCAACTACGCGCGTAGCGTTGCCGGGCGGTTACGGTGGCCCTTTCACCAGCCGTTATCGTGGTGACGGTCAGCAGCTCGGATGGGTTCCCGGCCCGCCGTGGCAGTGCGGTCACCCCGCAGCCCCGGCACCCGGCTCGACCTGGCGCCGCCCGTAGTGGCCCCACCGACGGTGGATGTACCAGCGGGCGCCAACGACGTACGGAGAATCGCGCAGTGGCCGCCGCTTCCGCCCAAGTCCTCCCCCCGGCCTCCCCGCAGGCCTTCCCGCCCCGCACCCCGGGCCCGGCCCGCCTGGTGGTCCTGGTCTCCGGCTCCGGGACCAACCTGCAGGCGCTGATCGACGCCGTGGCCGACCCGGCGTACGGTGCCGAGATCCTGGCCGTGGGCGCCGACCGGGACGGCGTGGCCGGACTGGAGCGCGCCGAGCGGGCCGGCATCCCGACCTTCGTCGAGCGGATCAAGGACCACGCCGACCGGGCCGCCTGGGACCGCGCGCTGACCGCCGCCGTCGCGCGGTACCGGCCGGACCTGGTGGTCACGGCCGGGTTCATGAAGATCCTCGGCCCGGAGTTCGTCGCCGCCTTCGCCGGACGGATCGTCAACACCCATCCCGCCCTGCTGCCCGCCTTCCCCGGCGCCCACGGCGTCCCGGACGCCCTCGCCTACGGCGTGAAGGTGACCGGCTGCACCGTCCACCTGGTCGACGGCGGGGTGGACACCGGACCGATCATCGCGCAGGGCGTGGTGGAGGTCCTCGACGCCGACCACCAGGACGGCGGCGAAGCGCTGCACGAGCGCATCAAGACTGTCGAGCGCCAGTTGCTCGTCGACGTCGTGGGCCGACTGGCCCGCGAAGGTCACCGCATCGAAGACCGAAAGGTATGGATCCCGGCATGAGCGCCGCCTCCAGCACCACTCCTCCCGTCTCCGAGAACGTACGCCCGATCCGGCGTGCCCTGATCAGCGTGTACGACAAGACCGGGCTGGAGGAGCTGGCCCAGGGCCTGCACGCCGCCGGGGTCGCCATCGTCTCCACCGGTTCGACCGCGGGCCGGATCGCCGCCGCCGGCGTGCCGGTCACCGAGGTCTCCGAGCTGACCGGCTTCCCGGAGTGCCTGGACGGGCGCGTCAAGACGCTCCACCCCCGCGTGCACGCCGGCGTGCTGGCCGACCTGCGGCTGGAGTCGCACCGCGCGCAGCTGGCGGAGCTCGGCGTCGAGCCGTTCGACCTGGTCGTGGTCAACCTCTACCCGTTCAAGGCCACCGTCGCCTCCGGCGCCACCCCGGACGAGTGCGTCGAGCAGATCGACATCGGCGGCCCGTCGATGGTCCGCGCGGCCGCCAAGAACCACCCCTCGGTGGCCGTGGTGGTCGACCCGGCCCGCTACGCCGACGTCCTGGACGCGGTCGAGGGCGGCGGCTTCGACCTGGCCACCCGCAAGCGGCTGGCCGGTGCGGCCTTCGCCCACACCGCGGCCTACGACGTGGCCGTCGCCTCCTGGTTCGAGGCCGGCTACGCGGCCGGCGACGAGCGCTTCCCCGCGTTCCTCGGCGCCACCTGGGAGCGCCAGAACGTGCTGCGCTACGGCGAGAACCCGCACCAGGGCGCCGCGCTCTACAGCGACGGCACCGGCGGTCTGGCCGGCGCCGAGCAGCTGCACGGCAAGGAGATGTCCTACAACAACTACGTGGACACCGACGCCGCCCGCCGCGCCGCCTACGACCACGCCGAGCCGGCCGTCGCCATCATCAAGCACGCCAACCCGTGCGGCATCGGGATCGGCGCGGACGTGGCCGAGGCGCACCGCAAGGCGCACGCCTGCGACCCGCTGTCCGCGTTCGGCGGCGTCATCGCGGTCAACCGCCCGGTCACCGTCGAGCTGGCCGAGCAGATCGCCGAGATCTTCACCGAGGTCGTCGTGGCCCCGGCGTACGAGGACGGCGCCGTCGAGGTGCTGGCCCGCAAGAAGAACATCCGGGTGCTGCGTGCCCCCGACGCCCCCACCGGCCGCCTGGAGGTCCGCCCGGTCTCCGGCGGGGTGCTGCTCCAGGAGACCGACCGGATCCACGCCGAGGGCGACGACCCGTCGACCTGGACGCTGGCCACCGGTGCGGCGCTGACGGAGGCGGAGCTGGCCGAGCTGGCGTTCGCCTGGCGGGCCTGCCGGGCCGTCAAGTCCAACGCGATCCTGCTGGCCAAGGACGGCGCCTCGGTCGGCGTCGGCATGGGCCAGGTCAACCGGGTCGACTCGGCCAAGCTGGCCGTCGCGCGGGCCGGCGAGCGCGCGCAGGGCTCGTACGCCGCCTCCGACGCCTTCTTCCCGTTCCCGGACGGCCTCCAGGTGCTGCTCGACGGCGGCGTCAAGGCCGTGGTGCAGCCGGGTGGTTCGGTCCGCGACGAGGAGGTCGTGGCGGCCGCCGCCGCGGCCGGCGTGACGATGTACCTGACCGGCACCCGGCACTTCTTCCACTGATCACCCGCGCCGATCGGTCGCACCGATCGCCCGCACGACGCCGAGGGCCCCGTACTCCGTGGACGGAGTACGGGGCCCTCGGCGTCGACGCCCGACTGATCGGGCGCTCAGCAGCTCGGACGGACGGCTGGTCAGCCGGCCTTGACGACCACGGTGCCCATGATCTTGTCCGCGAAGGTCTGCTTCTTCGCGTCCCACAGCGGCCAGAGGTAGCCGATGCAGCAGAAGCCGTCCAGGATGTGCAGCGCCTCACGGCCGAAGGCCGCGCCGAAGCTGAGCTTCTGGCCGTCCGACTCGCGCACCATCCGGATGCTGACGGCCTTCTGGCCGATCGACTGGCCGGTGGCCTTCATCGCGGCGATGCCGGCCCAGATCAGCACGTTGGCCAGCAGGATGCCGGCGTAGTAGCCGCCGGTGCCGGTGGTCTCGGTGTGCGGGTAGCCGGTCCCCGAGTAGGTCGTGGTGACCGACGGGGTGAGCGCCGCGAAGACCACGATGTACGGGATCAGGCCGATCAGCAGGTGGTCGATGAGGAACGCGACCACGCGGCTGCCCCAGCCCGCGTAGAAGTTCTGCACCGCACCGGCGTTGGGGTAGCCGCCGCCCGGCTGCTGCGGGTAGGCGTAGCCCTGCTGCGGCGGGATGCCGTAGCCCGGGGCCGGCGGCGGGGCCTGCTGCGGGTACCCGTAACCGGGGGCCGGCGGCGGCGCCTGCTGCGGGTAGCCGTAGCCGGGCGGCGGCGGGGGCTGCTGGCCGTAGGGGTTGTTCGGGTCGGGCGGGTAGCTCATCTCTGCCTCCGGGCAGGAAGGGGACAGCGGGACGGGACAGGAAGTGATTCCTGCGACGGACGGGCAGTTGAGGTGCCGACCGGGTGGGACATTAGCGGAAGATACTGACACCGCGTGGGTCAATACCTGTCAGGAACGGGTTGTTCAGGGCCGGGCGATGCCGAGCCGGTTCAACTGCCAGGCCCAGGCGAGCGCGGCGGCGCCGGCGATCAGCGCGTTCCGTCGGCCGTTCGGCAGCTCCCACCACCAGCGGCCGGCGCCGAGCGGCGCGATCAGCAGGCCGAGGCCCGCCACCACCGTCACCGGGTTCGCGGCCACCGCGGCCAGCAGGTGGCCGTGGCCGGCCTCGATGAAGACCGTGGTGCTGCCGCATCCCGGGCAGGGGATGCCGGTGAACCGGCGCAGCGGGCAGAGCACCCCGGGATCGTGGGCGTCGTGGAGTTGGGCCACCGTCACCGCGGCGAGCAGTGCGCCGCCGCCGCGCGCCAGCACGCGCAGCCAGCCGCCCCTGAGCGTGCCGGCGGTACCGGCCCAGCGGGCGGCCAGCCCCGAGATGGCGGTGGGCATCACGTCAGGCTTTTGGTCAGGGTGTCGTAGAAGACCAGGCCGGCGATGCCGATCAGGATCGCCAGGGTGCTCAGCGCGATCCCGCCGATGGCCTGGGTGCGTCCGACGCCGCTGCGCTGGGCCTTGTTCAGCCCGGCGATCCCGAGGCCGAGGCCGATCGGGCCGAGCATCGCCCCGTAGAAGCAGATGACGATGCCGACGAAGCCCAGCGCCAGGGACGCCGTCGCCATGCTGTTCGGCTCGGCCACCGGCTGCTGGGGGTACGGCTGCGGCGCCGGGTAGGGCTGCTGGGGCGGGTACGGCTGCTGCTGGGGGTAGCCGTAGGCCGGCTGCGGCACGGGCTGCTGGTACGGCGACGGCGGCGGAGTGCCGTACGGCTGCGGCTGCGGGGGCTGTTGCGGATGCTGCGGCGGGCCGTAACCCCCGTAGGGATCCGGCGTTTGGTACGGATTGCTCACTTGTCGTCGTCCCCCGAGTCGTCCCCCGCGTCGGCCCGGACGGCGTGTCACCAGGCCGCGGGCGGCACAGATTGCCCGCCTTATCGTCTGGTCTCGCCCCCCGCGCTGTCCAGCCAGGTCCGCAGGGCGAACACAACTGTGGCGCAACCGCAACCCTGGCCGCGCGGCCCCGGACCCCGTGCCCGGACCGGCCACGGCCCCGTACCGGGCCCTGGGTCCGGCCCCGGCGATCGGCTGCACCCACCGCCCGCGACCCCGATCGCAACCCCGCCCGCGACCCCGCTCGCAGCCGGCCCGCACCACCCCGCCGCACTCCGGCCGCCCCCGTCGCGACCCCGCCGCGCCCTTGTCACACCCGCGCCACCACCTTCTCCGCCGGTCCGGCCGCGACCGTCGCCGCCAGCGCGTCCACGGCGCGAACTCCCCGCATGACGGGGACCTCCGCCGATCCAGGAGAATGGACCCATGACTGCCCAGATTCTCGACGGCAAGGCCACCGCTGCCGCGATCAAGTCCGAACTCGCCGTCCGTGTGTCGGCCCTCAAGGAGCGGGGCATCGTCCCCGGCCTCGGCACCGTCCTGGTCGGCGACGACCCGGGCAGCCGCTGGTACGTCAACGGCAAGCACAAGGACTGCGCCGAGGTCGGCATCGCCTCGATCCAGCGCGAGCTGCCCGCCACCGCCACCCAGCAGGAGGTGGAGGACGTGGTCCGCGAGCTCAACGCCGACCCGGCCTGCACCGGCTACATCGTCCAGCTCCCGCTGCCCAAGGGCCTGGACCAGAACACCGTCCTGGAGCTGATGGACCCGGACAAGGACGCCGACGGGCTGCACCCCACCTCGCTCGGCCGGCTGGCGCTCGGCATCCAGGGCCCGCTGCCGTGCACCCCGCTGGGCATCGTCGAGCTGCTCCGCCGCCACCAGGTGGAGATCGACGGCGCCGAGGTCGTGGTGCTCGGCCGCGGCGTCACCGTCGGCCGGTCGATCGGCCTGCTGCTCACCCGCAAGTCCGAGAACGCCACCGTCACGCTCTGCCACACCGGCACCCGTGACCTGGCGTACCACCTGCGCAAGGCCGACATCGTGGTGGCCGCGGCGGGCGTCCCGCACCTGGTCAAGCCGGAGGACGTGAAGCCCGGCGCCGCCGTGCTGGACGTCGGCGTCAGCCGCAGCGAGGGCAAGATCGTCGGCGATGTGCACCCCGGCGTCGCCGAGGTGGCCGGCTGGATCTCGCCGAACCCGGGCGGGGTCGGTCCGATGACCCGCGCGATGCTGCTCAACAACATCGTCGAGGCGGCCGAGCGCCGCGCCGGCCACTGATCCGCCATGGCGGGTGAGGGAACGCGCCGCACCCGGCGCCGGCCGCAGCGGACCACCGGGACGCTGCCGCCGGAGGGCTCGGGTGCGGCGCTCGACCGGGGCCACGCCCTGCCGGTCCGGCAGTGGCCGATAACGCTGGTGCTCGCCGTCGCGGCGGTGGGGCTGGTCATCACCTCCGCGGGTGACTTCAAGGTCGGCGTGCTGACGGTCGGCTCGGCGCTGCTGCTCGCCGCACTGCTGCGGATGGTGCTGCCCGAGGTGGGGCTGCTCGCGGTCCGCAGCCGGTTCACGGACGTCTCGGTGCTGACCTTCCTCGGTGCGGTGATCGTGCTGCTGACCCTGGTGGCCCAGCCCGACCCGTGGCTGCACCTGCCGGTGCTGGACAACATCGGCAAGCTGATCGGCCGCCAGCGGCACTGACGCCGGCCGGGCCGGAGGACGGGCACCCCCGCCCTCCGGCCCGCCGCGCGCACCGGGCCATCCCGCTGCCGCGCCGCCGCGCCGCGCGGGCGACGCCCGTCCCGCCGGGCCGCCGCCCGCCCGTGTGACGCATCAGCCACGCCCGCGAGCCCCCGGGGCGAGCCCGTTGCGATAGCCTGAGCCGGTTCTCTCGATGTCGAGAGATCATCCTCGGCTCCAGCGCGCCGACGTGCCTGGGGCACGTCGGCGATTTGCTGGAGTAGGCAGAAATGACTCGCACCCCCGTCAATGTCACCGTCACCGGAGCGGCCGGCCAGATCGGCTACGCGCTGCTCTTCCGCATCGCCTCGGGCCACCTGCTCGGCGCCGACGTGCCGGTGAACCTCCGTCTGCTGGAGATCCCGCAGGGTCTGAAGGCCGCCGAGGGCGTCGCCATGGAGCTGGACGACTGCGCCTTCCCGCTGCTGCGCGACATCACTATCACCGACAGCGCCGCGGAGGCCTTCAACGGCGCCAACGTCGGCCTGCTGGTCGGCGCCCGCCCGCGCACCGCCGGCATGGAGCGCGGCGACCTGCTGCAGGCCAACGGTGGCATCTTCGGCCCGCAGGGCAAGGCCATCAACGACAACGCCGCGGACGACATCAAGGTCCTGGTGGTCGGCAACCCGGCCAACACCAACGCCCTGATCGCCCAGCGCAACGCCCCGGACGTGCCGGCCGAGCGCTTCACCGCGATGACCCGCCTGGACCACAACCGCGCGGTCGCGCAGCTCGCCAAGAAGGCCGGCGTCACCGTCGAGGACATCAAGAAGGTCACCATCTGGGGCAACCACTCGGCCACCCAGTACCCGGACCTCTTCCAGGCCGAGATCGCCGGCAAGAGCGGCTTCGAGGCCACCGGCTCGGACCTCGCCTGGGTCGAGAACGACTTCATCCCGACCGTCGCCAAGCGCGGCGCGGCGATCATCGAGGTCCGCGGCGCCTCCTCGGCCGCCTCGGCCGCCAACGCCGCCATCGACCACGTCCACACCTGGGTCAACGGCACCCCGGCCGGCGACTGGACCTCGATGGGCATCGTCTCGGACGGCTCGTACGGCGTGCCCGAGGGCCTGATCTCCTCGTTCCCGGTCACCACCAAGGACGGCAAGTTCGAGATCGTCCAGGGCCTGGAGCTCTCCGAGTTCTCCCGCGCCCGGATCGACGCCTCGGTGCGCGAGCTGGCCGAGGAGCGCGACGCGGTCGCCGAGCTGGGTCTGATCTGATCCTCGGCACCACCGCGGGACCTCCCCGCGAGCACCGGTGAGCGGCCGGGCGGCCAAGTGCCGCCCGGCCGTTCTCCTACACTCGGCGCGTGACAGAAACCATCGAGGACGCCGCACTCGTCCTGGTCTTCATCATGCTGGGCGGCCTCTTCAACGTCGCCGAGATCTCGCTGATCTCGCTGCGCGAGGGCCAGATCCGGGCGCTGGAGTCGGTCGGCACCCGGCGGGCGTCCCGGGCCGCGCACCTGGCCGCCGACCCGAACCGCTTCCTGGCCGCCGTCCAGGTCGGGGTCACCTGCATGGGCTTCCTGTCCGCGGCCTTCGGCGCGGACACCCTGGCGGGCAAGCTGGCGCCGGTCTTCGTCGACCTGGGGCTGTCGCCGGCCGTCGCGGACACCATCGCGCTGGTCGGGCTCACGCTGGTGATCTCGTACGTCTCGCTGGTGCTCGGTGAGCTGACCCCCAAGCGGATCGGTCTGCAGCGGGCGGAGTCGATCGCGCTGCTGGCCGCGCCGGTGGTCGACGTGATGTCGGTGGCGCTGCGCCCGGTGATCTGGCTGCTCGGCCACTCCACCAACCTGATGGTGCGGCTGTTCGGCGGTGACCCGTCGGCCGGCCGCGGCTCGATGAGCTCCGAGGAGCTGCGCGGCCTGGTCGCCGCCAACACCGAACTGGGCAGCGACGAGCGGGCCCTGATCGCCGACGTGTTCGCGGCCGGCGAGCGCCAGCTGCGCGAGGTGATGGTGCCGCGCACCGAGGTCACCTTCCTGGACGCCGAGCGGCTGGTCTCCGAGGTCCGCCCGGAGACCGACTCGGCCCCGCACTCCCGCTACCCGGTGGTGGAGGGCTCGTACGACGCGGTGACCGGCTTCGTGCACGTGCGCGACCTCTACGGCGCGCGCGGCGAGCGGGCCGCCCGGGTCCGTGACCTGGCCCGGCCGGTCAAGCTGCTGCCGGCCACCAAGCGGGTGCTGGAGGCGATGAGCGAGATGCGCCGCGAGGGCCACCACCTGGCGATCGTGGTGGACGAGTACGGCGGCACCGCCGGCATCGTCACGCTGGAGGACCTGGTCGAGGAGCTGATCGGCGAGATCCGGGACGAGTACGACGCCCAGGACACCACCGCCACCCGCCGGCTGGCCGGCGGCGGGGTCGAGCTGGACGGGCTGCTCAACCTCTCCGACTTCACCGAGGAGACCGGGGTCACCCTCCCGGAGGGCCCGTACGAGACGGTGGCCGGCTTCGTGGTGCGGGAGCTGGGACGGCTGCCGCGGCCCGGCGACCAGGTGCCGCTGGAGGGCGGTGCGCTGCTGACCGTGGCCAAGCTGGACGGCCGCCGGATCGAGCGGATCAGGGTGAGTGCCGTCACACTGTCGATTCCTCCAGGGGCAGATGTTTCCTGAGCGGTCGGTGAAGCTGGAACAATGGCCCGCATGGTCAACGCAGCGGTCAGCGGTCCGGTGAAGGACCGCCCCCGGGTCCTCTCCGGTATCCAGCCCACCTCCGGCTCCTTCCACCTCGGCAACTACCTCGGCGCGGTGCGCCAGTGGGTGGCGCTCCAGGAGGAGAACGACGCCTTCTACATGGTGGTCGACCTGCACGCGATCACCGTCGAGCAGGACCCGGCCACCCTCCGGGAGAACACCCGGATCTCGGCCGCCCAGCTGCTCGGCGCCGGGCTGGACCCGGAGCGCTGCACCCTGTTCGTCCAGTCGCACGTGCCCGAGCACGCCCAGCTCGGCTGGGTGATGAACTGCCTCACCGGCTTCGGCGAGGCGGCGCGGATGACCCAGTTCAAGGACAAGTCCGCCAAGCAGGGCAGCGACCGCACCTCGGTCGGCCTGTTCACCTACCCGATCCTGCAGATCGCGGACATCCTGCTCTACCAGGCGGACGCGGTGCCGGTCGGCGAGGACCAGCGCCAGCACCTGGAGCTCACCCGTGACCTCGCGGAGCGCTTCAACAGCCGCTACGCGCCCACCTTCACGCTGCCGAAGCCGTACATCCTCAAGGAGACGGCCAAGATCCTGGACCTCCAGGACCCGACCGCCAAGATGAGCAAGTCGGCCTCCTCCGCCAAGGGCCTGGTCAACCTGCTGGACGAGCCGAAGGTCAGCGCCAAGAAGTTCAAGAGCGCGGTGACCGACACCGGCACGGTGGTCTCCTACGACGAGGAGAACAAGGCCGGCGTCTCCAACCTGCTGCGGATCCACTCCGCGCTCAGCGGGCAGACGATCGACCAGCTGGTCGAGCACTTCGAGGGCAAGATGTACGGCGCGCTCAAGACCGAGCTGGCCGAGCTGTTCACCGACTGGGTGACGCCCTTCCAGGCCCGCACCCAGGGCTACCTGGACGACCCGGCCGAGCTGGACCGGGTGCTCGGCCTCGGCGCGGAGAAGGCGCGCGCGGTCGCCTCCGAGACCCTGTCGACGGTCTACGACCGCATCGGCTTCCTGCCGCCCAAGCGCTGATGCCGCAGCAGTACCGCCCCGAAGGTGACGACCTCGACGAGGTCGTCACCATCGGCGTGTCCATAAGCGTGCCGGATCCGTACGGCGCGCAGATCCAGGACGCCCGGGCGGGCCACGGCGATCCGCTGGCCC
The DNA here is from genome assembly GCF_040304075.1 of Kitasatospora sp. NPDC094015. Taxonomy (NCBI): domain Bacteria; kingdom Bacillati; phylum Actinomycetota; class Actinomycetes; order Kitasatosporales; family Streptomycetaceae; genus Kitasatospora; species Kitasatospora sp. NPDC094015. The sequence goes on from NZ_JBEOUL010000006.1 coordinate 240,883, forward strand.
GCTCGATACCCACCCACGTGACGCTGCTGCCGCCGACGCCGGTCGCGATCGGCGCGCTGCCGACGATCGAGGCGCACCTGCGGGCGGTCGCGGCCGGCCACCGGCCGTTCCGGATGCTGCTGCGCGGCAGCGGCACCTTCCGCCCGGTCTCCCCGGTGGTCTACGTCCGGGTCGAGGAGGGCGCGCAGGAGTGCCGCGCGCTCGAGGCGGACGTCCGCTCGGGGCCGGTGGCACGGGAGTTGGCCTTCCCCTACCACCCGCACGTGACGGTGGCGCACGGTCTCCCGGAGCCGGTCCTGGACCAGGCCTTCGAGCAGGCCCGCGGCTTCCGGGCGGTCTTCGAGGTGCCCGGTTTCAGCCTCTCCCGGTTCGGCCCGGACGAGGTCTGGCGGCCCTGGCACGGCTACCGCTTCGGCTGACGCCCGCCGACCCGCGCGCCCCGACCCGCGCGCGCCGACTTACGCACGCCGACGACGGTGCCCCGGGGATCAACGGCTGATCCCCGAGGCACCGTCGTGCGGTCAGTCCTTCAGCAGCGCGTCGACGACCCGCGCCGCGGCCTGGCCGTCGTCCAGGTCGCAGTACACCTCGCGGAACGCGGCGTACTTCTCGCGGTACTCCGCGGTGGCCTCCTCGACCCGGCCGAGCGCCGCGACCAGCTCCGCGGAGGTGGCCAGCAGCGGGCCGGGGGCCTGCGCCTCGAAGTCGAAGCTGAACCCGCGCAGGTTGTCCCGGTAGTGCTCCAGGTCGTAGGTGAAGAACAGGATCGGCCGGCCGGTGTTCGCGAAGTCGAACATGGCCGCCGAGTAGTCGGTCACCAGCACGTCCGCGATCAGCAGCAGCTCCGCCATGTCGGGGTAGCTGCCGACGTCCCAGACGTAGCCGTCGCCGGCCCCCGGCACCTGGCCGCAGGTCGCCTCGTGGCCGCGGACCAGCAGCACCTGGTCGTCGGCCAGCGCGGCCCGGGCGGCCGCCAGGTCGAGCCGCAGGTCCAGCTGGTAGCCGTCCTGCGGGCGGCGGCGGTCCTCGCGGAAGGTCGGCGCGTAGAGCACCACCTTCTTGCCCTCGGGCAGGCCCAGCCGCTCGCGGACCCGCTCGGCGGTCTTCTCCCGGTCCGGGGCGAACAGCAGGTCGTTGCGCGGGTAGCCGGTCTCCAGGATCTCGCCCTCGAACCGGAACGCCCGGCGCAGCACCGGGGTCGACCAGCGGCAGGCGGAGACCAGCAGGCTCCACTGCGGGACCTCGGCCTCCAGGTGCTCCAGGTACTCGGAGTCGGTGAACCAGACCTTCTCGAAGTCGTGGCCGATCCGCTTCAGCGGCGTGCCGTGCCAGGTCTGCAGCACCACCTGGCCGGGCCGCCGGGTGAAGAACGGCGGCAGGTGGGTGCTGGTCACCACGTACTTGGCGGTGGCCAGCGCCTCGTACCACTCGGTGGAGAGCCGGCGCAGCGGTTCGGCGCTCTGCGGGGCCTCGGTCTGCAGGTCGTCGGTGGTCCACAGGTGGCGCAGCGGCTCGCCGCGGCGCACCAGCTCCTCGTGGACGGCGCGCGGCGATCCGGCGTACCGGCTGCCGAGGGCCGCGTGGTAGACCACGGTGTCGGTCAGCGGCTGCTGCTGCATCGAGGCGAAGGACTCGCGCAGCTGGCGCTGGCGGAAGGCGCTGCGCTCCTCAGGAGCCAGTATGTCGTGCGACTCCAGCGACAGGCCGTCGTACAGCCGGCGCTCGAGCGCGATCAGCTTGCCGCGGGCCTCCACCTCCAGCGGCAGGCTGCCGTGGCAGGACGGGGCCAGCAGGGCGTGCGGCCACAGGGTGTCGGCGGGCGCCCCGACCGGCCGGAAGAAGACCTCCCAGGTGCCCTTCCGCAGCGGCACCCGGCCGGCGAAGCTGGCGGTGGGCACCGCCGGCAGCGCGGCCTTGAACCGGCCGTCGGCGATCTCCACCGGGTAGCTGTGCTCCTCCTCGCGCCAGCGGTGGCGGACCACCAGCTCGTAGTGGTGCACGCCGGGCAGCGGGAAGCTGCCGCCGAGCAGGAAGCCGTCGGCGCCGCCGGCCGTGGTGATCTCCTCGACCACGGGCTGCAGCACCTGGTCGGCGAACTGCAGGTACCCGCTGGGGGAGGGCTTGGAGTAGAGCGCCCGGGCGCCGGTGCCGATCGGCAGGTCGAGGTGCTCCGGGTCGGCCCGCTCGTCCACCACCACGGGCAGCGTGCTGCCGTCGGCCAGCAGCAGCTCCACGTCCCAGCGGTCGCGCAGCCGCTCGTCGGAGGCGGGGTCGAGGGCGTCCCAGGCGAGGCGGACCTCGGTCAGCGCGTCCACCGGGAAGCTGGAGGTGAAGGGCACCTGGCGGCCGGTCGGCACGCCGAGTTCCAGCGGGAAGACCAGGAAGTTGTCCGAGGACTCGGCGTGCTTGAGCCGCAGCCGGGCGTCGGCCAGGTCGGCGCCGGAGCCGACCAGGCCCTCCAGGGTCACCGTCGCGCGCTCACCGGTGACCTTGACCACCCGGGCGCGGACCCGCTCGACGCGGAGGTTGACGAAGCCGTCCTTGAGCCAGGGGACGATCCGCACGTCCTGTTCGACCCAGTGCACCGGCGGGTACTCGGCGGTGTCGCTCCAGCCGCCGGAGACCCGGCCCTTGTAGACGCCGCCCTTGCCGACGCCGGCGACCAGCAGCCGCCAGGAGCCGTCCTTCCACTGCCCGCGGTGCTTCATCCGCTCGGGGTCGATGGAGGCACTGAAACCGGCCCAGTCGCAGCTGTACAGCGAGTGCGGCGAGCTGGCCGTCGCTTCCGGGCTGTACATCGCCTTGGTCGGCACCGCGACCACGCGGCGGCCGGAACTCTCGCGCAGCACCAGGCCCTTGACCATGTCGTGCTTGCTGGTGGCGCCGAGGTGCTCGGGGAAGGCGTGCCCGGTGAGCTTGAGCCGGCCGTCCACCCAGTGCGCGTCGTACAGCCGGCTGCGCATCACCAGCGCGTTGTCCAGCCGCAGCACCTCCGGCGGCACGCTCTTGCGGCCGCCGCGCAGGAACGGGTAGTCCGCGTACGGGCGCAGCAGGCCGCGCGCGGGGGCGGCGCCGTTGCTGTCCTTCTCGAACCGCAGCTGCTCGACCAGCTCGGCCATCCGGTTCTGCACGGTCAGGTGGTACTTCAGCCGCAGCGGCGCGCGCAGCTTGCGGACCTGGGCGGGGCCGATCGCGCGCAGCAGCCGGCTGACCGACTCCTGGTAGGCGTCCCGGTAGGCCTGGTCGCCCTCCAGCACGGACCAGAAGAACATCGGGATCTCCTCGACGAGGTTGTTCTCGTCGTAGGAGCGCAGGTAGCGGCGGAACTTGGGGTCCTGCTGCTCCTGCAGCCAGGCCCGGACCAGCTCCATCGACTTGACCCGGTCGATGACGCCCTTGGGGTTGAACTTCATCTGCGTGATCGACATCTCGCCGACCTCGCGCTCGCGCCAGTGGTAGATCGGCTCGGAGAGCACGTCCACGCTCTTGGCGAGGTAGTGGTGCGGCACGCTGACCGGGGCGTCCTCGTACAGGATGCCCTCGGGGTAGAGCACCCCGGCGGCGTCGAAGAAGCTGCGCCGGTACACCTTGTTCCACGCCGTGCGGTCGGTGACCAGGGTCGGGATGTCGGTGATGTGGGTGGTGAGCCTGGTCTCCTTGAACGGCTTGCGGTGGCCGCCCGAGGGGTAGAAGCCGATCGCCCGGAAGCGCAGCACGTTGCCGGTGGCGAAGTCGGAGCCGGTCTGGTCCAACGTGCCGATCATCAGCTCGTAGGCGCTGGGGGGCAGGGTGTCGTCACTGTCCACGAAGGCCAGGAACTCGGTGCCCTCGGCGATGTGCCGGTAGCCGGTGTTCCGGGCCGCGCCGAGGCCCTTGTTCTCCTGCTTGACCAGCCGGAAACGGGAGTCCTTGGCCGCGTACGCCTCGGCGATCGCGGCACTGGTGTCCTTGGACCCGTCGTCGACCATGACGCATTCGAAATCGTCGAAGGTCTGGGCGGCGATCGAGTCCAGGCACTCTTCCAGGTAGCGCTCGACATTGTAGATCGGGACGACGACGGAGAGGCGGGGTGCCATCGGCTGCGCAGAGCCTTTCATCAGGTGGTGCGACCGCTCTGCCCGATTTCGGGTGAACCGGGCACTTACCGGCAGCGATCCTACCTTCCGGAGGCTACGGCGGATCGTCGCGCCCGTGCGCGAGGTGCGTCGGCGGCCCGGCGCGGGCTAGGGTGCGGCTGGCCCGTCCCGGCACCGGCCGCCCCGTGTCGCGCCCGGCCCCGACGCCGTCCTGGAATGAGTGATCCCATGCCCCGCTTCAGCGTGATCGTCCCGGTCTACCAGGTGGAGGAGTACCTGGCGGAGTGTCTCGACTCCGTGCTGGGGCAGAGCGGGGCCGACTTCGAGCTGATCGCGGTGGACGACCGCTCGCCGGACGGCTGCGGCGCGATGCTCGACCGGGCCGCCGAACGGGACCCCCGGGTGACGGTGCTGCACCTGCCGGAGAACGTCGGTCTCGGCCGGGCCAGGAACGCCGGCCTCGCGGTCGCCACCGGCGAGTACGTGCTCTTCCTGGACAGCGACGACACCCTCACCCCCGGCCTGCTCGGCCGGGTCGACGAGCGGCTGCGGGCCGGCGCGGACCCGGACATCCTGGTCTACGACTACGCCCGCACGTACTGGGACGGCCGGGTGGTGCGCAGCAGCTCCGCCGCGGTCTTCGGGCGCCCCGGCCCGGACGTCTTCGACCTGGACGCCCGCCCCGACCTGCTGGACCTGCTGATGGTGGTCTGGAACAAGGCCTACAAGCGGGAGTTCATCGACGCGCAGGGCCTCACCTTCCCGGCCGGCTACTACGAGGACACCCCGTGGACCTTCCCGGCGCTGCTCGCCGCCGGACGGATCACGCTGCTCGACGAGGTCGGCCTGCACTACCGGCAGCGCCGCGCGGGCGGCAACATCCTGGCCACCGCGAGCCGCAAGCACTTCGACATCTTCGACCAGTACCGGCTGGTCTTCGACTTCCTCGACCGCCGGCCCGACCTGGCCCGCTGGCGCCCGGTGATCTACGGGCGCATGCTCGACCACCTGACCACCATCGTCAGCAAGCCCGGCCGGATCCCGCCGGGCGACCGCCGGGAGTTCTTCCGCCGCGCCGCCGAGCACTGCGCGCCGCTGCGCCCGGAGGGGTACCGGCCGGCGGGCGGCGCCGCCGGGGCCCGCGCCGAACTGCTCAGCCACGGCCGGTACCTCTCGTTCCAGGGCCTGCGCGGGCTCGCCAAGGCCCGCCGGGTGCTCGCCCGGCGCTGACCGCCCGGCGCTGAACCTGGCCGGCGCTGAACCTGGGGGCCGCGCCCGGCCGGCGCGCAGCCGGGCCCGGTGGGGGTGCCCGAGCGGGTGACACCCCCGGGGTGGCACCCGCCCCGGGGCGTCGGGCGCGCGGTATACAGGGGCGTCCGTCAGTCCCGGCCGGGCGGGAGCGCACCGTTGGAATTCCTGACCAAGCTGCCGGTGATCGGCCCGGTCGCCGCGAAGCTGCTGCGCACCCGCGCGTACCGGGCCTTCGCGCACGTCACCGAGGTGAAGGGCAACCGGCTGGCCGGCTCGGTCACCTACTTCGGTTTCCTGGCGCTGTTCCCGCTGCTCACGGTGGCCTTGGCGGTCGCGGTGGCGGTGCTCTCCGACGCCCGGGTGCAGGACCTCCAGGACGACATCGCCAAGCAGGTGCCGGGCCTGTCCGACTCGCTCGACCTGCCCGGGCTGGTGGCCAACGCGGCCACCGTCGGGGTGATCAGCGGCCTGGTGCTGCTCTACTCGGGCCTCGGCTGGGTCGACACCATGCGCGGCTCGATCCGGGACGTCTGGCGGCTCCCGGACGAGGCCGGCAACCCGGTGCTGCTCAAGGCCAAGGACTGCCTGGTGCTGGTCGGCCTCGGCGCGGTCTGCCTGTTCTCGCTCGGCGCCTCCGCCGCCGCCACCGCGCTGGCCCGGCGGCTGGCCGACGCGATCGGCCTGGAGGGCGGGGCCGGCCGGACCGTGCTGACGGTGGTCGGCCTGCTGATCGCGGTCGCCGCCGACCTGCTGCTCTTCGCGTACCTGCTCGGCCCCTTCCCGCGGATCCCCGGCGGGCGTCGCCGCGACCTGTTCCAGGGGGCGCTGATCGGCGCCGTCGGATTCGAACTGCTCAAGCTGCTGCTCTCCTCCTACCTCGGCTCGGTGGCCGGCAAGAGCCTGTACGGCGCCTTCGGCGTGCCGGTGGCCCTGCTGCTGTGGATCAACTTCGTCACCCGGCTGCTGCTGTACTGCGCGGCCTGGACGGCGCTGGCCGACCCGGTGGCGGCCCGCGGGCGCGCCGAGGCACAGGCCGAAGCGGCGCTCGCCGCTGCCCGTACCGACCCCGACGGCGTCTCGACGGATGGGACGGAAACCGAACACCGATGATCCCGTACCTACTGCGCGGCGGCCGCGCAGTGGTTATGATCCCGGTCACAGTCGAACGGCTCCCCCCGCCAGGTCCCGGTCGAGGCGAGCACACCCCCGCAGCACGCCTGGAGACAGCTGTGACCAGTGCCGACACCACCCCCGCCGCCCCGGCCGCCCGCACGCTGGACGACGTGCCCGGCTGGTTCTTCAAAGCCGATCAAGAACTTTTCGACTGGTTCCTCACCCGACAGACCCAGAGCGGGCGGACCGGTGACCTGATGGAACTCGGCGCCTACCTCGGCCGCAGCGCCATCCTGCTCGGCAGCCACCTGCAGGACGGCGAGACCTTCACCGTCTGCGACCTGTTCGATTCCGATGCGCCCGACGACGACAACTCGGCCGAGATGGCCATGTCCTACCGCAAGACGCTCACCCGGCAGGCCTTCGAGGACAACTACCTGGCCTTCCACGACCGCCTGCCGACCGTGATCCAGGCCCCCACCTCGGTGCTGGCCGACGGTCGCATCCCCGACGGCAGCTGCCGCTTCATCCACATCGACGCCTCGCACCTGTACGAGCACGTGGCGGGCGACATCCAGGTGGCGCGCGCGGCCCTGGCCAAGGACGGCCTGGTGGCCCTGGACGACTACCGGGCCGAGCACACCCCGGGCGTCTCGGCCGCGGTCTGGGAGGCGGTGTTCGCCCACGGCCTGCGGCCGATCCTGCTCACCCCGGAGAAGTTCTACGGCACCTGGGGCGACCCGGAGGAGGCCCAGCGCGAGGTGCTGGGCCGGGACTGGGCCGCCGAGGGCTTCCGGATGGACGAGGACACCATCGCCGGCGCCCGGGTCTACCGGCTCGCCCACGACGAGCAGCCGGCCCCGCCGGCGCCCCGTCCGGCCCCGCCCCGCCGCTCGGCGTCCCGCCGGCTCGCGCTGGACGTGCTCCCGCCGTTCGCCACCAGGGCGGCCCGCCGGGCGCTGCGGGCCGCCCGCGCCCGCCGGACCGGCTGACCCGGGCCCGCGGCCGGGCGACGGCCCCCGGGCGCCTCAGCGCCCGCTGATCGCCGTCGCCCCGGCCGGCACCCGCGACCCGTCCAGCGGCGCCGCCGCCGCGGCCGCCAGCGCCGCCGCCCGCCGCCGGCGAAGCGCCCGGGCCCGCAGCGCCACCAGGCCGCCGATCGCCATGCACAGCGCGCCGGCCATCGTGCCGGTCAGCCCGGCCCCGCTCCTGGCCGCCGCGGCCGGCTGCGCGGGCGCGGCCCGCGGCGGCTCGGCCACCAGGATCGGCTGCTGGAGCGGCTTCCCGGTCGGCTCGGCGGGAGCGGATGCCCCCGGAGCCTGCCCCGGGGGCGCCGGGTCCACCAGCCGGCCCACCGGCGTCACCTTGCCGGCCGCGGCGAAACCCCAGTCGAGCAGCTCGGCCGTCTCGTCGTACACCCGGCTGCTGTTGTTCGGCCGCATCACCGTGACCAGCAGGGTCCGCCCGCCGCGCTCGGCGGCGCCGGTGAAGGTCGCCCCCGCGTTGGTGGTGTAGCCGTTCTTGACGCCGATCAGGCCCTGGTACTGCCCCAGCAGCCGGTCCGTGTTGGCGATCCCGAAGCTGCCGCGCTGCCCGCTCACCTTGTCGAACGCCCCGGGGAACTGCGCCCACCGGGTCGAGCAGTACATCCGGAAGTCCGGGTTGCGCAGCCCCTCGCGGGCGAACAGCGTCAGGTCGTACGCCGAGGAGAGCTGGCCGTCCATGTCGTAGCCCTCGGGCGTGATCACCCGGGTGTCCTGGGCGCCGAGGCGCTGCGCCGTCGCCTGCATCTCGGTGACCGTCTGCTGCACCCCGCCGTTCATCGCGGCCAGCACCCGCACGGCGTCCGCACCGGAACTCAGGAACACCCCCCGCCACAGGTCGTCGACCCGGTAGTCCAGGTCCTCCTTGATGCCGACCAGGCTGCTGCCCGCCCCCATCGACATCAGCTCCTCCGGCGCGACCCGGTGCACCGTCGTCCGGTCCAGCTTCGGCAGGACCACGTCGGCGAAGAGCATCTTCAGGGTGCTGGCCGGCGGCAGCTGCCGGTGCGCGTTGTACGAGGCCAGCACCTCCCCGGTACCGGCATCGGCCACCACCCAGGACTGACCCGTGAGGTCGGCGGGCAGGGCCGGAGCCCCGACGTTCGGCGCGACCTGCACGCCGGACCTCCCCAACAGGTCGCCGCCGACCGGCGGACGCTCCGGGGGCGGCCCGTCCTGCGGGGCGGCCACGGCGACGGGAGCGAGGCACAGCAGGCCGAGGGCCGTTGCTGCGCAGCTGTACGCGATGTGACGGACGCTCTGCATTGCGTGACCGTACCCGCGCGGGGCCGCCCCGGCCCGCCGCGCCGCCCCGGTCCTCCGATCGGGTACCGGTGACTGATCCGTCCGGCGCACTGCGCATACTGGACGTGCCCCCGGGGCCGGACCCGCGCCCCACCCCGCCCGAAGGACCGTCATGAAGCTCAGCCGCCGCACCTCCTGGTTCCTCACCGCCTTCGGCGTCTGGTCCCTGATCATCTGGACCACCTTCGTGAAGAACCTCTGGAAGGACTCCGGCGGCCAGGCCTTCCTCGACGGCGACCACTCCCGGCCGACCGCGTTCTTCTGGGTCCACCTGACCCTCGCCGTCACCTCGTTCGTCCTCGGCGCGGCCGTCGGCGCCATCGGCGTCCGCGGCCTGCGGGCCGGCGCCGGAAAGAGCGCTCCGACCTCCTGACGCCGGGCGTGGGTGCTGCTGTAGCCTGCGCGGGACGCCAGGGCGCGAGGGCGGCCCGGGCGCACCAGGAGGGGGCTGCGCGATGACCGGCGACACCATGCTGCGACGCCCGCCGGGCACCGGCGGGCCGGGGCTGCGCGAGCGGGCGGTGGCCCAGCACCGCAGGGTCCGCCCCAGCCGGCGGATGCCACTGGCCGTCGCGGGCCTGTGCCAGGTGGTGCTGCTGCTGTGGTGGCTGGCCGCGTACCCGGCGTTCGTGAGCTACGACTCCGCGATGTACGTCTGGCAGGTCACCGACCCCGGCCACTGGACGGCCGACCACTCCGCCCTCTACGACGCGATCGTCCTGTGGTCGCTGAAGCTGACCGGCAGCGTGGCACCGGTGGTGCTGCTGCAGACCGTCGGGATGTCGCTCGGGCTCGGCTACGCCGTCTCCGCACTGGCCCGGCTGGGCGCCCGCGCCCGCTGGAGCGCGCCGGCCGCGGTCGCCCTCGTCGTGCTGCCGCCGACCGGCACCTTCGTGGTCTTCCTGTGGAAGGACGTGCCGTTCACGATCTGCGGCGTCTTCCTCCTCGCCGCCGCCCTGCGCCTGCTGTCCCGGAAGCTGGACGGCACCATCGGCCACGGCGGCCGGGCGCTGCGCCTGGACCTCGCGGTCTTCTTCCTCGCGATGCTCGGCCTCGGCCTGTTCCGCAACAACAGCTACGGTCTGATGCTGGTCGTGGCCGTCCTGCTGCTGGCCGCGCTCCCGCTGGTCCGCCGCCGGATCGCCCTGCTGACGGCCCTGTCGCTGGCCGTCCCGCTCGCCCTCAACCTGTGGGCGTACTCGGCGATCTGGGACATACACCGGCCGCCGGCCTCCTCGGTCTACGCGCTCAACTACGACGACCTCGCGGTGGCCTACCACCGGGACCCGGCCGCCTTCGGCGCCGAGGACCGGGCCGTGCTGGCCGCGGTCGCCCCGCTGACGACCTGGGACGCGGCCGGCTACCAGTGCTTCTCGGTCGACCCGCTGACCAACTGGGGGGAGGGCTGGGACCGCCACCAGGCCGCCGCCCACAGCCACGAACTGATGTCGATGTGGGGCCGGATCGTCCTCGACCACCCCGACTACGTGGTCGACGCCCGGCTCTGCCGGAGCCACATAGCCTGGGCGATCTTCGCAGGCCCGGCCGACCGGGCCGGCGACACCGTGGTGCAGAGCCCCAAGGCCTCGCCCGACCTGTTCGGCTTCACCGCCCCCGGCGGCGACCTGGAGCACAGCCGGTACGCGGACGCGCTGCGCCCGCACCCGGCCGCTCAGCCGCTGCTGCGGGCCGCGCTCTGGCTGCACGACCTGTTCCGGGCACCCCAGCTGGACTGGCTGTTCTGGCGCGGCGCCGTCTGGTGCTACCTCGGCTACGCGGCCCTCGCGGTGTACGCGCGCCGGCGCGGCTCGTTCGCCGTCCTCGCGGTCGGCGGGGCGGTCCTGCTCGGGCTCCAGCTCAACCTGATCGTGGCCAACGCCGCCCCGCACTTCCGGTACATGGCCCTGGCGCTGTTCGTCGGCCCGCTGCTGCTCCCGCTGCTGGCGGCCGGCCGGGGCGGGGCCCGCACCGCCGCCCGTCGCTGAACCGCCGGCCGCCCGGCACCGGCCGGGGCGGCAACGCCGAAGGGCCCGCCCGGTGCGAGACCGGGCGGGCCCTTCGACATCGCGGCCACCGGCCGCGGGAGGTGCTAGAAGCGACGCGTGACGAGCGCGCGCTTCACCTCCTGGATCGCCTTGGTGACCTCGATGCCACGCGGGCAGGCCTCCGAGCAGTTGAAGGTGGTCCGGCAGCGCCAGACGCCCTCACGGTCGTTCAGGATCTCCAGGCGCTGCTCGGCACCCTCGTCGCGCGAGTCGAAGATGAAGCGGTGCGCGTTGACGATCGCGGCCGGGCCGAAGTACTGGCCGTCGTTCCAGAACACCGGGCAGGACGAGGTGCACGCGGCGCACAGGATGCACTTGGTGGTGTCGTCGAAGCGCTCGCGGTCCTCGGCGGACTGCAGCCGCTCGCGGGTCGGCTCGTTCCCGTTGGTGATCAGGAACGGCATGACGTCCTTGTACGCCTGGAAGAACGGGTCCATGTCGACGATCAGGTCCTTGAGGACCGCGAGGCCCTTGATGGCCTCGACCGTGATCGGCTTCTCCGGGTTGACGTCCTTGATCAGGGTCTTGCACGCCAGCCGGTTGCGCCCGTTGATCCGCATCGCGTCCGAGCCGCAGATGCCGTGCGCGCAGGAACGGCGGTAGGTCAGGGTGCCGTCCTGCTCCCACTTGACCTTGTTGAGCGCGTCCAGGACGCGCTCCTTCGGGTCCATCTCCAGCTGGTAGTCGACCCACACCGGGTCCGGGTGCTCCTCCGGGTTGAACCGGCGGATCCGCAGGGTGACGGTGATCAGCTTGACACCGCCGGCCTCAGCCGCGTCCAGAGCGGCCGAGTGCTGCTCCACAGTCGGAGTGCTCATCAGTACTTACGCTCCATCGGCTGGTAGCGGGTCGTGACGACCGGCTTGTACTCGAGGCGGATCGAGGTGGAGCCGTCGGCGGCCACCTCCTGGTACGCCATGGTGTGCTGCATGAACTTCTCGTCGTCACGGGTCGGGAAGTCCTCGCGGTAGTGACCGCCGCGGGACTCCTGCCGGGCCAGCGCGGAGATCGCCAGCACCTCGGCCAGGTCGAGCAGGTTGCCCAGCTCCACGGCCTCCAGGAGGTCCGTGTTGTAGCGCATGCCCTTGTCCTGGATCGCGACGTTCTTGAAGCGCTCCTTGAGCCCGGCGATGTCGGTGACCGCCCGCTTCAGGGTGTCGCCGGTGCGGTACACCGAGGCGTTGGCGTCCATCGACTCCTGCAGCTCCTTGCGGATCTGCGCGACGGACTCGGTGCCGGTCGACTCGCGGAGGCCGTCGATCATGGCCTCGACCAGCTCGGCCGGGTTCTCCGGCAGCGGCACGTAGTCGGCCTTGTCCGCGTACGCGGCGGCGGCCAGACCGGCCCGGCGGCCGAACACGTTGATGTCCAGCAGCGAGTTGGTGCCCAGGCGGTTGGCGCCGTGCACCGAGACGCAGGCCACCTCGCCGGCGGCGTACAGGCCCGGGATCACGTCGGTGTTGTTGGCCAGCACCTCACCCTCGACGTTGGTCGGGATGCCGCCCATGGCGTAGTGCGCGGTGGGCTGGATCGGGATCGGGTCCGTGTAGGGCTCGATGCCGAGGTAGGTGCGCGCGAACTCGGTGATGTCCGGGAGCTTGGCGTCCAGCTGCTCCGGCGGCAGGTGGGTGAGGTCCAGGTAGACGTGGTCACCGTCGGGGCCGCAGCCGCGGCCGGCCCGGATCTCGGAGTAGATCGCGCGGGAGCACACGTCACGGGACGCGAGGTCCTTCATGACGGGGGCGTAGCGCTCCATGAAGCGCTCGCCGTCCTTGTTGCGCAGGATGCCGCCCTCGCCGCGGGCGCCCTCGGTGAGCAGGATGCCCATCCGCCAGATGCCCGTCGGGTGGAACTGGAAGAACTCCATGTCCTCCAGCGGCAGGCCGCGGCGCAGCGCCACCGCCTGGCCGTCACCGGTCAGGGTGTGGGCGTTCGAGGTGACCTTGAACATCTTGCCGGTGCCGCCGGAGGCGAACACCACGGCCTTCGCCTGGAAGACGTGGATCTCGCCGGTGGCGAGCTCGTAGGCGACGACGCCCGCGGTCCGGCCCTCGTTGATCAGCAGGTCGAGGACGTAGAACTCGTTGAAGAACTCGACGCCGTGCTTGACGCAGTTCTGGAACAGCGTCTGGAGGATCATGTGACCGGTGCGGTCGGCCGCGTAGCAGGAGCGGCGCACCGGCGCCTCGCCGTGGTTGCGGGAGTGACCGCCGAAGCGGCGCTGGTCGATCCGGCCGGCCTCGGTGCGGGAGAAGGGCAGGCCCATCTTCTCCAGGTCGAGGACGGCGTCGATGGCCTCCTTGCACATGATCTCGGCGGCGTCCTGGTCGACCAGGTAGTCACCACCCTTGACCGTGTCGAAGGTGTGCCACTCCCAGTTGTCCTCCTCGACGTTGGCGAGGGCGGCGCACATGCCGCCCTGGGCCGCGCCGGTGTGGGAGCGGGTCGGGTAGAGCTTCGTCAGCACGGCGGTACGGCTGCGCTGGGTCGACTCGATGGCCGCGCGCATGCCGGCGCCGCCCGCGCCGACGATGACGGTGTCGTACTGGTGAATCTGCATGGGGTCTTTAAGCCTCGTCCGGTCTCGATACCGACTAGATGCCGCTAGGAGCCGCGCTCTAGATGTTGGGGTCGAAGGTGAAGATCACCAGGGTGCCGAGCAGGACCGTGAAGACGGTCGTGACGCCCAGCAGGGTCTTCAGCCACAGACGAGTGGAATCCTTCTCCGCGTAGTCGTTGATGACGGTGCGCATGCCGTTCGAGCCGTGCAGCATCGCCAGCCACAGCATCAGCAGGTCCCAGAACTGCCAGAACGGCGAGGCCCACTTGCCGGCCACGAACGCGAAGCTGATCTTCGAGACACCGCCGTCGAGGACGATGTTGATCAGCAGGTGGCCGAGCACCAGCACCACGAGCACGACACCCGACAGGCGCATGAACAGCCAGGCGAGCATCTCGAAGTTGGTACGGGTGCGACGCGGGGTCTTCACGGAACGGGCCCGCGGGGGCTCGACCACGAAAGCGTCGGCGGGGTTGCCGGTGCCCAGGCCCTTGCCCGTGTGGGCGTGGACGGAGGGGACCACCAGGTCCTCGGTGATGTCGTTCGCCATCGCGGATCAGCCCCCGAACCAGGTACGCAGCGTGTGCTGGAGGATCGGGTAGAAGGCGCCCGCCATCAGGACGACCCAGACACCGACGACGGTCCACAGCATCTGCCGCTGGTACTTCGGGCCCTTGGACCAGAAGTCGACGGCGACGACCCGCAGGCCGTTCAGCGCGTGGAACAGGATGGCGGCGGTGAGGCCGTACTCCATCAGGTTCACCAGCGGCGTCTTGTACGTCGCGATGACGGAGTCGTACGCCTGGGGGGACACGCGCACCAGTGCGGTGTCGAGGACGTGGGCGAACAGGAAGAAGAAGATGAGGACGCCGGTGACTCGGTGAGCCACCCAACTCCACATGCCTTCCCGGCCGCGGTACAGCGTTCCAGCCGGCACGGAAAACCCTCCGGAAGCGGATTGGGGGCTCGGCCGGCTTCGGTGTCGGTCAGCCCGGCCGGGTACGGTCCACCGGCCGCCAGCATCCTATCGACGCCGTGTCGGCAACCGCCCCCGGGGGCCTCAGGTGTGATCAAACAGGCACTCACGGCCTAACGGATCCAGGAATTGTCACTCTGGGTGCCGGAGCGGCTGCGCTACGGTGCGTGCGTCCGCCGTCTCCGCCTCCCCGGAGGGCCCACCGTGCCCGACCGCACCGCCCGCCTGCTCTGCTGCGCCCTGCTGGCGCTGGCCGCCGGCTGCACCACCGTGGCGCCCGCCGCCGCCCCCGAACCGGCCGGGCCCGGGCCGGCCCGCGCGCTGGACGCGGGCGGCCTGCGGGCCGCGGTGGTGACCGACGCCGAACTCGGCCCCGGCTACGCCGTGACCCTGATGACCCCGGGCCAGGACACCGCCCCCGACCAGGAGCGGGAGACCGCGGACCGGCCCGCCTGCCAGCCGGTGCTGGACGCGCTGGCCCCCGGCAAGGCGGCCTCCGGGCCGACCGCCGAGGCGGACCTGAGCGTGATCAGGAAGGGCGATCCGCGCACCGCCCTGTACGCCGGGCTGCTGGCCTTCGGGCCCGGGCGGGCGGAGCGGCTGCAGGGCGAGCTGGAGCAGGTGCTGGCGGCCTGCACCGGCTTCACCTCGGTGGCCGGCGGCGGCGCCGCGCCCGGCCGCGGGGTGCAGACCCGGCACCGGCTGACCCGCACCGACACGCCCACCCCGGAGGGAGCGGACGCCGCCACCGCGTTCACCCTGACGAATGAATCGGGAACCGTCACACTGCTCCAGCGCGCCCTGCTGGCCCGGGTCGGCACCGCGCTCGCGGTCTTCTCCACGGTGGGCACCGACCAGGAGCCGGCGGCCGAGCCGGACCCGGAGGTGGTCCGGGCCCAGCTCGCCAAGCTCCGCGCCGCTCAGGGCGCCGGCCGGCCCGAGCCGGGCCGGCCGCGGTGAGCGGCTCAGCGCGCGGCCGGCGCCGAGTGGGTCGCGACCAGGTGCTCCAGCCGGGTCAGGGCGATCCGGCGCAGCTCGTCGGCGGCGATCAGACGCTCCTCGTCGGGGTCGTTGGTCAGCCGGGTGCGGATCGAGGTGAGCACGATGTCCAGCATCTCCTCGGGCGCCACGCCCTCCAGGCAGACCACGAACACGTGCCCGAACCGGGCCTCGTACGCGGCGTGCGCGGCCCGCAGCGCGGTGTGGGCGGCCTGGCTGCCGGGCGCGCGCATGCCGAGCAGCGGCTGCGGCATCCAGCTCTCGTCCGCCAACGCCTCGGCCAGGTCGGCCGGGCGCAGGTCGTAGGAGGCCTCGCTGGCGGCGGCGAGCAGTGACTCTATGTCGGGGTACGGGCGGTGGGCGGTGAGCCGGAGCGCCCAGCGGTGGCTGCCGCAGCAGGCCAGCAGGGCCTCCTCGGCGGCGCCGGCGTCGGCCTCGTTGAAGCGGTGAAGCCCGAGCAAGGACGGTGCCGTCCGCGCGTCGAGACGCTGCGGCGGGATGTCGCTGGCCAGCGGGTCCTCCTCGTGAGGGCGGGAAGGGGGTGTCGGTCCGCGGGCAGGCGGCCCGGGGCACCGGTGAACCGTGGTGGCAGAGACGAAACTAGGGCCGACGGATGGCGGGAACTGCCGGGGCGGAAGGGAACGGGCCGGCCGGTACGGGGCCGGGTCGGGCAGCGGCACCACGGTAGTTGAGGGGTCATCAGTTGGGCAGAGGGCGCGCAGAATTCACTCGAACGAGCTATCAAGTTGTGACGTTGACACCTGCCTGTCAGTTGACCGGGACGACCGGACGGCGCGCCGCCCGGTCGTCCGCGCCCCCTGTTCAGAGCTCCCGGTGCACCTTGTGGTTGGCCGCCTGGGCGCGCGGGCGGACCACCAGCAGGTCGATGTTGACGTGCGGGGGCCTGGTCACCGCCCAGGCCACGGTGTCGGCCACGTCGGCCGAGCCGAGCGGCTCGGCCACGCCCGCGTACACCGCCGCGGCCTTGGCCTCGTCGCCGCGGAAGCGGGTCACCGCGAAGCCCTCGGACCTCACCATCCCCGGCGCGATCTCGATCACCCGGATCGGCTCGCCCACCAGTTCCAGCCGCAGCGTCGCCGCGATGGTGTGGGCGGCGTGCTTGGCCGCCACGTACCCGCCGCCGCCCTCGTAGGCGGCCAGCGCGGCGGTGGAGCTGAGCACCAGCACGGTGCCGTCGCCGGTCGCCCGCAGCGCGGGCAGCAGGGCCTGGGTCACGTTCAGCACGCCGATCACGTTGACCTCGAACATGGCCCGCCAGTCGGCCGGGTCGCCGGCCTCCACGCTCTCCGCGCCGATCGCCCCGCCGGCGTTGTTGACCAGCACGTGGACCGGGCCGACCTCGGCAGCGAAGGCGTCCACGGCCGCCCGGTCGGTCACGTCCAGCGGGTACGTCCGGGCGGTGCCGCCGGCCGCGGCGATCTCCTTGGCCAGTGCCTCGATCCGGTCGGTGCGGCGGGCGGTGACCACCACCTCGAAGCCGTCCTCGGCCAGCCGGCGGGCGGTCGCCGCCCCGATCCCGCTGCTGGCACCGGTGACCACGGCCACCTTGCGCTCGGTCATTGCCACTCCTTGAGAAGTCCGGGTGCCCTGTGCCCCGATCATCTCAAGCGCGCCCGGACGGACGCCGGACGGCCCCGCGGAGCCCGGACGGGACGGGACGGGCGCCGGACGCCGGACGGCCCCGGTGCGCGGGTGCGCACCGGGGCCGTCCGTGGGGTGGATCAGCGGCGGGGCAGCTTGAAGGACTTGAAGAAGTCCTTGCCGGGGGTGCCGACGCCGGTCGCGGTGTCGTAGCCGCAGGTGGCCTTGAGGCCGTAGTCGGCGGCCAGCTTGTAGAGCCGGACCCGCAGCGAGCCGCTCACCACGCCGAGGTCGACCACGTTGCCGAACTTGGTGTGCACGGCCGCGTCGTCCACGTCGCGGAAGGCGGCGCTGTGCGCCCGGTCGTAGATGGCCGGGTTGGCGAAGCCGATCGCCCGGCCGCCGCGCACCTCGATGGCGTCGGCGATCATGGCCGCGTACTCGGGGGAGGAGACCGAGGTGCCGCCGTAGCCGCCCTCGCTGTACGCGCCGTCCGCGGTGAAGCCGACCAGGGTGGCGGCGACCAGGTCACCGCTCATCGCGACGTCCGGGGTGGCCCGCAGCGGGGTCTTCGAGACGGTGCCGTCGGCGGCCTTCTTGGCGACCGAGTCGGGCACCACGCCCTGCTGGTACCAGGGCTGCGGGAAGTCCTTGGAGACGCCGCCGCCACCACCGAAGTAGAAGAAGCCGGGGAACGGGCTCCACGACTTCTGGTCGTCCGAGAGCACCGAGCGCTGGTCGCCCATCGACACCTCGTGGCCGTAGCGGCCCGCCTTGTCGCCGAGCTCCAGGGCGGTGCCGCCGACCGAGGTCACCCACGGCGAGGCGGACGGCCAGTCGGCCTGCGCCTGGTTGGTGTCGGCCTGGCAGTTCACGCCGGTCGCCGCGGCGCCGGGGGAGCTGTCGCCGCAGTCACCGCTGGAGAAGGTGAAGCCGATGCCCTGGACCGCGCCCAGCTGGAATATCTGGTTGTCCGCGGCGACCACGGCGGGGTCGATGTCCCCGCCGGTGCCGTGCATGATCTCGCCCCAGGAGTTGGAGACCACGTCGGCCAGGTGCTCGTCGACGACCTTCGCCATCGCGGCGTTGAGGTCGTCGTCGTAGCAGGAGTTGGCGCCGACGTAGACCACCTGGGCGCCCGGCGCGAGGCCGTGCGCCATCTCGACGTCGAGCGCCTCCTCGCCGGCCCAGCCGGCCGCGCCGCCGCACTCGTCCTCGTGCACCCACTGGTCGGGGGTGACGTACTCCTTGTACTGGCCGGCCGCGAAGGCCTGGTCGCCGTGCGTGGTGGAGAAGTGGTTCGCGTCCTGCTCCATGGTGGGCAGGCCGTAGGCGTCGATGACGGCGATCCGGGCGCCCTTGCCGCTCACCTTGGCGTCCGTGACGCCGTACGCCTTGCGCAGCTGGCTCGGGGTGTACGAGCAGGGAGCGAAGGGCTCGTTCTTCTCGTAGCCGTCCGGCGCGCCCTTGGCGGTCTTGGAGCCGTAGCCGTCCTCGGAGCAGGTCGGGTCGGTCGGCAGCGTGGCGGCCGGCTTCTTGGCCGGGGCGAGGCCGCGCGCGGCGAACGGGGCGGCCTTGGCGTCGGCCTTGGCCTCGGCGTCGCGGACCGAGATGGCGTGCGAGACGTTGGTGTGGACGGCGTCGCTGATGCCGCCCACCGCCAGCACCGAGCCGGCCACCGCGGCCGGCAGGGTGACGTCCGCGGCCGGGGCCCGGCGGACGCTGCCGTCGGGGGCGCGGTAGCTGTGGACGCTGGTGCCGAGCGCCTTGGCCAGCGCGGCGGAGGTGCCGGAGACCTGGAGGTAGTGCGGGGTGCTCGCGTCGACCGTGAGGCCGGCCGAGGTGAGCCAGGCGGTGACCGCGGTGACCTGCTCGGGGCTGGCGCCGAAGCGCGCCTTGGCCTGGTCGGCGTTCAGGTACTGCCCGTAGCTGCGCGAGGACGGGTCCGAGAGCTCCTTCGCCAGGTCGGCGAGGCCCTTGGCGTCCCGGCCGGCCAGGTAGACCCGGGCGGTGGCCGGGGTGGCGTCGGCCACCGCGCCCTGGTCGGCCTGGGCGGTGGCCCAGGCCGGGTGCGTCCCGGCGAGCTGCCGGGCCGCGTTCGGCGCGTCGGCCGGGGTGGCGGCGGTGGCCGGGGTGGCCACCGCGAGGGTTCCCAGGATCAGCGCGGCGGCGGGCGCCGCGGCGAGGCTCCGGGAGAGCCGGTTGCGTGCTGCTGGCACGTCGGGTCCCCACTTCTCGGATCGATGGACCGTCAGCTGCCCTTCGTGAGGGCATGACGGTCCGGGCCGACGGCGGACGAACCGCAGCCGGCGCGGAAGTTGACTGTGCGCTAGCTGTTTATTCGGACTGTTGTGCGCAGCTCAAGACCGCATCCGAAAGCTTTGCCCGGACATGACCGCGGGGAGGGGAAGCCGTTGCCGAACCGGGCCGTTGATGATCACCGTGTCCGCGCGGCCGGGTGTTCGTTGCACAGGGGGGAACCACCCGGGAAGGCGGCTGAAACGAGATGTCATACCCAGTAGCGCGTTCGGTATGCACCCATCCGGGGAGGACTTCCGAGGAAGTCGGGCCAAAAACCCTCCACCGGCCTAGTCTTGTTGAGGTGAACGATCCTCAGCCCGCCAGCCGGGCCGCCCTCGCCACCGCCGTCGACCGCGCTCCGACCGGTCCGGGCTCGGACCTCCGCGCGCGGGTACGGGCCTACGAGGCCGAGCTGATCGCCTTCCGGCGGGATCTGCACCGCCACCCCGAGCTCGGTCGCCAGGAGTTCCGGACCACCCGGCTGCTGCGTGAGCGGCTGCTGGCGGCCGGTCTGCAGCCCCGGGTACTCCCGGGGGGTACCGGGCTGATCGTGGACATCGTGCCGGCGGGCACCCCGTCGGGCACCCCCTTCCTGGCCTTCCGCGCCGACATCGACGCGCTGCCGATCGAGGACGCCAAGAGCGAGGTGCCGTACCGCTCCACCCTGCCCGGCCGGGCGCATGCCTGCGGGCACGACGTGCACACCGCCGTGGTGCTGGGCACCGCCCTGGTGCTGGCCGGCGCGGCGGCCACCGGGGAGCTGCGGCAGCCGATCCGGATGATCTTCCAGCCCGCCGAGGAGATGATGCCCGGCGGCGCGCTGGACGTCATCAAGGCGGACGGCATGGAAGGGGTCGGCCGGATCTTCGCGGTGCACTGCGACCCCAAGGTGCAGGTCGGCCGGATCGGCCTGCGGGTCGGCGCGATCACCTCGGCCTGCGACCGGCTGCTGCTCGGGCTGGACGGCCCCGGCGGCCACACCGCCCGGCCGCACCTGACCACCGACCTGGTCACGGCGGTGGCGCGGATGGCCGCCGAGCTGCCGGCCGCGCTCGCCCGCCGGATGGACCCGCGCTGGGGCGTGAGCCTGGTCTTCGGCCGGATCGCCGCCGGCTCGGCGCCGAACGTGATCCCGCAGCACGCCGAGCTGGAGGGCACCGTGCGCTGCCTGGAGCTGGCCGGCTGGCGGGAGGCCCCGGAGGCGCTGGACGAGCTGATCGGCCGGATCGCCGAGACGCACCGGGCCAAGTGGGCCCTCGACTACCACCGCGGGGTGCCCCCGGTGGTCAACGAGCACGAGTCGATCGCCCAACTGGAGGCCGCCATGACGGCCCGTTTCGCGGCCGGCGCCACCGACCCGGTGGTGGAGGACACCGAGCAGAGCCTCGGTGGCGAGGACTTCTCCTGGTACCTGGAGCACGCCCCCGGCGCGCTGGCCCGGCTCGGTGTGCGCTCGCCGCACGAGAAGGGGATCCGGGACCTGCACCAGGGCGACTTCGACGTGGACGAGCGGGCGATCACGGTGGGTGTCGAACTCTTCGCCTCGCTCGCGCTGGAGCACGGCCGGATCTGAGCCTGTTCGAGCGGGTCGGGGGCTGCTACGGCGGCCCCCGCCCTTGCCCGGCGCGGTTTGTGACGGTTGTGGCCGGCTGGGCGTAGGGTGGTTGTCCGGTATCACTCGGTAGTGACATTCGGTTGAACAACTGTGGCGCTATGTCCGGATTCATCCTGAAGTCGGACCACATTTTGATAACAACCCGAATGCCCTGGCAGGCCGTAACCCAACCGTGTTCTACGCGCGTTACGGTGGCGCTCGACCACGCCAAACGGGTGTGTGAGAAGGAGATACTCCCTTGCGCCGTTCACTCAAGCTCGCCGCGGTGATGCTCTCGGGTTCCCTGGGCATCGCTTCGCTCGCCGCCTGCGGCGCAAAGAGCACCGACAGCACCTCCACCGGCGCCTCCGGCTCCGGCACCGGCTCCATCAAGGTCGGTATGGCCTACGACATCGGCGGCCGTGGCGACCAGTCGTTCAACGACTCCGCCGCCCGTGGCCTCGACAAGGCCAAGGCCGAGCTCGGTGTCCAGGTCAACGAGGCCGAGGCCAAGACCGGTGAGGCCGAGTCCGACAAGGAAGCCCGCCTCAACAGCCTGGTGACCGCCGGTTACAACCCGGTCATCGCGGTCGGCTTCGTCTACCAGGACGCGGTCAACAAGGTCGCCAAGGACAACCCGAACGTCAAGTTCGCGATCATCGACTCCGCGTCGGCCGACCAGCCGTCGAACGTCACCTCGCTGACCTTCTCGGAGCAGGAGGGCTCGTACCTCGCCGGTGTCGCCGCCGCCGCGAAGAGCAAGACCCACCAGATCGGCTTCATCGGTGGTGTCCAGTCCGAGCTGATCAAGAAGTTCGAGGCCGGTTACACCGCGGGTGCCAAGTCCGTCGACCCGAGCATCGTCGTCGACGTCACCTACCTCACCACCCCGCCGGACTTCAGCGGCTTCAACGACCCGGGCAAGGGCAAGGAAGCCGCCCAGGGTCAGCTCGACAAGGGCGCGGACGTCATCTACGCCGCGGCCGGCTCCTCCGGTGCCGGTGCGATCGAGGCCGTCTCCACCGCCGGCAAGTGGGCCATCGGTGTCGACTCCGACCAGGCCGCCCAGCCCGCCCTGGCGAAGTACAAGGACCACATCCTCACCTCGATGGTGAAGAACGTGGACACCGCGGTGTACGCCTACATCAAGTCGGTCAAGGACGGCAACACCATCACCGGTGTCAAGAACTTCGACCTCAAGGCCGAGGGTGTCTCGCTGTCCACCACGGGCAACCACATCGACGACATCCAGGCCAAGCTGAAGACCGCCTCCGACGCGATCACCAGCGGCGCCACCAAGGTTCCGACCGCCCCGCAGAGCTGATCCGGCTCCCGTCCCCCGCCGCCGCCTGCCCGGCGGCGGGGTGACAGCCGTCCGACTCGCAGGGGAGGGGCCCGGCAGGTACGCAGTGCGTACCCACCGGGCCCCCTCCCGTCCCCGCCCCTGATCTCTCCAGCGCAACGAAGCGCCCGACGACCACCCAGGAGATCGCCATCAGCGCTCCCGACCCCACCCCCAGCACGGGCGGCAGCCCCAGCGCGGGGACGGCGACACCTGCCGTCGAACTGCGCGGCATCACCAAGCGCTTCCCCGGTGTCGTGGCCAACCACGACATCGACATCACCGTCCAGCGCGGCACCGTGCACGCGCTGATGGGTGAGAACGGCGCCGGCAAGTCCACCCTGATGAAGATCCTCTACGGCATGCAGAAGCCGGACGAGGGCACCATCAAGATCGACGGCGAGCTCGTCGAGTTCAACACCCCCGGCGACGCGATCGCCCGCGGCATCGGCATGGTGCACCAGCACTTCATGCTGGCCGACTACCTCACGGTCTGGGAGAACGTGGTCCTGGGCGGCGAGAAGCTGCACGGGATAGGAGCCAAGGCCAAGGCGAAGATCCAGGAGATCTCGGACCAGTACGGCCTGGGCGTGCGCCCGGACGCGCTGGTGGAGGACCTGGGCGTGGCCGACCGGCAGCGCGTGGAGATCCTCAAGGTCCTCTACCGCGGCGCCCGGATCCTGATCCTGGACGAGCCCACCGCCGTGCTGGTGCCCCAGGAGGTCGAGGCGCTCTTCGCGAACCTGCGCGGGCTCAAGGCCGAGGGCGTCACCGTCATCTTCATCTCGCACAAGCTGCACGAGGTGCTCTCGGTGGCCGACGCGATCAGCGTCATCCGTCGCGGCACCACGGTCGGCGACGCCGACCCGAAGACCGTCACCGCCCGCCAGCTCGCCGAGCTGATGGTCGGCGCCGAGCTGCCCTCCCCGGAGAGCCGCGAGTCCACCGTCACCGACGTCGAGATGCTCCGCGTCGAGGACCTGCGGATCGCCAAGCCGGACGCCGAGGGCATCGAGCGCGTGGTCCTGGACGACATCTCGCTGCTGATCCGCAAGGGCGAGGTGCTCGGCATCGCCGGTGTCGAGGGCAACGGCCAGGCCGAACTGGTCGAGGCGATCATGGGCATGCTGGTCCCGGACGCCGGTACCGTCACGCTGGACGGCGTCGACATCTCCCGCAAGCTCACCCGGGCCCGCCGCGAGGCCGGCATCGGCTACATCCCCGAGGACCGCCACAAGCACGGCCTGCTGCTGGAGGCCCCGCTCTGGGAGAACCGGATCCTCGGCCACGTCACCGAGACCCCGAACTCCAAGGGCGTGCTGCTCGACTCGGCCGGCGCCCGCAAGGACACCCAGCGGATCGTCGAGGAGTACGACGTCCGCACCCCCGGCATCGAGGTCACCGCGGCCTCCCTCTCCGGCGGCAACCAGCAGAAGCTGATCGTCGGCCGCGAGATGAGCCACGCCCCCAAGCTCCTGATCGCCGCCCACCCCACCCGTGGCGTGGACGTCGGCGCGCAGGCGCAGATCTGGGGCCAGATCCGGGCCGCCCAGAGCGAGGGCCTGGCGGTGCTGCTGATCTCCGCCGACCTGGACGAGCTGATCGGCCTGTCCGACCACATCCGGGTGATCTACCGCGGCCGACTGGTCGCGGACGCCGACCCGGCCACCGTGACCGCCGAGGACCTGGGCACCGCGATGACCGGTGCGGCCAAGGGCCACATCGAGTCGGACGCCGAGGCCCTGGCCGAGGCGCAGGCCCTGGCCGCCGAAGGCACCGAGGCCGAGACCGCGACGGACACCCCGGCCGAGCCCACCGAGACCGCCGACGACCCGCAGGCGGGGGAGTAACCCACATGACCAGTCCCACCCCCGCCAAGCGCCCGCTTGGCCAGCGGTTCGACCTGGAGCGCATCGCGCTCGGGCTGGCCGCGCCGGTGCTCGCAGTCCTGCTGTCGCTGGTGATCTGCTCGCTGCTGCTGCTGAGCTCGGGCCGTGACCCGTTCAAGGCGTTCGACGTGATGATCACGTACGGCACCGCCTCGGACGGCCAGGTCCAGATCATCAACAAGGGCGTCACGTACTACCTGGCCGCCGTGGCCGCCGCCTTCGGCTTCCGGATGAACCTGTTCAACATCGGCGTCGAGGGCCAGTACCGGATCGCCGCGCTGTTCACGGCGTACATCGGCAGCCAGATCGACCTGCCCGCGTTCATCCAGATCCCGCTGCTGCTGATCACCGCCATGCTGGCCGGTGGCATCTGGGCCTCGATCGCCGGTGTCCTGAAGGTCTACCGCGGTGTCAGCGAGGTCATCTCGACCATCATGCTGAACGCGATCTCGCTGGCCGTGGTCGGCCTGCTGCTGGTGCCGGGCATCTTCGCGCCGAAGACCAGCAGCTCCAGCAACTCCATCCAGACCGCCCCGGTCTCCCAGTCCAGCCACTTCTTCTCGATCGAGACGGCCGGTGGCACGCTCTGGGGCTTCTTCATCATCGCGATCCTGGTCGGCGTGGGCTTCCAGCTCACCCTGAACCGGACCCGGTTCGGCTTCGACCTGCGGGCGACCGGCCGCTCGGAGAGCGCCGCCAAGGCCTCCGGCGTCAACGTCCGGCGCATGGTGCTGACCAGCATGGCGGTCTCCGGCGCGCTGGCCGGCCTGATCGGCATGCCGAGCCTGCTGCAGAGCTCGTACACCTACGGCACGAGCTTCCAGCAGGGCCTGGGCTTCACCGGTATCGCGATCGCCCTGCTCGGCCGCAACAGCCCGATCGGCATCGTCTTCTCGGCACTGCTCTTCGCGTTCATGGACGTCACCGCGGTGCAGCTGCCGCTGCAGGG
Organism: Kitasatospora sp. NPDC094015; assembly: GCF_040304075.1. Classification (NCBI taxonomy): domain Bacteria; kingdom Bacillati; phylum Actinomycetota; class Actinomycetes; order Kitasatosporales; family Streptomycetaceae; genus Kitasatospora; species Kitasatospora sp. NPDC094015. The sequence goes on from NZ_JBEOUL010000006.1 coordinate 265,928, forward strand.
TGACTTCCCGCAGGAGATCGTCGCCGTCATGCAGGGCACCATCGTCATCTGTGTCGTCGTCGCCTACGAGCTGGTGCGTCGCTACGGTCTCAAGCGCCAGCAGCAGAAGGTCGGCGCCGAACTTGCCGCGCAGGCCGCTGCGGCCGCCAAGAAGGAGGTCGCGGCGTGAGCGACAAGCTGACTGAAAAGTGGAACGAGCAGATGGTCAAGCCCTTGGGGGGCCGCATGGTCATCCCCAAGATGAGCTGGCCGGTGGTGCTGCTGCTGATCGCCGGTGCCCTGCTGCTGATCTCGATCGTCGCCAGCACGACCGGTAACCACGGTCTGACCGCCTCCGGCCAGATCACCGCCGCCCTCGGCGCCGCCGTCCCGATCGCGATGGCCGGTCTCGGCGGTCTGTGGTCCGAGCGGGCCGGCGTGGTCAACATCGGCCTCGAAGGCATGATGGTCGCCGGCACCTTCTGCGGCGCCTGGGCCGGTTACCTGGTCAACCCGTGGGTCGGCCTGCTGGCCGGTATGGCGGGCGGCGCGCTCGGCGGTCTGCTGCACGCGATCGTCACGGTCACCTTCGGCGTCGACCACATCGTCTCCGGCGTCGGCATCAACCTGCTGATCCCCGGCATCTGCGCGTACGTCAACAAGATCTACTACAAGGACTACGTGGCCTTCGGCGCCGGCGCCAACCAGTCGCCCCCGGCCGAGTCGCTGCCGAACATCACCATCCCGGGCCTGTCGCCGTGGCTGGACACGATCGAGGCGCACCACTGGTTCCTGGTCTCCGACGTCGCCGGCATCGTCGGCGGCCTGGTCACCAACCTGTCGGTGGTCATCGTGATCGCCGCCGCCCTGCTGGTGCTGAGCTACTTCCTGCTCTGGCGCACGGTCTTCGGCCTGCGGCTGCGCTCCTGCGGCGAGAACCCGACCGCGGCCGAGTCGCTGGGCGTCAACGTCTACAAGTACAAGTACCTCGCGGTCATCGCCTCGGGCGCGTTCGCCGGCCTCGCCGGTGCGTACCTCTCGCTGGTCGCCTCGCACTTCTACAAGGACGGCCAGACCCAGGGCCGAGGCTTCATCGGTCTGGCCGCGATGATCTTCGGCAACTGGATGCCCGGCGGTCTCGCCATGGGCGCCGGCCTGTTCGGCTTCACCGACAGCCTCCAGCTGCGCGACGCGGACAACGTCCACGTCCTGCTGGTGATCGTCGCCGTGGCGATGGCCGTGGTGGCGCTCTGGCAGTCCTACCGCCGCAAGTACACCCCGGCGCTGATCAGCATCGTGGTGGCCGGCGCCCTGACGGTCTGGTACGCCACCACCGACTCGGTGCAGCGCCCGCTGATCGTCGCCACCCCGTACGTGATCACCCTGGTGGTCCTCGCGGCGGCCTCGCAGCGCCTGCGCCCGCCGAAGGCCGACGGCCAGATCTACCGCAAGGGGCAGGGCAAGTGACGGCGCCCACCGCTCCCGACTGGGAGGCGCTGCGGGAGGCGGCCCGCGACGCGATGTCGCGTGCCTACGCCCCGTACAGCAAGTTCCCGGTCGGCGCGGCGGCGCTGGTGGACGACGGGCGGACGGTCACCGGCTGCAACGTGGAGAACGCCTCGTACGGGCTCGGCCTGTGTGCCGAGTGCGGCCTGGTCTCTGCGCTGCACGCCAGTGGCGGCGGCCGGCTGGTCGCCTTCACCTGCGTCGACGGCGCCGGTGAGCTGCTGATGCCGTGCGGTCGCTGCCGCCAGCTGCTGTTCGAGCACGGCGGGCCCGAGTTGCTGGTCGAGCTGCCCTCCGGGGTGAAGCCGATGGCCGAGGTGCTGCCCGACGCGTTCGGCCCGGAGCGGCTCTAGCACCCCTGTTTGTTACGCGCGTAGAGTGTCGCGGGAAGGCCCTGACCGGGCCCTCTCCCGCGACACTCTTCGCTTTCTCCCGCACCTGAGTACGTGCCCCACCCTCTTGGAGAACCCATGGACGCCCCCTCCGTCATCCGGACCAAGCGTGACCGCGGCGAGCTTTCCGACGCCCAGATCGACTGGGTGATCGACGCCTACACCCGCGGCGAGGTCGCCGACGAGCAGATGTCCGCCCTGGCGATGGCGATCCTGCTGAACGGGATGAACCTGCGCGAGATCAGCCGCTGGACCGACGCGATGATCCGTTCGGGCGTCCGGATGGACTTCGCCGCCCTCGGCGTGCCCACCTCGGACAAGCACTCCACCGGCGGCGTCGGCGACAAGATCACCCTCCCGCTCGCCCCGCTGGTCGCCGCCTGCGGCGCGGCCGTCCCGCAGCTGTCCGGCCGCGGCCTCGGCCACACCGGCGGCACCCTGGACAAGCTGGAGTCCATCCCCGGCTGGCGCGCACTGCTCTCCAACGACGAGATGATGGACGTGCTGCGCGGTGCGGGCGCCGTGATCTGCGCGGCCGGCGACGGCCTCGCCCCCGCCGACAAGAAGCTGTACGCGCTCCGCGACGTCACCGGCACGGTCGAGGCGATCCCGCTGATCGCCAGCTCGATCATGTCCAAGAAGATCGCCGAGGGCACCGGCGCCCTGGTCCTGGACGTCAAGGTCGGCTCCGGCGCCTTCATGAAGAACCTGCCCGACGCCCAGGAGCTGGCCCGCACCATGGTCGGCCTGGGCAAGGCGGCCGGCGTCAACACCGTCGCCCTGCTCACCGACATGTCGACCCCGCTCGGCCTCACCGCGGGCAACGCGCTGGAGGTCCGCGAGTCGGTCGAGGTGCTGGCCGGCGGCGGCCCCGCCGACGTGGTCGAGCTGACCCTGGCGCTGGCCCGCGAGATGCTCGCCGCGGCGGGCGTGCACGGCAAGGACCCGGCGGACGCGCTGCGCGACGGCTCCGCGATGGACCACTGGCGCCGCATGATCAGCGCCCAGGGCGGCGACGTCGACGCCCCGCTCCCGGTCGCCCGCGAGCAGCACGTGGTCACCGCGTCCGCCTCCGGCCTGCTCACCGGCCTGGACGCGTACGCCGTCGGCGTCTGCGCCTGGCGCCTGGGTGCGGGCCGCGCCCGCAAGGAGGACCCGGTGCAGGCCGGCGCGGGCGTGGAGATCCACGCCAAGCCGGGCGAGGCGGTCAAGGCCGGGCAGCCGCTGCTGACCCTGCACACCGACACCCCCGAGCGCTACGACTACGCGATGGAGGCGCTGGCCGGGGGCATCACCATCTCCCCGGAGGGCACCGCCTTCACCCCGAAGCCGATCGTGCTGGACCGCATCGCCTGACCCGGCGAAACCGGAGCGCCCATGCATTTCAGTGCATATACACTGGAGTGCATGGGCGCTTGTCGTTTCCTCGTCGAGATTGAGCCGGAGATCCGGGACTGGCTCGGTCGGCTCCCGCCGCGGCAATTTCTGAAGGCCGAGGAGAGCGTCGATCTCCTCGCCGACGACCCCACCATGCTGGGCGAACCATATGCGCGGCACCTGGCTGGGCCTGTGCGGGAGCTCCGCTTCATGCTCGAGGGGCAGGCGACCCGGCTGACGTACTGGCTCGCCCCGGGGCGGCGCGTCGTCCTACTGACGGTGTTCACGAAGAGGCGGATGCGGGAGACTGCAGAGGTCAACCGCGCGGTGTGGGCGCAGAAGATCTGTGAGGCCGAGCACGGCCCCGCCCACGACGAGTTCAGTCGGACGGTCACCGAAGGAGAGCTGCGATGAACCACTCCCGATGGAAGACCGCTCGCACTCGTGCCCTCCTGGGCGAGCCCGCACCGGAGGCCCCGGCGGTCACCGCCGCCCGCCAGGAGATCCGGTACGCACTCGCGCTCGGTCAAGCGGTGTACGACCGCCGCACCGCGCTCGGCATCTCGCAGACCGAGGTCGCCCGCCGGGCAGGTATGACGCAGCCGCAGATCTCCCGGATCGAGGGCGGTGACACGGTGCCCACCCTGCCGCTGCTGGAGCGGTTGGCGGGTGCCCTGGAATCCGAACTCGACATCCACCTGGTGCCCGGCTCTGAGGCCGAGGTCCGCTTCCACTCACCGGCAGCCTGACCGACGGTCACGTCTCGCTGAACTCACCGTTGGCGACGGCGGTGACGAAGTCGGCCCAGGCGGTGGCGGGGACGGTGAGGGTGGCGTGCGGGTTTTGGTGTCGCCGATCAGGACGGTGCTGGTGGTGGCGAGATGGGTGAAGGAGACGCGGACGCAGTCGCCGTTGCCCTGGGCGTCGCTGTAACTGCTCTTGAACCACTGGGTGCTGTTCATCCTCGAAGGTCCTCCAGTGCGCGCCGGAGCCACCCGGTCGACTCAGCGCCGGTGCGGACGTGCCGTGCCTTCCCAGCGTAGCGCCGAGTGGTGACGATGGGTGCGCGGAATGTCACCGTCGGGCAGTGCGGGAGGAGTTCGGATGATCGCGGAGCAGTCGGTGCCCCGGGCCGGGGAGCTTGTGGTGGAGGAAGGGACCGGCAGGGTCGGGGAGCTCCGGGGCGCCGGGGTGCAGGCGTCGCTGCTGCCGGTGATCGGGTGGGCGGACCGGCTGGGGCACTCCTCGGGCGGGACGCTCTGGTGCGAGGTGGCCGTGCCGGGGGCGGGTCAGGCGTAGGTCCGCAGTGTGGTGGTGTCGATCGTCCAGGGGCCCACGGTGACGGTGTCGCCGAACGTGAAGGGTGTGCGGGCCGAGTACCCGGGCAGGTCGTGCACGATCCCGGTCCCCTTGCGGGGGTCGACCAGGAGGTAGAGCGGGATGCCCATGGCGGCGTAGTCCCGGACCTTGTCCTCGTAGTCGTTCTCCGGGTTCGACTTCGAGACGATCTCGACGACCAGCAGGACCTCGTGGGGGAGGAGAGCCGGGGCTTCGCCCTCCAACGCGCTCTCGGCGAACACCATGAGGTCCGGGCACCGGAGTCGGCCGAGCCCGGCGTCCTCCAGGTCGGCCCCGGCGTGTGCGACGAAACCAGGGTGCGTCACGGGCAACTGTGCGTTGAGCTGACGGGCGATGCGCAGGACGGCCAGTTCGTGTCGCCGGACCGGCGACATCATCATCACGATCTCGCCGTTGGCAATCTCGATCTTGCTGATGCCCGGCACCTGCGGCAGCTGATCGGCGATCTCGCGCAACCGGGCGTACACGGCCGGATCGATGCTCATGCTCGGAGTGTATCCAGGGCCGGGGCACGCCGGGCGCGGATCGCCTGGCGGGTGGCGTACAGGGTCACGCCCGCCGCCAGGGCCATCGCGGTGAGGCCGACCGCCGCCGCGCCGGACCAGCCGGCCGCGTGGTAGGCGTCGGCGCCGACCGTGCCGCCGAGGCTGTTGCCCAGGTAGTAGGCGATCAGGTAAAGCGCGGAGGCCTGGGCGCGGCCGTGGGTGGCGGTGCGGCCGACCGAGGAGGAGGCGGTGGCGTGGCCGATGAAGAACCCGGCGGTGATCAGCACCAGCCCGAGCAGCGCGCAGAGCAGCGACCCCGCCAGCGAGAGCAGCAGGCCGCCGGCGGTCGTGCCGATCGCGACGTACAGGGTGCCGCGGCGGCCGAGCCGGCCGGTCAGGCGGCCCGCGTTGGCGGAGGAGACGGTGCCGACCAGGTACACCACGAAGATCGAGGCGGCCATGGACTGCGGCAGGTGGAAGGGCGCGGAGGTGAGCCGGTAGCCGACGGTGTTGTAGACCGCGCCGAAGACCGCCATGAACAGGGCGCCCAGCGCGTACAGCCGCAGCAGCAGCGGATCGCGCAGGTGGGCCGCGACCGTCCGCCGGAGCGCCCGGGCGTCGACCGGGGTGCGGCGGAACTGGCGGGCGGCGGGGATCAGCAGCCGGAACGCGAGGGCGGCCAGCAGCGCGACCACCGCCGAGGCGGCCAGGCCCCAGCGCCAGCCCCAGGCGGCGCCCACCCAGCCGGAGACCAGCCGCCCGCCCATGCCGCCGATCGAGTTGCCGGCCACGTACAGCCCCATCGCCGAGGCGAGCGCGCTCGGGTGGATCTCCTCGGCGAGGTACGCCATCGCGGTGGCCGGCAGCCCGGCGAGGGCCGCGCCCTGGAGGGCCCGCAGCGCGGTGAGGGTGGTCAGGTCGGGGGCGAGCGGGAGCAGCAGGGCCAGCGCGGAGGCGGCGAGCACGGAGGCGGTCATCACGGCGGTGCGCCCGTACCGGTCGGACAGCGCGCTGGCCGGCAGCAGGGCCAGGGCGAGGCCGAGGGTGGCCGCCGAGGCGGTCCAACTGGCCTGGCCCGGCGTGAGATCGAGGTCCTGGGAGAGCAGCGGCAGCAGGCCCTGGGTGGCGTACAGCAGGACGAAGGTGGCGATCCCGGCGGCGAACAGCGCGAGGTTGGCGCGGCGGAAGGCCCGGTCGCCGGGCCGGAGCCGGGTGTCGGCCGCGGTCGAGGCGGCGGCAGGAGCGGCGGCGGCAGAGGCGGAGGAGGCGGCTGGGGACGGCTGGGAGAGGGCACCCGGCAGCATGACCGCGGGTGCCCCGGTACTGGCGGGCGGCATGTCTCGACGGTATGACCGCGCCGTCTGATGCGTCCAATGCATGAACGAGCCAGAATTCATGCCATGACGTATGAGGAGAGCTCGCCGCCGGTCCGCCCCGCCGAACTGGAGCCGGACTCGGTCGCGGTCCGACTGGCGCCGCAGCTGGCCCAGTTCGCCGCGGTGGCCCGGCTGGAGCACGTCACCCAGGCCGCCCAGCTGCTGGACATGCCGCAGCCGACGCTGTCGCGGGCGGTGGCCCGGTTGGAGGCGGAGCTCGGGGTGGACCTGCTGGCCCGTCAGGGCCGGACGGTACGGCTGACCAGGGCGGGGCGGCTGCTGCTCGGCTCGGTGGAGCGGGCGCTGGCGGAGCTGGAGCAGGGGGCGGAGGCGGCCCGCGCGGAGGCGGATCCGGAGGCCGGCCGGGTCGCGTTCGGCTTCCTGCACACGATGGGGACGGACGCGGTGCCGGCGCTGCTGCGCGGCTTCCGCGCGGACCACCCGCGGGTCCGGTTCCAGCTGGTCCAGGACTACGTGGCGGCGATGCTGGACCGGCTGCGCGCGGGCGAGTTGGACCTCTGCCTGGTCTCCCCGTTGCCGGACGCGCCGGACCTGGTGGCCCGCCCGCTGGACGAGCAGCAGCTGCATCTGGCGGTGCCGGCCGACCACCGGCTGGCCGGGCGGCGGCGGATCCGGCTGGCCGAGGTGGCGCAGGAGCCGTTCGTGGCGGTGGAGGAGGGGTACGGGCTGCGGCTGATCACCGACGGGTTCTGTGCGGAGGCCGGGTTCACGCCGCGGATCGCCTTCGAGGGGGAGGAGGCGGAGACCCTGCGCGGGCTGGTCGCGGCGGGGCTGGGGGTGGCGCTGCTGCCGCCGGCCCTGGTGCCCCGGCCCGGGGTGGTGGAGCTGGAGGTCACCGCCCCGCGCACCCGGCGGGCGATCGGGCTGGCCTGGGTCGCGGGCCGTGCCTGGACCCCGCCGGTGGCGGCCTTCCGGGACTTCGTGCTGTCCCGGCGCGGGCGGCTGCTGGACCACGGCTGAGCGGGCGGTCCGGCGGCCCCGGCGCCGACCCCGGACGGGCCTCTCGGACAGGCCCGCCGGACGGCCGGCGGGACCGGCGGCGACAGCCGGTGAACGCGGGCCCCGCTCCGGTGAACGCTCGGCGCTCCCCGGCGTGCCGAGGTGGAAATCTACGCGCGTAGGAGCTACCCTCTCGCAATGGAGACCCAGATCCCTGCCGCCGCGGGCACCACCGGCCCCCGCATTCCCACGCCCGACCAGATCGCCCGCGCCCCGAAGGTGCTCCTGCACGACCACCTGGACGGCGGGCTCCGCCCCGAGACCATCGTCGAGCTGGCCGCCGCCTGCGGTTACCAGGGCCTGCCGACCACCGACCCGACCAAGCTCGGGGTGTGGTTCCGCGAGGCCGCCGACTCCGGCTCGCTGGTCCGCTACCTGGAGACCTTCGCCCACACCTGCGCCGTGATGCAGACCCGTGAGGCCCTGATCAAGGTCGCCGCCGACTGCGCCGAGGACCTCGCCGCCGACGGCGTCGTCTACGCGGAGGTCCGGTACGCCCCCGAGCAGCACCTGGAGGCCGGGCTGACCCTCGACGAGGTCGTCGAGGCGGTCAACGAGGGCTTCCGCCTCGGCGAGGCCAACGCGCGCGCCAACGGCCACCGGATCCGGGTCGGCACCCTGATCACCGCGATGCGGCACGCCGCCCGCTCGCAGGAGATCGCCGAGCTGGCCAACCGCCACCGCGACCAGGGCGTGGTCGGCTTCGACATCGCCGGCGCCGAGGCCGGTCACCCGCCCACCCGCCACCAGGCCGCCTTCGACTACCTCAAGGGCGAGAACAACCACTTCACCATCCACGCCGGCGAGGCCTTCGGCCTGCCGTCGATCTGGGAGGCGCTGCAGTGCTGCGGCGCCGACCGGCTCGGTCACGGCGTGCGGATCGTCGACGACATCACGGTGCACGAGGACGGCCGGGTCGAGCTCGGCCGGCTGGCCGCGTACGTCCGCGACAAGCGGGTCCCGCTGGAGATGTGCCCCACCTCCAACCTGCAGACCGCGGCCGCGGCCTCGTACGCCGAGCACCCGATCGGGCTGCTCAGCCGGCTGAAGTTCCGGGTCACGGTCAACACCGACAACCGGCTGATGAGCGGCACCAGCATGAGCCAGGAGTTCGGCCACCTGGTGGACGCCTTCGGCTACACCCTGGGCGACATGGAGTGGTTCACCGTCAACGCGATGAAGTCGGCGTTCCTGCCCTTCGACGAGCGGCTGGCGATGATCAACGACGTGATCAAGCCGGGCTACGCCGAGCTCAAGGCGGAGTGGCTGTTCCAGTCCCGCGCCTGACGGCCGGGCGGACGGGTGCCGGCGCCGCCCCGGCCCGGCACCCGTACGGCTGATCACTCGGACGAGTGACGTGCCTTTGGTCCTCGCCGGGTCCGCTCACTACGGTGTGTCAGTCACTTCTGACACGGCGTAGTGTCGGCGGCCTCCCGGGGCCGCGCCATGCGCGCCGGCCCGACGAGGACGAGGACTCCACACATGAAGCAGGCCACTCTCAAGGCTGCCGGTACGGCTGCGCTCGGTGTCGCGATCGCCGCCGTGGCCGCGGGTACCGCCTCTGCCGCCGGCGCCGGCGGCCTCGGACTCCCGACCACACTGGCCAACCCCGCGGTCGCCGGTGCGGCGGCCGGCGCCGCGACCGGCGCGGTCAACCAGGTGCCGGGCGGCGGCGAGGTGACAGAGGCGGTCGGCACCCTCGGCGCGGCCAGCCCGCTGAACCCCGCCCCGGCGGCGCCGGCCGCGGCCGCCGAGGACGCCCCGGCCGCTGAGGCCCCCGCCGGCGAGGCCGCCCCGGCCTCAGCGCCGATGGCGGACGCCGCGCGTGCCGCCGGCTCCAACCGGATGGGTGGCCTGGACTCCGTCCCCGGCGGCCAGGGCCTGTCCAAGACCCCGGTCGGCGGCGTGGTCAACACGATCAGCGGCCTCGGCGCGGGCGCCGGTGCCGTCCCCGGCCTTCCCGGCCTGCCCGGCTGATCCCGCCCCCCGCACGGCCCGAGGGCCGCCTCCCCGATCGGGAGGCGGCCCTCAGGCGTACGGCGGCCGGTGGCCGCGGGCGGCTCACGCCTCCTGCGGCAGCAGGATCCACAGCAGCAGGTAGAGCAGGAACTGCGGGCCGGGCAGCAGGCAGGAGACCAGGGCGATGATCCGGACGGTCCACGGGGTGAGGCCGAACCGCTCGGCGAGCCCGGCGCAGACGCCGGCGATGACGCGGTTGTGGCGGGGGCGGGCAAGGCGGCGGCTCATCGATGTCTCCGAGGTGTGTGGCCCGGTGCCGGTCTCTCCGGCGGGCATGACTCCATCCTGCTGGCCGCGCGGCCGCCGGACGTCAGCCCCGATGCGGATCCCTGCCCCCCGACTCTCCCCGGGTCGGCGTAGCCGGGAGTCAGGGGAGTTTCAGGGGTCGTCCCCGACCTGAGGGCGGAACCGGCCGGTCGTGGACGGCGTACCCGCCGGGACGCGGGCGCGTCAGCGGGCGTGCAGGCGAACGCAGTCGGCCGATCCGGGAAGGGACGGACAGGGCGGGGCAGGTCTCAGCGGTGCGACGGGCTGCCCGAGTGGCTGAGCCCGCGGAAGGTCGTCCCCGTCGTGCCGCGCTCGTACGGCTGGCGGACCCGCGGCAGCTCCCACCGGCCCTCCGGCTCGGCCCCGGGCGCGGTGGCGGGCACGGTGGCGGCCGGTTCGGCCGCGGGCGCGGCCGGTGGCGCCGCCGCGGCCCGGACGGGGCGCTCGCGCAGCAGCAGGGCCCGCACCGCCGGCACCACGGCCAGGTGGCAGGCGGCCGCGCCCAGCGTGCCCAGCAGGATGTCGTCGACGTTCAGCACGTGGCCGGGGGCCCAGCCCTCGGCGATCTCCAGACCGGTGGCGAGCAGCGCCGAGACCCCCGCGGTGCGCAGCAGCGACGGCAGCCAGGCGGTGCGCAGGCGCTCGCCCGCCAGCGGCAGCAGGGCCCCGAACGGCGCCAACGGCAGCAGGCCGCCCGCCAGTTGCCGGGCACCCGCCCAACCCCCGAGTGCGAAGGCCTGCTGGACGGAGGCGAACGGGCTGAGGTTGGCCGGGTAGGTCCAACTCACCGGCAGCGGGCGCAGCGAGAGCCAGCCGAGCAGCAGCAGGTGGGCCGCCAGCAGGAGCCGCACCACCGTCCGCAGCGGACGGGACACCTCCCGCCGGGGGGCCGGATCGGTCGGCTCGTCCCCGGAGGCTGCGCCGCAGTCCTCGGCGCGGGTGGTGGTGCCATGTCGGTGCACGGTGCCAAGGACGCGGAGCGGGTCGCGCCCGGTTCCCGCCGCCGCGCGGAGCGTCAGGAGCACGGCGCGGCGGACGGCACGGGGGTGGGCGAGGCGCTGAACAGCCCGGCCGAGGGCGACGCGCCGGCGCCGGGGGTGACCGACGGGGAGGGCCGGGCGGTGCGCGGGCCGGGGGCCGCGGTGACGGCCGGCGGGCTCGGTACGGACGGTGCGCTCGGCACCCGCGGCACGGTCGGGCAGGCCGTACGGCTGGCGGGCGCGCCCGCGTCCACCGGGACGGCGGTCGGCCGGATCCCGCAGCCGGCCAGCGTGAGCAGCAGGAGGGCGGTCGCGGCCAGGGTTCTGCGGGCCGTCACAGCTCGCCCTCCTGTCCGTCGCGGGTGGGCGGGGTGAGCGGCAGCCGGAGGGTGAAGACCGCGCCGCGCTCGCCGTTGGCGGCGGTGATGGTGCCGCCGTGGATCTGGGCGTTGGCCATCGCGATCGACAGCCCGAGCCCGCTCCCCTCCGACCTGGCCCGACCCTTGTCCGCCTTGTAGAACCGGTCGAACACGTGCGGCAGCACGTCCTCGGGGATGCCGGGACCGCTGTCGGAGACCCGCACCACGACCTCCTCGCCCTCCTGCCGGACGGTGACCCGGACCGGGGAGCCGCCGTGCTTGAGCGCGTTGCCGATCAGGTTGGCCAGCACCACGTCGAGGCGGCGCGGATCGACCATGGCCCGGATCCCGCGCGGGGCGTCCACCACGACGGCGTCGTACCAGGCCCGGCCGTCGATGCAGGACATGATCAGGTCGGCTATGTCCACCTCGTCGGCGACCAGCTTGGCGGTGCCGGCGTCGAAGCGGGTCACCTCCATCAGGTTCTCCACCAGGTCGGACAGCCGGCGGGTCTCGCTGACCACCAGCCGCACGGCCGGTTCGATCATCGGGTCCAGCGCGTCCGCCTCGTCCTCCAGGATGTCGGTGACGGCGGTCATCGCGGTGAGCGGGGTGCGCAGTTCGTGCGACATGTCGGCGACGAACCGCCGGCTCTGCGCCTCGCGCGCGCTCAACTCCGCGACCTGGTCGGACAGCGACTCCGCGGTGCGGTTGAAGGTCCGTGCCAGATCGGCGAGTTCGTCCCCGCCCTCGACCTCCAGCCGGGTGTCGAGCTTGCCTTCGCCGAGCTGCCGGGCCGCCTCGCCGAGCCGCTTCACCGGGCGCAGCACGGTTGCCGACGCGGCCTGGGCCAGCAGCGCCGACCCGATCAGGGCCAGCAGGGTGGCGATCGCCAGCGACCAGCCCAGCGTGTTGAGGTCGGCCCGCTCGGTGTCCAGCGACTTGAACATGTAGGCGGTCAGGTTGGTGGGCACCACCTTGCTGCCGCCGATCAGGTACGGCGCGTCCAGGTTCACCCGCTGCCAGTACAGGTGGTAGCCGCTCGGGCTGCCCGGCCCGGCCTCGCGCGGCCGGCCGACCGTGGTCTGCAGCGTCACCGGGACCTTGGCCAGGGTGAACCGGGACGGGTCCGAGGAGGCCAGGCAGTCCGGCCGGCTCTCGTCGACCACCAGCACGTCGTAGTTGAGCCCGGAGCCGGCCACCTGCGTGGCCAGGTCGGCCAGTTCGGGGCAGGTGGCGTCCTGCGGCAGCGCGGAGACGTTGCGGGTCAGCGAGACCCGGAAGTCGTTCAGCGCGGTGTCCTGGGCGCGCTTGAGCACCGCGTCCCGGTTCAGCCAGTAGGCGATGCCGGAGGCGGAGACCGCGGTGATCAGCGCGACCGCCGCGAACACCGCGATCAGCCGCACCCGCAGCGAGCGCAGGCGGCGCCACGGCGCGGCGCGGAAGAACGCGCCGCGGCGCGGCCGCGGGCTCTGGGGGTCAGTCAACGGTTCTCACAGACGGGTCGGATCGGGCGGGCTACGACGGCGGATCGAGCCGGTAGCCCACACCGCGCACGGTGCGGATCAGTGTCGGGGCCGACGGCACATCCTCCACCTTCGCCCGCAGCCGCTGGACACAGGCGTCCACCAGCCGGGAGTCTCCCAGGTAGTCGTGCTCCCACACCAGCCTCAGCAACTGCTGGCGGGAGAGCGCCTGGCCGGGCCGGCGGCTCAGCTCCAGCAGCAGCCGCAGCTCGGTCGGGGTGAGCTGGAGGTCCTCGCCGTCCTTGGTGACCGTCATCGCGGAGCGGTCGATCACCAGCCCGCCGTAGCTGGCGGAGTCGGAGCTCTCCCGCTCGCCCCGGCGCAGCACGGCCCGGATCCGGGCGTCCAGGACCCGCGGCTGGACCGGCTTGACCACGTAGTCGTCGGCCCCGGACTCCAGGCCGACCACCACGTCGATGTCGTCGGAACGCGCGGTGAGCAGGATGATCGGCAACTGGTCGGTGCGCCGGATCCGACGGCACACCTCGAAGCCGTCGATGCCCGGCAGCATCACGTCCAGCACGATCAGGTCCGGACGCTGCTCCTTGAAGAGCTTGAGGCCGTCCTCGCCCGAGGCTGCGGCGGCCACACGGTGACCCTGGCGGGTGAGGGCGAGTTCGAGGCCGGTCCGGATGGCGTCGTCGTCCTCGATCAGAAGCAGGAAAGGCACGGCCTCATTCTGGCCCACCCGGGCCGCCGATTCACCCATCAGGTCCCGGTCGGTGTTCGACGGAACCGGAACCACCGCTTCGCGCGTCCACGGCGGTGTGGCAGCGGTACGGACGAAAGTCCCGTCCGCTGTGACAGCCCTGTGACAGTCGGCGGACACCGCGATGACGAGCGGTTGGCAGGATTTTCCTTGTCGCCGAAGAACGCCCCAGGTCACCGACCCGGAGCGGACGGCGGAGGCAAGGACCCGCACGTACCGACCATGGGGGCGCATGATGACCGCAACGCTGAAGACCCGCACCACCGGGGCCGTCCGCACCGCGCACTCATCCGCCGCGACCCCGCGGACCCGGTACGAGGTGCGGACCGACGAAGCATCCGGCGCCGTGATCGTACGGGGGTGCGCACACAGCGCCGGAGTCCGACGCCCGATGGGCACGGGCAGGGGGGAACTGCACGGGATCGGCCGGATGGGGAGTCCGGTCGACTCCGGGACCACCCTGACGCTCCGGGGGATCCTCCCGGTCCGTCCGGGCGGCGACGGGTCCGCGGTCGAGGGGGCCGGCTCGGGGGAGCCGGACGACCGCAGGATCCCGGGCACCACGCTGCTGCGTCTGGCGCCGGCGGCTGCGGAGCCCGCCGCGCCGGAGCAGCGGTCGGCCGCCGACCGCAGCGCCGAGTTCACCGCCTACGTGCGTGAGCGCCGCGCCTCGCTGTTCGCCACGGCGTACCACCTGACCGGTGACCGCTTCGAGGCCGAGGACCTGCTGCAGAGCGCGCTCTTCAGCACCTACCGCGCCTGGGACCGGATCGCCGACAAGGCCGCGCTCGGGGGCTACCTCCGGCGCACCATGACCAACCTGCACATCTCCGCCTGGCGCCGCCGCAAGGTCAACGAGTACCCGACCGAGGAGCTGCCGGAGACGGTCGGCGACACGGACGCGATGGGCGGCACCGAGCTGCGCACCGTGCTCTGGCAGGCGCTGGCGAAGCTGCCGGAGAACCAGCGCACCATGCTGGTGCTGCGCTACTACGAGGGCCGGACCGACCCGGAGATCGCCGACATCCTCGGCATCAGCGTCGGCACCGTGAAGAGCAGCATCTGGCGCGCGCTGCGCCGGCTGCGCGACGACGACCAGCTCAACCGCACCGGTGACACCTGCCGCGCCTTCGGCGAGCTGGTGGCCTGACCGGTACCAAGGACACCCGTCGGGGGACGGGGCAGGACCGCGGATCAGCGGTGGCCGACTCGGGGGAGCGGCCACCGGCGGGGGATCGCAGTCCGAGATACGGAGGGGCCCGGTGCCGGGGAGAGGCGCCGGGCCCCTCCGTGCTGCGTCGTGCCGGCCTCCGGGGTCCCGCCCCGGGCCCCGGGAGGCCGGGGCCGTGGAAGGCCGTCGGGCGGCCCGTCAGGCGCCGACCGCGACCGGCCGGCGCTCGGCGACCGCGCGGACCCGCCGGGAGGCCTCCGGGCCGGCGCAGGCGGCCGCCCCGAGCTCCACCTGCCGGGCCACGATGCCGCGCTCGGCCCGCATCAGCCGCCAGCCGCGGCGCACCAGGTACGGGACGGACTTGCGGCCCTCCCGGACGTCCCGGCGAAAGCGCCGCCAGGCGGTGGTCAGCGGGCGGTTGCGCAGGCACAGCGCCTCGCCGAGCAGGCCCTCGGCCGCGCACTGCCCGGCCAGTTCGGCGGCGAAGATGCCCTCCGCTATGAAGGCCGGGGCGCCGCGCAGGTCGAGGGTGCGGCTGCCGTCGCGGCCGTTGGCGGGGATGGAGTAGACCGGCACCTCGGCGCGGCCGTCCGTGATCAGCAGCCGGATCGCCGCCAGCGCCTGCTCGCGGTGCCAGGACAGCGGGGAGTCCCAGTCCGTCCCGCCGTCCGGGAAGAGCGGCAGGGTCGGGTCGTCGCCGTCCTTGTAGAAGTCGTCGAGCTGGAGCACCGGGAGGCCGCTGCGCTCGGCGAGCGAGGACTTCCCCGAGCCGGAGGGGCCGGACAGCAGGATCACGCGGGTACCGGGCGTCGGCAGGCCATTCAGCGGGGAGTCACTCACGAGACACCAGTCTGACGCATCGGCGGGGCGGACCGTAACCCGTCGGCAGCGGCTTGCGTCACACCGCCGCGGCGCGGCCCGCCGCTGGGGCGGGGAGAACATGGACGGACCCGCACCAGGGGGGGAGAGGTGCGGGTCCGTCATCGGCACGTCCGGGCCCCCGGGGGGGTAGGGGCACAAGGGACGGCCGGTCTGTGGAGTTGTTACCTGCGGGCTGCCGGTACCGGTGGCCCGCAGGGTCAGATACCCATCGGGTGCCAGACCGTCTTGGTCTCCAGGAACGACAGCAGCCGCTCGGTGCCGGGCGCGGCGGTCCAGTCCTGCGCGGACGGGTCGAGCGCCGGTCGGACGACTCGCTTCAGCGTATCCGCGGCACCGGCCTCCAGCGCCGCCGCCGCGCCGGGACCTTCGGCGGCGATCGCGCCGGCGAGGTCCAGCCCGTTGATGTCCTGGTGGGTCGCCAGGGTCGGCGCGATGTCCGCCGTCCGCCCGGAGATGATGTTGACCACGCCGCCGGGCAGGTCCGAGGTGGCCAGCACCTCGCCGAGCGAGAGGGCCGGCATCGGGGCGTCGGCGGCGGCCGCGACCACCACGGTGTTGCCCGCGGCGATCGCCGGGGCGATCACCTCGACCAGGCCGAGCAGCGAGTGCCCGTACCCGGTCTGCGGGGCGACGACGCCGATGACGCCGCTGGGCTCCGGGGTGGAGAGGTTGAAGAACGGACCGGCGACCGGGTTGGCGCCGCCCGCGATCTGGGCGATCTTGTCGGTCCAGCCCGCGTACCAGACCCAGCGGTCGATCGCGGCGTCCACCAGCGCGGCGGCCTTCTTGACCGCGACGCCCTCGGCGGCGGCCACCTCGGCGGCGAACTGCTCGCGGCGGCCCTGGAGCATCTCGGCGACCCGGTACAGCACCTGGCCGCGGTTGTACGCGGTGGCGCCGGACCAGCCCTTGACGGCGGCGCGGGCCGCCAGCACGGCGTCCCGGGTGTCCTTGCGGGTACCGAGCGGGGCGTTGCCGAGCCACTGGCCCTTGCTGTCGGTCACCTCGTACACCCGCCCGCTCTCGGAGCGCGGGAACTTCCCGCCGACGTACAGCTTGTAGGTCTTGAGGACGTCAAGACGCAGGGAGATGTCAGACATCGAGGTAGGCCTCCAGACCGTGCCGGCCACCCTCGCGGCCGTAGCCCGACTCCTTGTAGCCGCCGAACGGCGAGGTCGGGTCGAACTTGTTGAAGGTGTTGGCCCACACCACACCGGCCCGCAGGCGGGAGGCGGTCCACAGGATCCGCGAGCCCTTCTCGGTCCAGATGCCGGCCGACAGGCCGTAGGGGGTGTTGTTGGCCTTCTCGACCGCCTCGGCGGGGGTGCGGAAGGTCAGCACCGACAGGACCGGGCCGAAGATCTCCTCGCGGGCGATCCGGTGGGCCTGGGAGACGCCGGTGAACAGGGTCGGGCGGAACCAGAAACCGGTGCCGGGCAGGTCGCAGGAGGGCGACCAGCGCTCGGCGCCCTCGGCCTCGCCGGCGGCGGTCAGCTCGGTGATCCGGGCCAGCTGCGCGGCCGAGTTGATGGCGCCGATGTCGGTGTTCTTGTCCAGCGGGTCGCCGACCCGCAGGGTGTCCATCCGGCGCTTGAGCGCGTCCAGCAGCTCGTCCTGGATCGACTCCTGGACCAGCAGGCGCGAGCCCGCGCAGCAGACGTGGCCCTGGTTGAAGAAGATGCCGTTGACGATGCCCTCGACCGCCTGGTCGATCGGCGCGTCGTCGAAGACGATGTTGGCGGCCTTGCCGCCGAGCTCCAGCGACAGCTTCTTGCGGCTGCCCGCCAGCTGCTTGGCGATCGCCCGGCCGACCGGGGTGGAGCCGGTGAAGGCCACCTTGTTGACGTCCGGGTGGGCGGTCAGCGCGGCGCCGGTGCGGCCGTCGCCGGTGACGATGTTGACGACGCCCTTGGGCAGACCCGCCTGGCGGCAGATCTCGGCGAAGCGCAGCGCGGTCAGCGGGGTGGTCTCGGCCGGCTTGAGCACGACCGTGTTGCCGGTGGCCAGCGCCGGTGCGATCTTCCACGCCAGCATCAGCAGCGGGAAGTTCCACGGGATGACCTGGCCGGCCACGCCCAGCGGGCGCGGGTTGGCGCCGTAGCCGGCGAAGTCGAGCTTGTCGGCCCAGCCCGCGTAGTAGAAGAAGTGCGCGGCGACCAGCGGGAGGTCGACGTCGCGGGTCTCGCGGATCGGCTTGCCGTTGTCGATCGACTCCAGCACCGCCAGCTCGCGGGAGCGCTCCTGGATGATCCGGGCGATCCGGAACAGGTACTTGGCGCGCTCGCTGCCGGGCAGCGCGGACCAGTCGGCGAAGGCGCGGCGGGCCGCCGCGACGGCCCGGTCGACGTCCTCGTCGGTGCCGTGCGCGAACTCGGCGAGCACCTGCTCGGTGGCCGGGTTGACGGTCTTCAGCGCCTCGTTGCCGCTGGAGTCGACGAACTCGCCGCCGATGAAGTGGCCGTACGAGGTGGCGATGTCACCGGCGGCGGCCGGGGACTCCGGCGCCGGGGCGTACTCGAACAGGCCGGATGCGGTCGTGGCTGCCACGGGCTCTTCGATCTTCTTGTTCTTGGCCATGAGGGTCAGTCCACCGTCACGTAGTCGGGACCGGAGTACCGGCCGGTGGTCAGCTTCTGACGCTGCATCAGCAGGTCGTTGAGCAGGCTGGAGGCGCCGAAGCGGAACCAGTGCGGGGACAGCCAGTCGTCGCCGAGGGTCTCGTTGACCATGACGAGGTACTTCATGGCGTCCTTGGTGGTCTTGATGCCGCCGGCCGGCTTCACGCCGATCTGCACGCCGGTGGCCGCGCGGAAGTCGCGCACCGCCTCCAGCATCAGCAGGGTCACCGGGGGCGTCGCGTTGACCGCGACCTTGCCGGTGGAGGTCTTGATGAAGTCGGCGCCGGCCAGCATCGCCAGCCAGGAGACGCGGCGCACGTTGTCGTACGTCTGCAGCTCGCCGGTCTCGAAGATGACCTTGAGGTGGGCGGCGGTGCCGTCGGGGCGCTTGCACGCCTCCTTGACCGCGACGATCTCCTCGAAGACCGACAGGTAGCGGCCGGAGAGGAAGGCCCCGCGGTCGATCACCATGTCGATCTCGTCGGCACCGGCGGCGACCGCGTCGGCCGTGTCGGCCAGCTTCACCGGCAGGGCGGCGCGGCCCGCGGGAAAGGCGGTGGCGACCGAGGCGACCTGGATCGGGGTGCCGGCCAGGGTGGCCTTCGCGGTGGCGACCATGTCCGGATAGACGCAGATCGCGGCCACCTGCGGGGTGCTCGGGTCGCTGGGGTCGGGGTTGCGGCCCTTGATGCAGAGCGAGCGCACCTTGCCGACCGTGTCCGCGCCTTCCAGCGTGGTCAGGTCGATCATGGAGATGGCCAGATCGATGGCGCGGGCCTTGGCCGTGGCCTTGATCGACCGGGTGCCGAGGGAGGCGGCGCGGGCTTCCAGGCCGACCTGGTCGACACCGGGCAGGCCGTGCAGGAAGCGGCGGAGCGATGCCTCGGACGCGGCGACGTCTGCGAGACCGCTGCCCGCAGCGCCCGGGGGCATCTCCCCGCCGCCAGGCTGGGGGAGGGCATTGGCTGCAAGAGTGGACATAGTCACCAGACCAGCATATCTACGCGCGTAGTCATGCGCTAGGGGCAGTGCCTTTCGATGCGGGACCGAGATCTGTCCGGAAGGCGTGGGGGCGTCGGGGGGATGCCGTGCGGGCCCGGGGTGGGGCGGGTGCGGCGGGTGTGGGCGGGTGTGGGCGGGTGGGAGCGCCGGGGCGTCAGTGGACGGTCAGGGGGCGGTCAGGCCGGGGTGGCAATGTTTCTCCCGTGAGCGGCGCGGGAGTCCGGGCCGAACACGAGGAGAGGTGCCCGGAGTGGTTGATCGGGGGCCGGGGCTCTGGCTCCGGTCGGGTGGTTCTGCCCGCCTTCGCAGGTTCGAATCCTGCCCTCTCCGCGCGGTGTGCCGGGTGGTGCCGGTGTGTCGGTGTGTCGGGAGAGGTGCCCGGAGTGGTTGATCGGGGGCCGGGGCTCTGGCTCTGGTCGGGTGGTTTTGCCCGCCTTCGCAGGTTCGAATCCTGCCCTCTCCGCTCGTGTGGTGGCTCCGGCCGGCGGACCGGTCGCGGGCCGGGCCGGTGACAATGATCGGGTGACCTCCGCCGAGCAGCCGCCGCCCCCAGCCGCCCGCAAGAAGACCGGGCGGCGCCCCGGCGGTGCTGACACCCGCCGCACGGTGCTGGAGGCGGCCCGCGCGGAGTTCGCCGCGCGCGGCTACGAGAAGGCGAGCATGCGGGCCATCGGCCGGGCCGCCGGTGTGGACGCGGCCCTGCTGCACCACTACTTCGGGACCAAGGACCGCCTGTTCCTGGCCGCGCTGGAGGTGCCGATCGACCCCCGGGTGGTGGTCGGGCAGGTGCTGGCCGGTGACCGGGCCACGGTGGGGGAGCGGGTCGCCGCCTTCGTCCTCGGGCTCTGGGAGCAGCCGGAGGTGCGGGAGCGGATGCTCGCACTGCTGCGGACCGCTGCCACCAACGAGCAGGTCGCGCAGCTGATGCGCGGCTTCATGGTGAGCGAGCTGGTCGGGCCGGCCGCCGCCGAACTGGGGATCCCGCAGGCGGAGTTGCGGCTGGAGCTGATGATGTCCCAGATCGTCGGGCTGGCCATGGCGCGGTACGTGATCGGGGTGGAGCCGCTCGCGTCCGCCGCGCCCGCGGACCTTGCCCCGCTGCTGGCCCGGACGGTGCAGGGGTATCTGGCGGGGTAGGGCGCCCCCCGGGGGGCCGGTCAGGTGAGGTCCAGGCGCCATTCGTTGCTTCGCATCAGGGTGCCCGGGGGGAATTCGAAGTCGCACTCGGCGATGCGGGTGAAGCCGGTCGTGCGGCACAGGGCGTTGGACGTCGGGTTGTCGACGGACGGGAAGGCCCGCAGGTGGGGGTGGGTCCGTTCGGCGCGGGCCCGGGTGATCGCCGCGGTGACGGCGGCGCCCGCGATGCCCCGGCCCTGGAACGGGGGCAGCACGTTCCACCCCATCTCGTACCCGAGCTCGCCGCGCCACGCGCGTTCCGCGTAGCCGATCGTGCCGACCGGCAGCAGTTCCGGGCCGAGCAGGACGGCGAACATCCGGCCGGTGCCGGCCGCCACGAAGCCGAGGTAGCGGCGGTGGCGGAGCAGGAGCTGCTCCGCGGTCTCCGGGCCGCCGAGGTGCTGCTTCATCGCCGGGGTGTTGACGCTGCGCAGCAGGGCCAGATCGCCCGCGGCCCAGGGCCTGATCCGTACGGCGGGGCGGGCGCCCGCCCGGGTGTGCCGGTCATGGTCGCTCCCGGTGGTCGTGGCCTGCTCGGCGTGGCGCGCTCGGCGCGGCCGGCGGCCGCACGGTAGCCGCTCGACGGGGTGCGGGGGACAGCCGATTTCGGCGCCGTCCCTTGACGGCCCGTCGCCGGCAGGCAAAACTCATCACATGATGAATTCCTTGGCGGCCGAAGGCCCGGCGATCCGGGTCGACGGCCTCACCGTCCGCCGCGGCGGGCACACCGTGCTGCACGGGCTCGACCTCGACGTCCCGCGCGGGTCGATCACCGGACTGCTCGGGCCGAGCGGCTGCGGCAAGACCACCCTGCTGCGCTCGGTGGTCGGGGTGCAGCGGATCAGCGGCGGGGTGGTCGAGGTGCTCGGCCTCCCCGCCGGCAGCGCCGGGCTGCGCGACCGGGTCGGCTACGTGACCCAGGCGCCGTCCGTCTACAGCGACCTCACCGTGGCCGAGAACCTCCGGTACTTCGCCGCCGTGCTCGGCGCGCCCGCCGGCGACCCGGACCGGGTGATCGCCCAGGTCGGCCTGGACGGGCACCGGGACGACCGCGCCGACCGGCTCTCCGGCGGCCAGCGGGCCCGGGTCTCGCTCGCCGCCGCCCTGCTCGGCGCCCCCGAGCTGCTGATCCTCGACGAGCCCACGGTCGGCCTCGACCCGGTGCTGCGGCAGGACCTCTGGCGGCTCTTCCGCGACCTCGCCGACCAAGGCGCCACCCTGCTGGTGTCCAGCCACGTGATGGACGAGGCCACCCGCTGCGACCGCCTGCTGCTGATGCGCGAGGGCCGGCTGCTCGCCCACGACACCCCCGCCGAACTGCTCCGGGCCACCGGGGCGACCGACATCGACGCCGCCTTCCTCAGCCTGGTCCGGGCGGCACCCGTGGAGACCGTCCGATGAACCTCCGGCGCACCCTCGCCACCGCCCGCCGGGTCCTCACCCAGCTGCGCCACGACCCCCGCACCATCGCCATGCTGCTGGTGGTGCCGTGCGTGCTGCTCACCCTCCTGAAGTACATGTTCGACGGGCAGCCGGGCGCCTTCGACCGGATCGGCCCGGCCCTGCTCGGCATCTTCCCGCTGCTGGTGATGTTCCTGGTCACCTCGGTCGCGATGCTCCGCGAGCGCACCACCGGCACCCTGGAACGCCTGCTCACCATGCCGCTCGGCCGGCTCGACCTGCTGCTCGGGTACGGCCTGGCGTTCGGCGCCGTCGCCCTCGTCCAGGCCGTGCTGGCCTCGGCGCTCGCCCTCGGCCCGCTCGGGGTCCGGGTCGCCGGGCCGACCTGGCTGCTCTTCGCGGTCGCGGTCGGCGACGGGCTGCTCGGCATGGCGCTGGGCCTGCTGGTCTCGGCCTTCGCCGCCACCGAGTTCCAGGCGGTGCAGTTCCTGCCCGCCGTCCTGCTGCCGCAGCTGCTGCTGTGCGGACTGTTCGCGCCCCGCGACTCGATGGCCACCGGGCTGCGCTGGGCCTCCGACGTGCTGCCGCTCTCCTACGCGGTGGACGCGATGACCCGGCTCACCGCAACGGCCGGGGTCGGCTCCGCCGTCCTGGTGGACCTGGCCGTCATCGCCGGGGCCACCCTGCTCGCCCTCGGCCTCGGCGCGGCCACGCTGCGCCGCCGTACCGCCTGACGGTCCGCGGCACCGCCCGAGTCCGCGGCACCGCCCGAGTCCGCCGCGCCCGGCGGCCACCCGGGCCGGCGGCTCCGGGCCCGCCGCGAACCCGCAGATCCGGGCCGCTGCGACCCTAGGGATCCGTGGCACCCATGGTGCAGAATCGTCCCCATGACCGAATCCGCCGGCCAGCCCGACCAGGGCTCCGCCGCCCCCGAGCCGCAGTACGCCGACCGGGCCTACCGATCCGTCCCCGGCATCATCTCCGGCGTCATGCTGCTCGCCGTGGCCGCCTGGCTGATCATCGACGCGGTGGTCTCCGGCACCGGCAGGACCCCGTGGATCGCGCTCGCCGCGGCCCCGGTCTTCGTCTTCCCGGTGATCGCCTACACGCTGCGGCCGGTGGTCTACGCGAACGAGCGCCGGCTGCTGGTCCGCAACCCGCTGCGCACCGTCGAAGCCCCCTGGGCGACGGTCGAGGGCCTGCGCGCCGGGTACTCGGTCGAGCTGTTCGCGAGCGGCAACAAGTACCAGGTGTGGGCCGTCCCGGTCTCGCTGCGCCAGCGCAAGCGGGCCAACCGGCAGGCCGCCCGGGCCGCGGCGGCCGGCGATCCGGTGATCTCCGGGGGCCACCCGCGCTCCACCGGCGGCCGCACCGCCAACCCGCTGGCCGCCCGGGCCGCCCGCGCGGGTGACCCGGACCCGACCCGCGCCTGGTCCGACCAGGTGGTCGACTCGCTCCAGGAGCTGGCCGAGCGCAACGCGGGCCGCCCCGACGCCGCCGGCGAGGTCGCCGTCCGCTGGTGCTGGTGGATCATCGCCCCGACCCTGGCCGGTCTGATCGCGCTGGTGGCGCTGATCGTCGCGGGCTGAGCCCGGCGAACCGGGGCCGTAGCCCTGGCGGGTACCCGCCGTATCTCCTGGTGGGCCCCCTCGACCGCTCCGGCCGAGGGGGCCCACCGCCGTTCGCGGCCGGGCGGCTCAGCCGTGCATCCGGAAGTCGTAGCGGCGCGGCAGCGGGAAGCGCTCGCGGGCCTGCGCCCGCACCTGGTCGGTGACCGCGCCGCCCGCCGCCAGCACGGCCTCGTGCACGTCGAACCAGAGCACGTCCAGCGCGTCCTCGCCCTCCCGCAGGTCGGCCGGCTCGATGCCCTCGTCCACCAGCTGCCGGGCACGGTCGACCTCGCCGGCGGCCAGCGCCGCCCGGGCCGCCAGCAGGCGCACCCGGCCGAGTCCGCGCTGCTCCGCCGGCAGGCCGTCCGCCAGGGCCGAGGCCGTCGCGGGCCGGCCGGCGTCGAGCAGGGCGCCGAGCGCCTCGACCGTGAGCTCGACCAGGTCGGGGAGCAACCGGTGGGCCTCGGTGAGGAGTTCGGCGGCCTGCTCGGGCCGTCCGGCGAGCCGGGCGAGTTCGCCGAGGTGCCGCAGCGCCCAGGGGGTCCGGACGGCGTCGAGCGAGCGCCGCCAGGCCTGCTCGGCCGCCTCCGGCCGGCCGGCGGCCAGCTCCAGCAGGCCGAGGTGGAGCAGCCCGTGCCAGTCCTCGGCGCCGGCCAGCCGCAGTTGCCAGTGCCCGCCGAGCACGGGCGGCGCGGGCGGGTCGCAGGCCGGGAGCGTGCCGCTCGCCAGCAACCGTTCCCAGGGCCGCTGTTCGTCACCGGGAGCCGGGAAGGGCAGGCCGGGGAGGTCGGGCAGCGCACCCGCCAGCTGTTCCAGCCCGCCCCAGCCGGAGCCGTGGGCCAGCAGCTCGACGGGGGCGCCGGCCGGGGTCGCGGCGGTGTCCAGTGCCAGTGCGGCCACCCGGTCGCCGACCGCGCGGACGGCGTCGGCCCAGTCGCCCCGGACGGTGGCGGCCCAGCCGTCCTGCCGGGCGTCGGCCCGGTCACCCCTGATCGCGTCGCCGTTGGCGGGGGCCGGATCGGCGGTCAGCAGCCCGTAGCCCTCGGTCCAGCTCCAGGCGGTGCCGCCCGGCAGCGGCAGGTGTTCCAGCTGGGTGGTGGCCAGGCCCGCCTGGATCTCCAGGTAGCGGGCGCCGGGGCCGCCGAGCCACTCCTGCCAGCGCCGCCCGCCCGGACCGTTGCCCCAGCGGAACAGCTTGCGGCCGCGCAGCCGGCCGGTGGACAGCTGGACCAGCCCGCTGCCGTCCGGGCCGAGCGCGGCGATCCACGGCCGGTCGAGGGAGTCCGGCAGCTCGAAGAAGTGGTCGGCCGCGTGGGGAAGTTCGGCCGGCCGGCTGGGGTCGGGGCGCTGCTCGCCCGGGAACGGGACCCGTCGCAGCCGGCCGGTGCGGTCGAGGTGGTACGCGGCCTCGGCCGGGGCCAGCACCCGGCCGCCGTCCTGCTCGGGGACGGCGGCGTTGGACCACCAGTACACCGGCACCGGCTCCGGGCCCGGGTTGTGCACGGTGACCTGGACGTGCAGCAGCGGCGATCCGGCGGGCAGCCAGGCGTCCAGTTGCAGCACCAGGCGGCGCATCCGCTCGAACTCGTACATCCGCAGCACCGGCGTGCCGTCGGCGCGCTCGGTGCGGACGGCGTGCAGGGGTTCGCAGGTGAGCGGGTGGTGGCCGGTGGCGCCCAGGTTCCACTCCACCCCGCCGGCGAACCAGGCACCCCGCAGCGCCAGGTCGGCCGGCTGCAACGCCGGGTTGCGGTGCAGCAGTTCGCGCCCCGACGGCCGGTGCCGCAGCGACCACAGCCGGCCGCCCAGGCCCGGCAGGAAGACGGCGGTGAGCTCCTCGTTCTCCAGCTCCACGGCGGGCAGGTCGCGCGGGCCGCGGCTGCGGTCGTAGCGGCCCTGGCCGGTGTACGGGAGCAGGGTGGCCGGTCGGCCGTACGCCATCCGCGCGGCCGTCGCCGGGTCGGCGTCCGGCGCCTCGACGGCGGCCCCGAGGCCGTGCAGGGAGCGGGAGCGGGCCGGCGGTGGGCGGGGCGGCGGCGTCCGGGAGGTGCAGGGTCCGCGTGCGCAGGGTGCTGGTCATCCGGCCTCTTCCGTCCGTCCGCCTGTGGGTCCGCCCGTCCGTCGCCGCGCCGGCTCGCCGGTGGGTCGGGTGGCAGGTTAGGCGCGGCGGCGGTGGCGGGTGAAGGGACTTCCCGGACCCGGTCCTTGGACCCTCGCGCGTGCGGGCCAGGGCGGTCCCGCTGCGGCAGCGGCAGGTACGGCGGAGGGCGTCCGCCCGGCGGCAGGTGCCGGGTGGACGCCCTCGGGGCGCGGGGGAGCGGGCGTGGCCGTCCCCGTGGTCGGGCCGGTCAGATGCCCGCGGCGGCGGCCAGGTCGCGCTTGACGGAGTCGAGCAGCGCGGCGGCGGCGCGGCGGGTGTCGGCCAGCTCGGCGGCGGAGGCCACCGGGAGCACGACCTCCAGGTAGCACTTGAGCTTGGGCTCGGTGCCGGAGGGCCGGACCACGATCCGGGCGGAGCGGACGGCGTCGCCGGCCAGGTAGTAGCGCAGGCCGTCGGTGGGCGGCAGCTCGGCGGAGCCGGCGCTGAGGTCGTCGGCGCGGGTGACCTGGAGGCCGGCCAGGACGGTCGGCGGCTGCTCGCGCAGGCGCTGCATCGCGTCGCTGATCACCGAGAGGTCGTCGACCCGGACGGAGAGCTGGTCGGTGGCGTGCAGGCCGTGCTCCAGCGCCAGGTCGTCCAGCAGGTCCGTGACCGTGCGGCCGCTGCGCTTGAGGGTGGCGGCCAGCTCGGCGACCAGCAGGGCGGCGGTGATGCCGTCCTTGTCGCGGACCCCGTTCGGGTCCACGCAGTAGCCGAGCGCCTCCTCGTAGCCGTACCGCAGGCCCTCGGCGCGGGCGATCCACTTGAAGCCGGTCAGCGTCTCCGCGTAGCCGAGGCCGGCGGCCTCGGCGATCCGGCCCAGCAGGGTGGAGGAGACGATCGTGGTGGCGAACGTGCCGGTGGCCCGCTTGGCGACCAGGGCCGAGCCGAGCAGTGCGCCCACGTCGTCGCCGTGCAGCATCCGCCAGCCGCCGTTGCCCCGCTCGGGCACGGCGACGGCGCAGCGGTCGGCGTCGGGGTCGTTGGCGATCACGATGTCGGGGCGGGCCTCGGCGGCGGTGCGGAACGCGAGGTCCATCGCGCCCGGCTCCTCCGGGTTGGGGAAGGCCACGGTGGGGAAGTCCGGGTCCGGGTCGCCCTGCTCGGCGACCACGGTCGGGGTCGGGAAGCCGGCCCGCTCGAAGGCTGCCACCAGGACGTCCCGGCCGACGCCGTGCATCGGGGTGTAGACCACGTCGAGCGCGCGCGGGCTGCTCGGGTCCAGGATCGAGACGGCGCGGGCGAGGTAGGCGTCGATGACGTCCTCGCCGAGCACGTCCCAGCCGGACTCGGCGCGCGGGACGTCGGCGAGCGAGTCGATGGCGTCGATCTCGGCGGCGATGTCGATGTCGGCAGGCGGCACGATCTGCGAGCCGTCGCCCAGGTAGACCTTGTAGCCGTTGTCCTGCGGCGGGTTGTGGCTGGCGGTGACGGTGACACCGGCGGCGGCGCCGAGGTGGCGGATGGCGAAGGCCAGCACGGGTGTGGGCAGCGCGCGGGGCAGCAGGGCGGCGCGCAGGCCGGCGCCCACCACCACGGCAGCGGTGTCGACGGCGAAGTCGTACGACTTGTGGCGCGCGTCGTAGCCGATCACCACCAGGTCGCCGAGCTTCTCCTTGCGGACGTAGGCGGCCAGGCCTGCGGCGGCCCGGATCACCACGGCGCGGTTCATCCGCATCGGGCCGGCCCCGAGCTCGCCGCGCAGGCCGGCGGTGCCGAACTGGAGGCGGTCGGCGAACCGCTCGCTCAGCCGGGACCAGGCGATGCGCTCGCCCGACTCGGCGGCGGGACCCTCGGCGGCGGCCAGCAGCGCGGCGAGCTCCTCGCGGGTCTGCGGGTCGGGGTCCTCGGCGAGCCAGGTCCGGGCTCGGGCGAGGAGATCGGTGGTGGGGGCCTGAGGCATGGCTTGCCAGCTCCTCTGGGGTTGATGTGAAGGGGGGGCCGTCGGACCGATGTCGGATGACAGATAGTGAAATCTGTCATCCGACATCGGTCCGACGGCCCCTGCCTACTGATTCTGCGTCAGCGGACGATCAGATCCGCTCAAGGACCTTCCCCAGCAGCGCGCCCATCCGCTCGGCCGAGGCCTTGCCGGCCTCGAGCACCTCGGCGTGGTTCAGCGGCTCGCCGGTCATGCCCGCGGCCAGGTTGGTGACCAGCGAGATGCCGAGCACCTCGGCGCCCGCCTCGCGGGCCGCGATGGCCTCCAGCGTGGTCGACATGCCGACCAGCTCGCCACCGATCACCCGGGCCATGTTGACCTCGGCCGGGGTCTCGTAGTGCGGGCCGCGGAACTGCACGTAGACGGCCTCGTCCAGGCTCGGGTCCACCTCGCGGCAGAGCTCGCGCAGCCGCTTGGAGTAGAGGTCCGTGAGGTCGACGAAGTTGGCGCCCACGATCGGCGAGTCCGCCGTCAGGTTGATGTGGTCGCTGATCAGCACCGGCTGGCCGGGCACCCAGCCCTGGCGCAGGCCGCCGCAGCCGTTGGTGAGCACGATGGTCTCGCAGCCGGCGGCGGCGGCGGTGCGCACACCGTGGACCACGGTGGCCACGCCGTGGCCCTCGTAGTAGTGGTTGCGGCCGAGGAAGACCAGCGCGCGCTTCTCGCCGCCGTCGGCGCCCGGGACGCGGACCGAGCGGATCTTGCCGGCGTGGCCGGCCACCGAGGGGGCGGGGAAGCCGGGGAGGTCGGTGACCGGGAACTCGGCCACGGTCTCACCCAGCGCGTCGGCGGCCGGCACCCAGCCGGAGCCCATCACCAGGGCGACGTCGTGGCGCTCGGCACCGGTCAGCTCGCGCAGGCGCTCGGCGGCGTCCTGGGCGGCGGCGTAGGGGTCGGCGGAGACGACCGACTGAGGAGATTCGTTCACGGAGGCGAGAATAGTCGCCATTCGCCTACGCGCGTAGACCAACGCGCCAAGGCTTGCCGGATTGTTACCCGGTTGACCCGAAACAACAGGTCGGGGCCGGAATGCGCCGCTCGTGCCTGGAGCAATCTCCGACGCCCGGTGGCCTCCCGTGACCGCCCGGTCGCGGACCGGTCCCGGCAGGAGCTCCCGGCGGCCGTCGGCCGGGAACCCGACCCACCGCGGGCAGCGCGCCCGGCCCGCCTCAGCAGGGGCGGCGCCGCAGGTCCGACACGTAGTCGTCCGGCGCCCCGGCGCTCTCGGCGGCGTCCGCCACCAGCCCGAGGTAGCGCGCCGCGGGCAGCCCGCCCTCGTAGTCGTTGAGCACGTACGTCCAGACCGGCACCTCGCCGTCCAGGGTCTGCGCGCGCAGCCGGATCTTGCGGTAGATGCCGAGCTGGACGCCCTCCCAGCGGTCGAGGCCCTCCTCGTCCATCGGCGCCACGTCGTAGAGCGAGACGAAGACCTGGTCCTTCTCGTCCTCCACCACGGTGGCCAGCGAACCCTCCCAGCCGAGGTGCTCGCCGCCGAAGGTGAGCCGCCAGCCGGTCAGCCAGCCGGTGCCGCGCAGCGGGGAGTGCGGGGCGCGCCGGCTCATCTGCCGGGCATCGAGATTCGTGGCGTACGCGGCGTAGAGCGACATGGCGTCAGCCTACGGGAGATCGACCCGGCCTCCGGGCCGGGGAGTGTTCACCATCACATCCGCCGCGGGCCGGGCAGAATCAACGCCCCCGGCGTGGCGCAGGTTCCGGCATGAAGGACAATGGAGCACGTGACTCGGATCGTGATCATCGGTGGCGGACCCGGCGGATACGAGGCGGCCCTGGTGGCCGCCCAGCTCGGCGCGGAGGTGACCGTCGTCGACCGCGACGGCCTGGGCGGATCGGCGGTGCTCACGGACTGCGTCCCGTCCAAGACGCTGATCGCCACCGCCGAGGTGATGACCACCTTCGACAGCTCCTACGAGGAGCTCGGCATCATCGTCGCCGACGACACCCCGCCGCTGGAGCGCGCGGCCCGGGTGGTCGGCGTCGACCTCGGCAAGGTCAACCGACGGGTGAAGCGGCTGGCGATCGCGCAGTCCCACGACATCACCCAGGCGGTCACCCGGGCCGGGGTCACCGTGCTGCGCGGCAAGGGCCGGCTCGGCGCCGACGGCCAGGGCGTGGACGGCTCCCGCGAGGTGCTGGTCGACCGCGAGGACGGCAGCACCGAGACGCTGCGCGCCGACGCCGTGCTGATCGCCACCGGCGTGCGGCCGCGCGAGCTGCCGGACGCGCTGCCGGACGGCGAGCGGATCCTCACCTGGACCCAGGTGTACGACCTGGAGGAGCTGCCCCGGGAGCTGGTCGTGGTCGGCTCCGGCGTCACCGGCGCCGAGTTCGCCGGCGCGTACCAGGCGCTCGGCTCGAAGGTCACCCTGGTCTCCTCGCGCGACCGGGTGCTGCCCGGCGAGGACCCGGACGCCGCCGAGGTGCTGGAGGAGGTCTTCCGCCGCCGCGGCATGAACGTGATGAGCCGCTCCCGCGCGGAGACGGTCAAGCGGGTCTCCACGCGCACCGGCGCGACGGCCGGCGCGACGGCCGGTTCCCCGGCCGGGGGCGGCGCGGGCGAGGAGGGCGGCGACGACCACGTCGAGGTGACCCTCGCCGACGGCCGGGTGATCACCGGCACGCACTGCCTGATGGCGGTCGGCTCGATCCCCAACACCGCGGACATGGGCCTGGAGCAGGCCGGCGTCACGCTCAACGACTGGGGCCAGATCAAGGTCGACCGGGTCTCCCGGACCACCGCCCCGGGCGTGTACGCGGCGGGCGACTGCACCGGCGTCTTCATGCTCGCCTCGGTCGCCGCCATGCAGGGCCGGATCGCGATGTACCACGCGCTCGGCGACGCGGTGCAGCCGCTCAACCTGAAGACCGTGGCCTCCAACGTCTTCACCGACCCGGAGATCGCCACCGTCGGCTACACCGCGGCCGACGTGGCCTGCGGCAAGATGGACGCGGTCGAGATCAAGCTGCCGCTGCGGGGCAACCCGCGGGCCAAGATGCAGGGCATCCGGGACGGCTTCGTGAAGCTGTTCTGCCGCCCGGGCACCGGCATCGTGGTCGGCGGCGTGGTGGTCTCCCCGCGCGCCAGCGAGCTGATCCACTCGATCTCGCTCGCGGTGGACAACAACTTGACGGTCGAACAGGTGGCCAGCGCGTTCACGGTCTACCCGTCGCTGTCCGGCTCCACCGCCGAGGCCGCCCGCCAGCTGCACATCCGCAAGCGCGAGGATGCGGACTCCTGACCCTGGCAGTCCAGTTGGGGCGGTCGCCGGTGGCGGCCGCCTCTGCCGTTCCCGGGCCGCCCCACCCGCGCGGTGGAGCGCGTGCACCGGCGGACAGCGGCGCGCATTGTACGGTCGCGCGCTGGGCCGAGGTGAGCATTTCCCGCTACCAGCTGCAAACGCCTGAAAGCAGACGGTCATTCAGTTACCGTCGGTTCTGTGTTTGCAGCAGAACGTCGCCAGTTGATCCTTGAGATGGTGCGCGCCAACGGAGCGGTCTCGCTCCGGGAGTTGGCCCGCGTCGTCCAGACCTCCGAAGTCACCGTCCGCAGGGACGTCCGGGCGCTGGAGGCCGAAGGGCTGCTCGACCGCCGGCACGGCGGCGCGGTGCTCCCCGGCGGCTTCAGCCGGGAGCCCGGCTATCCCCAGAAGACCCACCTCGCCGCCGCCGAGAAGAGCGCCATCGCCGACCTGGCCGCCGGCCTGGTCGAGGAGGGCGACGCCGTGGTGGTCGGCGCCGGCACCACCACGCAGGAGCTGGCCCGCCGGCTGGCCCGGGTGCCGGGCCTGACGGTGGTCACCAACTCCCTGCTGGTCGCCCAGGCGCTCGCGCACGCCAACCGGGTGGAGGTGGTGATGACCGGTGGCACCCTGCGGGGCTCCAACTACGCCCTGGTGGGCAGTGGGGCCGAGCAGTCCCTGCACGGGCTGCGGGTCTCCAAGGCCTTCATCTCCGGCAGCGGGCTCACCGCCGAGCGCGGCCTGTCCACCACCAACATGCTCTCCGCCAGCGTGGACCGCGCCCTGGTCCAGGCCGCCGCCGAGGTGATCGTGCTCGCCGACCACACCAAGCTCGGGGCCGACACCATGTTCCAGACGGTGCCGACCGAGGCGATCACCCACCTGGTCACCGACGAGCAGTCCGCCGCCGAGGACGCCACCGCCTGCGAGTTGGGCGCGCTGGCCGACTGCGGGGTGCGGATCTCGGTGGCGCCGCTGGGCCTGCCGGCCGAGCCGGCGGCGCACGGCGGGCCGGAGCGGCACCAGCCACCGGTCGGCGGCCCGGGTGTCCCGCGCCGGGTCGCCCCGCCACCGGGCGGCGCCCCGCTGCCCGGTCAGCGCCGCCCGGGCGCGCACAGCGGCCCGCCGGGCCAGCTGCCCACCCGCCTCGCCGAACTGGGCGGGCCCCGGGTCCGCTGACGATCGCCGCGGCCCGGGGCCCGTCGGGGGCCACCCGGTGGTCAGGAGGTCCGGGCCGCCTCCGCGGCCAGGGCCCGGCCGGCCCGGCGCCGCTGCACGATCGGCGCCGCGGCCAGCACCACGGCCGCGGCCGCCAGGGACAGGTACATCTGCACCCGGCCGTCCGGGTCGGTGAACATGTAGACCACCACGAAGCCGATCAGGCCGATGGTGGCCCAGGTCAGGTACGGGAACAGCCACATCCGCACGGTCAGCCGCTCGGGCGACTCACGCTCGATGATCTTGCGCATCCGCAGCTGGGAGAAGCAGATCACCAGCCAGACGAAGAGCGCCACCGCGCCCGAGGAGTTCAGCAGGAACTGGAACACGGTGTTCGGCGAGGTGTAGTTGAAGAACACCGCGACGAAGCCGAAGACCACCGAGGACAGGATCGCCACGGTGGGCACGCCCCGGCTGCTCACCTTGGCGAAGGCGGCCGGCGCATCGCCCCGGCGGCCGAGCGAGAAGGCCATCCGGGAGGCCGTGTACAGGCCCGAGTTGAGGCAGGACAGCACGGCCGTCAGCACGATGACGTCCATCACCCGGCCCGCGCCGGGGATGCCCACGTGCTCCAGCACGGCCACGTACGGGCTGCCCTTGACGGCGGCCGAGTCCCACGGGAGCAGGGTGACCACGATCGCGATCGAGCCCAGGTAGAAGATCCCGATCCGCCAGATCACGCTGTTGGTGGCCTTGCTGACGGCACGCTCCGGGTCGGCCGACTCGCCGGCGGCCAGGGTGACGATCTCGCTGCCCATGAAGGCGAAGACCACCGTCAGCATGCCGGTGAAGACCGCGCCCACCCCGTGCGGCAGGAAGCCGCCGTGGCCGGTCAGGTTGGCGGTGCCGACCGCGTCGGTGCCGGGCAGCAGGCCGAACACGGCCAGCACGCCGATCACGATGAACGCGGCGATCGCCACCACCTTGATGCCGGCGAACCAGAACTCGAACTCGCCGTAGGAGGCGACCGAGAACAGGTTGGTGGCGGTCAGCACCGCCATCACCAGCAGGGCGAAGGCCCACTGCGGGACCCCGGGCACCCAGCTGTTGAGGATCTTCGCGCCGGCGGTGGCCTCCACGGCCAGCACCACCACCCAGAAGAACCAGTAGAGCCACCCGATCGAGAAGCCGGCCCAGCGGCCCAGCGCCCGGTCCGCGTACGCGGAGAACGAACCGCTCTGCGGGTCGGCCGCGGCCATCTCGCCGAGCATCCGCATGACCATCACGACCAGCACCCCGGCCAGGGCGTACGAGAGCAGGATGCCGGGGCCGGTGGCGGCGATGCCCGCGCCGGAGCCCACGAAGAGGCCGGCGCCGATCACGCCGCCGATGGCGATCATCGACAGGTGGCGGTTCTTGAGCCCGGCCTGCAGGTTGCCGTCGGGGTTGCCGTCGGCGGCCTCGGGGCCGGTCCTGGTGCGCTGGGTGGTGTCCGCGCTCATGAGGAGGTACTGCCTTTCCCGCGCGAACCCGGACCCTCGGCCACTGCTGCCGGAGGGATGTGGGGACGGAATCACGCGATTCGGGCAAACTAGCGGCTACGTCCGGGTATCGGAATCCCCATCACCGAATACCGACGAGTACCACGCACTCGTCACACCGCTGAGTCTCTGTCGTGACCTCGTCAGTCACTGACGCGAAACCGGCACAAAAGGAAGAACCGGTCCGCGCACCCCCCGAGGGCGCACGGACCGGTTCCCGGACCGGATCCGGTGTCAGTCCTTGATCTCGCAGAGCGCGGCGCCGCTGCTGACGCTCGCGCCGACCTCGGCCTTCAGGCCGACGATGGTGCCGGCCTTGTGCGCGTTGAGCGGCTGCTCCATCTTCATCGCCTCCAGGACGACGATCAGCTCGCCCTCGGCGACCGTCTGGCCCTCCGTCACGGCGACCTTGACGATGGTGCCCTGCATCGGCGAGGCCAGCGTGTCACCGCTGACCGCGGAGCCCGCCTTCTTGGCGCCCGCACGGCGCTTGGTCTTGGTCGCGGCGCCGCCCGCGGCCGGGACGGTGGAGACGCCCAGCGAGGAGGGCAGCGAGACCTCGATCCGCTTGCCGCCGACCTCGACCACCACGGTCTCCCGCTGGTCCGCCTCGTCGGCGTCCGCGCCCGCACCGGTGAAGGCCGGGATGGTGTTGTCGAACTCGGTCTCGATCCAGCGGGTGAAGACCGTGAACGGCTCGTCGCTGCCGTGCACCTCGGGCGCGAACGCCGGGTCGGTGACGACCACCTGGTGGAACGGGATGGCCGTGGCCATGCCCTCCACCTTGAACTCCGACAGCGCGCGGGCGGCGCGCTGCAGCGCCTGCTTGCGGGTGGCGCCGGTGATGATCAGCTTGGCCAGCAGCGAGTCCCAGGCGGGGCCGATGACCGAGCCGGTCTCCACGCCCGCGTCCAGCCGCACGCCCGGGCCGGACGGCGGGGCGAACAGCGTGACGCTGCCCGGGGCCGGCAGGAAGCCCCGGCCCGGGTCCTCGCCGTTGATCCGGAACTCGATCGAGTGACCGCGGACCTCCGGGTCGTCGTAGCCGAGCTCCTCGCCGTCCGCGATCCGGAACATCTCGCGGACCAGGTCGAGGCCGGTGACCTCCTCGGAGACCGGGTGCTCGACCTGCAGGCGGGTGTTGACCTCCAGGAAGGAGATCAGCCCGTCCTGGGAGACCAGGAACTCGCAGGTGCCGGCGCCGACGTAGCCGGCCTCGCGCAGGATCGCCTTGGACGCCCGGTACAGCTCGGCGTTCTGCTCGGCGGTCAGGAACGGCGCGGGGGCCTCCTCGACCAGCTTCTGGTGGCGGCGCTGCAGCGAGCAGTCACGGGTGGAGACGACCACCACGTTGCCGTGGCTGTCGGCCAGGCACTGGGTCTCGACGTGCCGCGGGTTGTCCAGGTACTGCTCGACGAAGCACTCGCCGCGCCCGAAGGCGGCGACCGCCTCGCGGACCGCGGAGTCGAACAGCTCCGGGATCTCCTCCAGCGTGCGGGCGACCTTGAGGCCGCGGCCGCCACCGCCGAAGGCCGCCTTGATGGCGACCGGCAGGCCGTGCTCCCGGGCGAACGCGACGACCTCGTCGGCGCCGTCGACCGGGTCCGCGGTGCCGGCGACCAGCGGCGCGCCGGCGCGCTGGGCGACGTGCCGGGCGGTGACCTTGTCACCGAGGTCGCGGATGGCCTGCGGGGGCGGGCCGATCCAGGTCAGCCCGGCGTCCAGCACGGCCTGGGCGAACTCGGCGTTCTCCGACAGGAAGCCGTAGCCGGGGTGGACGGCGTCCGCACCCGAGTCCGCGGCGGCCTTGAGCACCTTGGCGATGTCCAGGTAGCTGGTGGCCGGGGTGTCGCCGCCGAGCGCGTAGGCCTCGTCGGCCGCGCGGACGTGCAGCGCGTCCCGGTCCGGCTCGGCGTACACGGCGACGCTGGCGATACCGGAGTCCCGGCAGGCCCGGGCGACCCGGACGGCGATTTCTCCGCGGTTGGCGATGAGCACCTTGCGCACTGTGGCTCCCTTCTTGAACCTCGTTGAGTCTAGGGATTGCAGGGTCGTACCGGCGAGTAGCCCCAGGTGGTGAGCTAGCCCACGCGGAGCGTGACGCACCCTCGTGATCATCCGGTCACGGAGCGGGACACCTCGCTGGTGGCGACGTTACGCGCGCCCGTCGAGCCGGGCCCGCGGGCGGCTCGAGCCGCGCGGTGGAGGGTGTGGTCTTGGCCACATGAGGGCGGTCAGGCGGCCACCGGGGACGTCCTGGCGGTGGCCGCGGCGGTCACGTCGGCGGCGAGCTCGACCACGTCGGGCCCGTAGGCCCGGGCGTTGACCACCTTCAGGACGAGCGCGAAGGTGCCGTCGACCCCGTGCCGGCGGGCCAGCGCGCGGTGGTTGGCCACCAGGTGGCGCACCGCCGCGTGGTTCGAGGTGGCGGTCTGGCCGGCGATCAGGAACACCGGGCGGCTGCCCGGGCGCGGGTGCAGCCGGGCGAGCAGCACGTACGTCTGCCCCTCGGGCGCGGCGTCCGGGTGCACGTACGCGAACTCCTGGCCGCCCACCGTGATGGTGGTGTCGCCGTACGGCCCGTCCGGGTTCTGTATCGCGAACTCGAGGCCCGGCAGCCAGGAGGCCAGGTGGGCCGAGGTGCGGGCGTTGCTGGCCGGGCCGCCGAGGCAGAACTCCGCCTTGTTGCCGAGCCCCTGTCGGACCTGGTCGTGCACCACGATCTCGGCCTGCGCGCCGCACTCCTTGACCAGCGCGGACAGCTCCATCAGCGCGTACACGTCGTGCCGCGACACGCTCTTGGAACTCTCCGAACCGGCATGGTGGTTCACCACCAGCAGGCACTCGGTGCCGGCGGGCATCCCGAAGAACGCCCGGATCCGGCCGAGCCGGCGCCGGCGCCGCAGGGACTGCGCGAGCCAGCCGAGACCTGCGCTGATGGCCGTGGCCACCAGGCCGAGCACCACGTTCAGCACGCTGTCGGTCATCCCCGGGCCTCCTTTCCGGTCGGACGGCTGCGCCAGCCTAGCGGCGCGGGCGGCCCGGGGGCGGTGGGTCACTGCGACAGATGTGCGCGGCCGGTTCTGTCCGGATCCGCAACGGCGAATCGGAGCGCGGCACTCCGGATCGGTCGTGCCTCAACCGTAATGGTCCAGACCATTGACGGTCCCCGGCCCGGTCCCTAGCGTGCGGCGCACGGCCCGCAGGTGGCCGAACGGCACGTCCACGGGGGAGAGATGAAGCGGATCGGCTGGTTCATGCCGGTGTCGGCGGCGCTCGCGCTGCTGCTGGTCGGGTGCGGCCCGGACGGCGGCGCCGGCGGCGGTACGGGCGGCGCGGCGGGCGAGGCCGCCCCGGTGCCGAGCGCCTCGGTGGTCACCTACGGCTGCCTGACCGCGGAGCAGGGCGCCAAGGGCGCGATCACCGTACCGAGTGACATCAGCAGCGTCGACGGGTACTACCGGGACTCCGACGCGGGCGGCGCCGGGGTCGCGATCGTGTTCTCGCACCAGAACGGCGGCAGCCTCTGCGACTGGGTGCCCTACCTGGACGGCTTCACCCGGGCCGGCTACGCGGTGCTGCCCTTCACCGCCAACGGGGACGTCGCCACCGGGATCGAGTCGGTGGCCGGGTACCTGAAGACCAAGGGCGTGAACCGGCTGGTGCTGATCGGCGCCTCCAAGGGCGGCACCGGCTCGCTGGTGGCCGGCGCGCTGCCCGGACTGGCGGTGCCGGTGGTCGCCGTGGTCTCGCTGAGCGGCCCGGAGTCGTTCGGCGGGGACAACGCGGCCATCGCGGTCAAGCGGCTCGCCACGCCGGTGTTCTTCGCCGCCGAGGAGCACGACGGCACCTTCCCGGCGGATGCGCGGAGCCTGCACGCGGCGGCGGTCTCGGCCGACAAGCAGCTCAAGATCTACCCGGGCGCCAACCACGGCGCGGCGCTGCTGGCCGACGGTGCGCTGCCGGACGTGCAGGCCTTCCTCGCCCGGTACGCGCCGCCGACCGGCTGATCCCGCGGCCGGATCCCCGAGGGCAGGGGGTCAGACCCAGAGGTCGGTGATCCGCACGTCGAGCTCGGCGAGCAGCGTGCGCAGCAGCGGCAGCGACAGACCGATCACGTTGCCCGGGTCGCCGTCGATGCCCTCGACGAACGGCGCCGAGCGGCCGTCCAGGGTGAACGCGCCCGCCACGTGCAGGGGTTCGCCGCTGGCGATGTAGGCGGCGACCTCGGCGTCGTCCGGGGTGCCGAACCGCACCGTGGTCGAGGCGGTGGCGGACGCCCGCCGGCCGTTCGCGGTGTCGATCACGCAGTGGCCGGTCTGCAGCACGCCGGCCCGCCCGCGCATCGACTGCCAGCGCAGGAGCGCCTCGGCGGCGTCGGCGGGCTTGCCGAGCGCCAGGCCGTCCAGCTCCAGCACCGAGTCGCAGCCGATCACCAGCTCGCCCCCGGTCAGGGTGGCGGCGACCGCGGTGGCCTTGGCCTCGGCCAGCACCAGGGCGAGTTCGGCGGGGGTGGGGGCGCTGAGCGCGTCCTCGTCGACCCCGCTCACCTGGACCCGCGGGTCGAGACCCGCCTGGCGCAGGAGCCCGAGCCGGGCGGGGGAGGCGGAGGCGAGTACCAGGGTGCGGCGGTCGGTCATGGGGGTCAGCCTAGGGCCTGGCGGGCGGTGACCGGGCAGTGGTCGGGAGGACGGTCAGGGGACCCGTTGCCACATCAGCAGCAGCGCGGCCAGCACGGTGATGGCGCCCAGCAGCAGTCCGGCCCGGCGCAGCATGCGCTGCACCTGGCGGGCTTCGGGCGAGGGCTCGTCGCGAGGGTCTGACCAGAGCACATCACCAGCTTGCGCCGCGGCGCGGGGCGGACGCCTGAGTACGGGTACTCAGGTCCGGCGCTGCGGTGGACTCCCGGTCGGGGCGCGTCACTTGATGTGTCGGCGGTGTGACGGTTTGTCACGCACGGGTGAATTCCGCGCGGGCGGGATTGCGGCGCCAGGTTAGCTTAGGCAAACCTAAGTGGACCCCTGGTGCATCCCCGTCAGGTCCCCCCGTCACGTCCCTGTCACGTCCCCGTCGAGTTCCCCGGCTCATCCCCCCAGAACGAGGAGTCGTCCCATGCCGTTCGTCCCGCGCGAGACCGTCGACGCCGTCCGACCGCACGTGCTCGGCGTGTTCAGGATCGTGGTCGCCCTGCTGTTCGTCTGCCACGGCGCCGCCAAGCTGTTCGGCGTGCTCGGCGGGGTCGGCGACGGCGGCACCGTGGACACCTGGGCCTGGCCCGGGTTCTACGCCGGGCTGATCGAGCTGGTCGCGGGCAGCCTGGTGCTGGTCGGCCTCGGCTCACGGGTGGCCGCGCTGCTCTGCTCCGGCTCGATGGCCTTCGCGTACTTCGACGTCCACCAGGAGCAGGCGCTCTTCCCGATCCAGAACGGCGGCGAGAGCGCCGCGCTGTACTGCTGGATCTTCCTGCTGCTCGCCTTCGCCGGTCCTGGCAGCTTCGCGCTCGGCACCGTGCTGGGCCGGCGGTCGGCCGCCGCCACCCCCGCCCCGGCCGAGGAGCTGGTCCCCGCCGAGGCCTGAGCCCGGAACGGCCGAAGGCCCCCTCGCGGGGGCCTTCGGTTCATTCGGTCAGCGCGCCCAGCCGGAGGTGCGCCAGGCGTGCGCGCCGGGGCGCAGCACCGGGCGGACCCGGCGGGCGTGGTCCTGCCACGGGGAGGCCGGGCCGTCCGTCCGGCGGGCCGCCTCTGCGGCGGCCTGCGCGGCGGCGGCCCGGGCTGAGACCACCGCCAGGACGGTGGCCAGCTCCTCGGGGGTCGGCTGCCCGTGCAGCACATGGATCGGGGCCATGGGTCCATCCTCTCCCGTCGGGGCCTACAGCGGAATGTTGCCGTGCTTCTTGGGCGGCAGGGTCTCGCGCTTGCCGCGCAGGGCCCGCAGCCCGCGCACGATGTGCCGGCGGGTCTCGCTCGGCGCGATCACCGCGTCCACGTAGCCGCGCTCGGCGGCCAGGTACGGGTTGAGCAGGGTGTCCTCGTACGAGGCCAGCAGCTCGGCCCGCTTGGCCTCGACGTCCTCGGCCGCCGCGATCTCGCGCCGGTGCAGGATGTTGACGGCGCCCTGGGCGCCCATCACGGCGATCTGCGCGGTCGGCCAGGCCAGGTTGAGGTCGGCGCCCAGGTGCTTGGAGCCCATCACGTCGTACGCCCCGCCGAAGGCCTTGCGGGTGATCACGGTGATCAGCGGCACGGTGGCCTCGGCGTAGGCGTAGATCAGCTTGGCGCCGCGGCGGATGATGCCGTCCCACTCCTGGCCGGTGCCGGGCAGGAAGCCGGGCACGTCGACGAAGGTCAGCACCGGGATGTTGAAGGCGTCGCAGGTGCGCACGAACCGGGCCGCCTTCTCGCTGGCGGCGATGTCCAGGCAGCCGGCGAGGTTCATCGGCTGGTTGCCGACGATGCCCACCGGGTGGCCCTCGACCCGGCCGAAGCCGGTCAGGATGTTGCCCGCGTACAGCCCCTGGACCTCCAGGAACTCGCCGTCGTCCAGCACGTGCTCGATCACGGTGTGCATGTCGTACGGCTGGTTCGCCGAGTCGGGCACCAGGGTGTCGAGCTCCAGGTCCTCGTCCGAGACGGCCAGGTCGGCCTGCTCGGGGACCACCGGCGGGTCCGAGAGGTTGTTGGAGGGCAGGTACGACAGCAGGTTCTTGACGTACTCGATCGCCTCCTTCTCGTCGGCGGCCAGGTAGTGCGCGTTGCCGGACTTGGTGTTGTGGGTCCGGGCGCCGCCCAGCTCCTCCATGCCGACGTCCTCGCCGGTGACGGTCTTGATCACGTCCGGCCCGGTGATGAACATGTGCGAGGTCTGGTCGGCCATCACCACGAAGTCGGTGACGGCGGGGGAGTAGACCGCGCCGCCCGCGCAGGGGCCCATGATCAGCGAGATCTGCGGGATCACGCCCGAGGCGTGCACGTTGCGGCGGAAGATCTCGCCGTACAGGCCGAGCGAGACCACGCCCTCCTGGATCCGCGCGCCGCCGGAGTCGTTGATGCCGATCATCGGGCAGCCGGTCTTCAGCGCGAAGTCCATCACCTTGACGATCTTCTCGCCGAACACCTCGCCCAGCGAACCGCCGAAGACCGTGAAGTCCTGCGCGAAGACCGCGACCTGGCGGCCGTCCACGGTGCCGTAGCCGGTCACCACGCCGTCGCCGTAGGGCCGGTTCTTCTCCTGGCCGAAATTGGTGGAGCGGTGCCGGGCGAACTCGTCGAACTCCACGAAGGAGTCCTCGTCCAGCAGCTCGACGATCCGCTCACGGGCCGTCAGCTTGCCCTTGGCGTGCTGCTTCTCGACGGCGGCGGCGGAGCCGGAGTGCACCGCCTCGTCGAGCCTGCGCCGCAGGTCCGCCAGCTTGCCGGCGGTGGTGTGCGGGTCGTACGGGGCCTCGGTCATCCGGTGGCTCTCCCTGGTCCATGGGCCGCGGCCTGACGCAGGGGTGGACTCCGGGCAGGGCGGCGCTGCGAACTACCGTTGAGTAGCGTAGCCAGCCCCGGGCCGTTCCGGTTATGGCAGGCGACACAGTGTGTCCGGCGGCGTTCTGCGCGATGATGGGGCGGCTTACGGCCGGGTGCCGGCGCCGGGCCCGGCGCGCCCCCGTCACCTCGGCGGGCGGCTGACACCCCGTCGGTACGCTGGCCCGGTGACCGAGCCCAGCGAGCCCACCGGCCCCACCCCTCCCCGCCGCAGCGGACTGCGTGGCTTCGGCCACGCCGGACCCTCCCCGTGGACCGATCTCGACCGCCCGCCGCTGGACGCCGCCGCGCTGCGCCGCGACCTGGTGGTGCCGGGCGGGCTGTGGACCTCCCTGGAGGTGGTGACCGGCACCGGTTCGACCAACAGCGACCTGGCCGCCCGGGCCAAGCAGGGGGACCCGGAGGGCAGCGTGCTGATCGCCGAGGAGCAGAGCGCCGGGCGCGGCCGGCTGGACCGGCAGTGGTCCGCGCCCGCCCGCTCCGGCCTCTTCCTGTCGGTGCTGCTGCGGCCCGCGGGGGTGCCGGTCGAGCGCTACGGCTGGCTGCCGATCCTGACCGGGGTGGCGGCCGCCTCGGTGCTGTCCCGGGTGGCGGAGGTGGCGTCGACCTCCTTGAAGTGGCCCAACGACCTGCTGGTGACCGTGGACGGGGCCGAGCGCAAGGTCGGCGGCATCCTGGCCGAGCTGGCCGACGGCGCGGTGGTGGTCGGTCTCGGGATCAACGTCTCGCTGCGCGAGGCCGAGCTGCCGGTGCCGGCGGCCACCTCGCTGGCGCTGGCCGGGGCCGCCGTCACCGACCGGCAGACCCTGCTGCGGGCGCTGCTGCGCGAGTTCGCCGGGCTGTACCGGGAGTGGACCGCGGCGGCGGGCGACCCGCACGCCAGCGGCCTGCTGCCGGCCTACACCGCGCTGTGCGGCACCCTCGGACGGCAGGTCCTGGTGCAGCTGCCGGGCGAGCGCGAGCTGCGCGGCGAGGCGGTCGCGGTGGACGGTGACGGGCGCCTGGTGGTGCGCACCGCCGACGGCGCCCGGCACCCGGTGGCGGCCGGCGACGTGGTGCACGTGCGTCCCGAGCCGGTCTGACCGGCCGACCACCGGGGACACGCGCGGTGGCCCGGCCGTCGGTACAGCTCAGGAGACATGCCCTGCAATTCCGTGCGACCATTCCACCTGGCAGCGGTGTGAGGCGCGCCACTACCCGAGAGGTGGTCGCGCGCCCCTGGACAGGCAGGACATGAGGCAAGTGCGGCGACCGCACGGGGACGGATCGGTGGCAGACGAGAGCGGCGGCGGTGGCGGGCAGGAGGACGACGACGACCAGACGGTCGCGCTCGACCTGGAGCGGCTGATCCTGGACGCGCCCCGCCGCTACACCCCGTACCAGGCGGCCCGCGCCGCCGACGTGCCGATGGAACTGGCCACCCGCTTCTGGCGGGCGATGGGCTTCCCCGACATCGGCCAGTCCCGGGCCCTGACCGAGAGCGACGTGATCGCCCTGCGCCGGCTGGCCGGTCTGGTGGAGTCCGGCCTGCTCAGCGAGCCGATGGCGATCCAGGTGGCCCGCTCGACCGGCCAGACCACGGCGCGGCTGGCCGGCTGGCAGATGGACACCTTCCTGGAGAACCTCACCCAGGCCGTCGAGCCCGGGATGACCCGGGCGGACGTGGCCTACCCGCTGGTCGAGCTGCTGCTGCCGGAGCTGGAGCAGTTCCTGGTCTACGTGTGGCGCCGGCAGCTGGCCGCCGTCACCGGCCGGGTGGTGCAGGCCGCCGAGGACACCGAGATGACCAGCGGGCGCCTCGCCGTCGGCTTCGCCGACCTGGTGGGCTTCACCCGGCTCTCCCGCCGGCTGGAGGAGGAGGAGCTCGGCGAGCTGGTCGAGACCTTCGAGAACACCTGCTCCGACCTGATCGCCGGCCAGGGCGGCCGGGTGATCAAGACCCTGGGCGACGAGATCCTCTACGTCTCCGAGGACCCGGGCACCGCCGCCGAGATCGCGCTCAGCCTGGTCGAGACGCTGGCCAAGGAGGACACCATGCCCGCGCTGCGGGTCGGGATGGCCTTCGGCACCGTCACCTCCCGGATGGGCGACGTGTTCGGCACCACCGTCAACCTGGCCAGCCGGCTGACCTCGATCGCGCCGCGCGACGCGGTACTGGTCGACGGGGAGATGGCCACCGCGCTGGAGCAGATCGGGGCCGCCCCGCCGGTCACCCGGGAGGACGCCGCGCCGGACGGGCCGGTCCCCGGGCCCGGGGAGCACCGCTTCCACCTGCAGCCGATGTGGCGCCGGCCGGTGCGCGGGCTCGGCCTGGTCGAGCCGTGGATGCTGGCCCGCCCGGGCCGGCTGGGCTGACCGGCTCGCCCGCCCCGGGGGAGCCTCCCCCCGTTCGCGGGGATTGACCTTGACAAATCGGGCATAGCACTCGTGTGCCGCCATAGTCTTGATCCAGGACTGGACCCGCGGCGAGGGACGAGGCGATCCGTGAGTGGCGAGGCGACCATGACCAACGGCTGTTCCCACCCCGAGCCCGCCCCCGACCTGCGGCTCCAGGCGGTGGTCGAACTCGCCCAGGACATGGCCGGGGCGCTCACCCCGCTGGAGGCGGTCCGCGCCGCCGCGGTGCGCGCCACCGGCGCGCTGTCCGCGACCATGGCCGCCGTCTCGGTCTGGGACCGCGAGTCGGGCCGGCTGCGGGTGCTGGTCAACCACGGCGACCTGGCGGCCGGCGAGGAGGAGCTGCCGGAGGACGAGTCGTACCCGGTCGCCGACTTCCCGGAGATCGTCAGCTACCTGGAGGAGCACTGGAGCACCGGCCGGCTGCCCCGCGCCTGGGTGCAGACCGCCGAGGACCACCCGCCGCACACCGCCGACCCGCACCCGGCGGCCGGCGCCTTCGGCCAGCAGCGCAGCGCCGGGCTGCGCCGCCGCGGCCGGGCCTGCTGCCTGGTGGCCCCGATCGCGCTGCACGGCCGGGCCTGGGGGGAGCTCTACCTCGCCCGGGCGGTGGGGCTGCCGGTGTTCGCCGACGCGGACGCCGACTACGCCACCCTGTTGGCCGCGCAGATCTCGGCCGGTCTGGCCCAGACCGAGCGGGTCGCGGACCTGCGCCGGCTGGCCTTCACCGACGGCCTGACGGGCCTGGCCAACCGCCGCGCGGTGGACGCCCGGCTGGAGAGCGCGCTGAAGGCCCACAACCGCGACAACACCGTGGTCAGTCTGGTGGTCTGCGACGTCAACGGACTCAAGCGGGTCAACGACGAGCTCGGGCACGAGATGGGCGACCGGCTGCTGGAACGGTTCGCCCAGCAGCTCTCGCTCTCCGCCGCCCGGCTGCCGGGCAGCCTCGCCGCCCGGCTCGGCGGCGACGAGTTCTGCCTGCTCGCCGAGGGGCAGAAGGCCGACGAGGTGGTCGCGGTCGCCGAGGAGCTGTGCACCAGGGCGCTGGAGCTGACCGAGGGCGAGGGGGTGGCCTGCGGGGTCGCCTCCACCGGCGACTCGATCGGCCCGGTCACCACCCCCGACCGGCTGTTCCGGCTCGCCGACGCCGCGCAGTACCGGGCCAAGGCGGCCCGGGCCGCCCATCCGGTGGTGGCCGGCCGCAGCCACGGGCCGGGGCTCGCCCCCGACCCGACCGTGCTGCTGGCCGACGCCGCCGATCCGCACCACCGCGCGG
This sequence comes from Kitasatospora sp. NPDC094015, assembly GCF_040304075.1. NCBI lineage: Bacteria > Bacillati > Actinomycetota > Actinomycetes > Kitasatosporales > Streptomycetaceae > Kitasatospora > Kitasatospora sp. NPDC094015. The sequence continues at coordinate 310,385 of NZ_JBEOUL010000006.1, forward strand.
ACGGCCGCAAGCCCGGCCAGAGCGGCGGGCGGCTCGGCAACCACGACCGCCGCCGGTTCCGGGGCGCCGCGCACAGCGCCGACCCGGGCCAGCTGCTCGCCGCCGTGCTCGCCGCCCTCGACCAGGGCAGCGAGCGGCGCAGCAGCCACCCCGCCGACACCCTGGCCCGGCTGGCCACGGTGGCGGAGACCTCGGCCCGGCTGCTGAACGCGGTCGGCTGGTGGATCTCGTACGTGCCGCCGGGCTCCCAGCTGATGCGGACCGCGCAGCACGCCGTGTACCGGATGACCAGCGGGCCGAGCGGCAACAAGGCGCAGACCCAGCGGGCCCAGATCGAGGCCCCGGACGCGGTGTTCGACCTCGGCCACTACCCGACCACGCTGCGGGCGGTGCGCGGCGGCGCGTTCTCGCTGCGCGCCGGGGCGTCCGGGAACGACCCGGCGGAGGAGGCCGTGATGGTGGTCAGCGGCTACCGGGGGATGGTCGCCGCGGGTGGCGCCAACCCGGCCGGCGGCTGGCTGGTGGAGCTGTTCGCGGACGACTCCACCCTCCCGCTCGGGCAGGTCGCCTCCGCCCTGCGCGCGCTGGTCGCGGTCGCCCTCGCGGGGCCCGCCTCGCCGCCCCCCGGCTGACCCGGCCCTGGGCCCTTGGCCTCCGCTGTCGCGGCGGGCGTAGATGCTAGCCATGTACTTAATAGCCATGTACTGTATCTCGTATGAGCGCATCCACCGAGGGCCCGACCCCCGGCTTCCTGGTCTGGCGGCTGTCCACCAAGTGGCGGGTGGCCGTCGACCGGGCCCTCGCCCCGCTGGGGCTGACCCATGCCCAGTACACGCTGCTGGCCTCGCTGCACGGCATGCGCCGGGCCGGCGCCGGGCCGAGTCAGCGCCAACTCGCCGACCACGTCGGCCTGGAGCCGCTGTACGTCTCCAAGCTGGCCCGTGCGCTGGCGGCGGCCGGGCTGGTGGAGCGGGTCGCCGATCCGGCCGACACCCGGGCCGTCCAGCTGTCGCTGACCGCCGAGGGGCGGGAGGTCACCGGCCGGGCGATCACGGTGGTGCGCGAGCTGGTCGACCGGCTGATGGAGCCGCTCGGCGGCCGGTCCGGCGAGCGCGCCGAGGCCTTCGTCGCCGACCTCACGGCCCTGCTGGACGTGCCGCTCGACCTTCCGAGCGGCCCCACCACGACGAACGAGGAGTAGGTCATGACCACCGCACTGCCCACCGCACTGCCCACCGCGCCGCCTGCCGCACCGCAGCTCAACGGCCAGATCATCGGCCGCGCGCACTACGCCACCCGCGTCCTGCTGGAGCGCCGGCTGGCCCGCTCCGGCCTCACCTTCCACCAGTCGCTGGCGCTCAACGCGACGGCGGACCAAGGGGGTTCGGCCACCCGCGAGCACCTGGTCGCCCGGCTGACCGGGGGCCTGAAGGTCGACCCGCCGGTGGTGCTCGCCGCCCTCGCCGGCCTGACCGCCGACGGGCTGCTCGCCGAGCCGCCCGGCGAGCCGGACCGCCTCGCGCTCACCTCTCGCGGCCGGGCACGGCAGGAGGAGATCCGGGCCGAGGTGGCCGGGCTGACCGCGCGGCTGTACGGCGACCTGCCGGCCGAGGACCTGGCCGCGGCCGCCCGGGTGCTGGCCGCCGTCACCGCGCGCGCCGAGGCCGTGGCCGAGGCCGAAGCGGCCGGGTGACGCACTGCCGTTACACCGTCACAGTCTGGGAACGGGCCTCCCCTCCCCCCTGTCGACCGCGGCCGGGGCCTGCCACAGTGAGCCGGTCGCAGGCCATGGGGGCCGGGCGGGGAACGAGGTTGGGCAGATGAGAACACGTCTGGCAGGGGTACTGCTCGCCCTGGCGCTGGCGGGCGGCGGCGCCACGCTGGCCACCGGTACGGCGGCGGCCGCGCCGCGCACCGCCACGGTCGCGGCCGTGCAGCAGGCGCCCGCCGCGGCGCCGGCGGTCGGCGCGCAGGCCCAGGCGCCGACCGGGCAGCGGGCGCAGGCCGCCACCCAGCTGGCCAAGAGCAAGAGCAAGTCGAAGAAGAAGTCCAAGGGCGGCCTGATCGGCTTCCTGGTGGTGGCGATCCTGGTGATCCTGGCGATCGCCCTGGTGGTGTGGCTGATCCGCCGGAGCACCCGGCGTTCCTGAGCCGGCCAGGTTTGCCGCCGGGCCCGGCGAGGAAGCCGAGCGGTCGCAGGCCGAGCCGATCGGCCGCGGCGGATCCCCGCCGGAACCCGGGAGGTTGACGTGACGACGACTCGCTGGGCGAGTGTGGCCCTGTCCGCGGCGCTGGCGTTCGGCGGGCTCTCGGTGGCCGCCGCCCCGGCCGGGGCGGCTCCGACGGTGGTGGCAGCTCCGGCAGCAGCGCGGCAGGCGGCGGTCGGTGCGCCCGCCGCGGCCACCGTGGCCGCCACGGTGGCGGCCGCCCCGCGCGCCGGCACGGCGACCGGGACCGAGCTGGCCAAGAGCAAGCTGAAGAAAAAGAAGAAGGGCGGCTTCTTCGCCGGGATCCTCGGGGTCGTCCTGATCGTGCTGGTGCTGGTGATCGCCGTCCCGCTGCTGGTGCTGGGCCTGTGGCTGCTCCGCCGCTCCCGCCGCCGGGCCTGAGCGCCGTCGGCCCTTGAGCCCCGCTGGCCCTGAGCGCCGCCGGCCCTTGGGCCCCGCGCCCCGGCCCGTCAGCCGATCCGGTCGGCCCGGGTGTAGACGTTGCCGCCCTGCCCGCGCAGGAAGCCGACCAGGGTCAGCCCGAGCTCCTCGGCCAGGTCCACCGCGAGCGAGGACGGTGCCGAGACGGCGGCCAGCAGCGGGATGCCCGCCAGCGCCGCCTTCTGGGTCAGCTCGAACGAGGCCCGCCCGCTGACCAGCAGCATGTGCCCGGTCAGCGGGAGCCGGCCCTCCCGCAGCGCCCAGCCGATCACCTTGTCCACCGCGTTGTGCCGGCCGACGTCCTCGCGGGCGCAGAGCAGCCCGCCGTCGGCGTCGAACAGGCCGGCCGCGTGCAGGCCGCCGGTCGACTCGAAGGTCCGCTGGGCGGCCCGGAGCCGGTCCGGCAGCTCGTACAGCAGTTGCTGGCGCACCTTCAGGCCGTCCTGCGCCACCGGCCAGTGGCTGTGCGTGCGGACCGCCTCCACGGTGTCCCGGCCGCACAGGCCGCAGGCGCTGGTGGTGAGCAGGTTGCGGTGGGCGGACAGCGGGACGGCGCCGCCGCGGACGGTCGCGTCGACCACGTTGTAGGTGTTGGCGCCCTCGGCGTCGGTGCCGGCGCAGTAGCGCAGCGCGGCCAGCTGCTCGCCGCGGTGCACCAGGCCCTCGCCGACCAGGAAGCCGGCCACCAGGTCGAAGTCGTGGCCGGGGGTGCGCATGGTCACCGTCAGCGGTTCGCCGCCCAGCCTGATCTCCAGCGGCTCCTCCGCCGCCAGCGAATCCGGGCGGGCCGACTGCTCCGCGCCCGCCAGCCGTATCACCCGCCGTCGTACCGTCGCCCGCGCCATCGCCCTGTCGCCTCCGCATCTCCGCCCCGCCCCAGCTTGCGCCACGCCCCGCCCGGTCGGGAAATCGACCCGGCCGGGGGTGCCCCCGGGCCGGTCCCGCCCGCCGCTCGGGTGACCTGCGCCACACCTGACCCTCGAGTGTCGCCCCGGACGGTTGTCATATCCTCATTCACCTGATCTGATTGTGCATATGGATATGCACAGTGCTGTGGCCGCCGATGCCCCCGTGATCCAGGTCGGCAAGGCCGACGTCAGTGCCGAGGACGTGCTCGCCGTCGCGCGCGGCAACGCCCGGGTCGAGATCGGCCCGGACGCGCAGGCCGAGATGGCCGCTGCCCGCGCCACGATCGAGGCCCTCGCCGCCGAACCGCGCCCGGTCTACGGCGTCTCGACCGGCTTCGGCGCGCTCGCCGTCCGCCACATCAGCCCCGAGCTGCGCGCCCAGCTGCAGCGCTCGCTGGTCCGCTCGCACGCCGCCGGGATGGGCCCGGCCGTCGAGCGCGAGGTGGTCCGCGCGCTGATGTTCCTGCGGATGAAGACCCTGGCCTCCGGCCGCACCGGCGTGCGCCCGCTGGTCGCCCACACGATGGCCGCCATCCTCAACGCCGGCATCACCCCCGTGGTGCGCGAGTTCGGCTCGCTCGGCTGCTCCGGCGACCTCGCGCCGCTCTCGCACTGCGCGCTGGTGCTGATGGGCGAGGGCGTCGCGTACGGCCCCGACGGCGTCGAGCGCCCGGCCGGCGAGCTGCTCGCCGAGGCCGGCATCGAGCCGGTCGAGCTGCTGGAGAAGGAGGGCCTGGCCCTCATCAACGGCACCGACGGCATGCTCGGCATGCTGGTGATGGCGATCGCCGACCTCTCCCGCCTGTTCACCACCGCCGACATCACCGCCGCGATGAGCCTGGAGGCGCTGCTCGGCACCGACCGGGTGCTCGCCCCCGAGCTGCACTCCGCGATCCGCCCGCACCCGGGCCAGGCGCTCAGCGCCGCCAACATGCTCGCCGTGCTCAAGGGCTCCGGCCTGACCGGCCACCACCAGGACGACGCGCCGCGGGTCCAGGACGCGTACTCGATCCGCTGCGCCCCGCAGGTGGCCGGCGCCGGCCGCGACACCCTCGCGCACGCCCAGCTGGTCGCCTCGCGCGAGCTGGCCGCCTCGGTCGACAACCCGGTGGTGCTGCCCGACGGTCGGGTCGAGTCCAACGGCAACTTCCACGGCGCCCCGGTCGCCTACGTGCTGGACTTCCTCGCCATCGCCGCCGCCGACCTGGCCTCGATCTCCGAGCGCCGCACCGACCGGCTGCTGGACAAGGCCCGCTCGCACGGCCTGCCGGCCTTCCTGGCCGACGACCCCGGCGTGGACTCCGGCCTGATGATCGCCCAGTACACCCAGGCCGCCCTGGTCAGCGAGAACAAGCGGCTCGCCGTGCCGGCCTCGGTCGACTCGATCCCGTCCTCCGCGATGCAGGAGGACCACGTCTCGATGGGCTGGTCGGCCGCGCGCAAGCTCCGCCAGGCCGTGGACAACCTCGCCCGGGTGCTGGCCGTCGAGCTGCTCGCCTCGGCCCGCGCGCTGGAGATCCGGGCCGACGGCGGCAGCGGCCAGTTGGCGCCGGCCACCGCCGCGGCGATCGCCGCCGCCCGCGAGGCCGGCGTGCAGGGCCCCGGCCGGGACCGCTTCCTGTCGCCCGACCTGGAGGCCGCGCACGTCCTGGTCGCCTCCGGTGACCTGGTCGACGCCGTCGAGCGGGTCACCGGCCCGCTGGCCTGACCCGTCCGGTGCCCGGGGCGAGGGGCCGTCAGGTCCAGTCGCTCCGGGCACCGCGGGGCAGCTCCCGGCCGGACCGGCGGTCGCCCAGCGCGGCGGCCACGTTGACCCCGACGATGCCGAGCCAGCAGACGACCAGGCCGGTGGGCCCGGCGCTCTCGGAGGCGATGGCGGTCAGCGGGATGCCCATCACCAGTGAGACGATGCTCAGCCCGAGGCGCCCGCCGCGCCCCCGGGCCCCGCTCGGACCCCCGCCCGACCGCTCCAGCCGTTCCGCGACCCGCTGTTCGACCCGGGCGTCGAGCCGGGAGTCGAGCCGGGCGAGGAAGGAGTCGACGATCTCCGACTCGTACTCCTTGCCCAGTTCCTTGCGGGTCTGCACGGCGGCGTCGAGGTCACGGCGCAGCTCGTCCTGGGAAGTGTCCATGGGGACCATGGTCGGGGCCGGGAGAGCGGAAAGACCAGCCGGAGGCCAGGATTTCGGGGAAGGTTCAGGGGGAAGTCAGGGTCACCCCGAGGATCGGCCCGTCCCGCAGTCCGAAACACCGTTGCCCACCTGACGGGACTGCGCCACAGTCGTCCCTGCCGCCGCCGCCAGCGGTGGGCGCCAGAACCCGATCTCGGAGGTACCGCCGATGACCGCCCCGGAGGAGAACGGCGCCGTGGGCCCGTCCGCCCGCCTGTTGCAGCTCTTCGAGGGCCACCGGCTGACGCCGACGCAGCGCCGGATCGCCCACTCGCTGGTCCGGCACGCCACCGAGGCCCCGTTCCTGTCCAGCGTGGAGGTGGCCGAGCTGGCCGGCGTCAGCCAGCCCTCCGTCACCCGCTTCGCGGTGGCGCTCGGCTACGACGGCTACCCGGCGCTGCGCAAGCAGCTGCGCGAGCTCGGCGCCGGCGAGGGCGCCGCCCCCGAGACCCCGGCCGAGGTGGTGCGCAACGAGCACCAGCAGGCCGTGCTGGCCGAGATCGAGCACCTGCGGCACCTGGCCGCGCTGCTCGCCGACCCGGAGCCGATCGTCCGCGCGGCCCGGCTGCTGGCCGCCTCCCGGCCGCTGCCGGTGCTCGGGCTCCGGGCCGCCTCCGCGCAGGCCCGCGGGTTCGCGTACTTCGCCGCCAAGGTGCACCCCGACGTGCGGCTGCTGGACGAGGGCGGCTCGATGCTGGCCGACCGGATCGAGCAGGCGGCCTTCGCCGGCGCCTCCGCCCTGCTGTGCTTCGCGCTGCCGCGCTACCCGCGCGAGCTGATGGACGCGCTCACGGTGGCCCGGGACTGCGGGCTGACCGTGCTGACGGTGGCGGACAGCGCCTTCGCGCCGGTCGCCAAGCTCTCCGACCTGATGCTGCCGGCGGCGGTCGGCACCGGACTGGTCTTCGACACCGCCTGCGCGCCGATGATGCTGGGCCGGGTGCTGCTGCAGACCATGTGCGACGAGATCCCCGGCACCGAGGCGCGGCTGGAGGCGATCGAGCAGTCGGCCACCGCGCGCGGGCTGTTCCTGGAGTAGCGCCGGAGCCGGGGCGGGACCGTCCAGGCCACAGCTTGGCGTCGGCGGGTTGGCCGGCGCCGTGCAGCGGGCATCCCTTCTGCAGGCCCTGGCGCCAGGGCCGGACGGGGGTGGCAGCGATGGGCCCGATCCACCAGATGAGACTGACCGGCCGGCTCGCCTCGGGGGCGGACGAATGGTCCTGCCCGACCTGCGGTCGCCGGATCTCGCTCAAGCAGCCGCCCGAACCGGACCTGGTGGTCCTGGAGCCCGGCGACGAGACGGCCGTGCACGTCGGCGTGATCGACCCCGACGCCTCGGCCGGCGTGGCCGAGAAGTACGGCCTGGGCCCGATCCGGGAGATCCCGCGCCCGCCGCGGCCGGCCGGCCCCGCGCCCGCCGGCCCCGACAGCGCCGAGCGCCCGGTGCGGGCCGAGCAGCTCGGTGCGGACGACCGCCGCTGGCTGGCCGAGATCGGCATCGACTGGGACGGCGACGCGGCGGCCTGACCCCCACCCGCGCGCCGCGGACCGCCCTGCGCCGCGCGGGACCCCGCACATCCCTGGACGAATGTCCATGGGCGGGGCTCTGGCCGACCGCGGATTGATTGGATATATTCAGACCAGGTAAGCCTGAATGAATCCATCCGCAGAGAGGCCGGCAGCATGGTGCAGCAGCAGACGGGCAGTGGTCCGCGCGAGGTCCGCGCGGCGCGCGGGACGAACCTGACCACGCAGGGGTGGCAGCAGGAGGCCGCCCTGCGGATGCTCATGAACAACCTCGACCCCGAGGTGGCCGAGCACCCGTCCAAGCTGGTCGTCTACGGCGGCACCGGCAAGGCGGCCCGCGACTGGCGCTCGTTCGACGCGATGGTGCGCACCCTGCAGACCCTGAAGCAGGACGAGACCATGCTGGTCCAGTCCGGCCGCCCGGTCGGCGTCATGCAGACGCACGAGTGGGCGCCGCGGGTGCTGATCGCCAACTCCAACCTGGTCGGCGACTGGGCCAACTGGGAGGAGTTCCGCCGGCTGGAGAGCCTCGGGCTCACCATGTACGGCCAGATGACCGCCGGTTCGTGGATCTACATCGGCACCCAGGGCATCCTGCAGGGCACCTACGAGACCTTCGGCGCCGTCGCGGCCAAGAAGTTCAACGACACCCTCGAGGGCACCATCACCCTCACCGCCGGCCTCGGCGGCATGGGCGGCGCCCAGCCGCTGGCCGTCACCATGAACGGCGGCGTGGCGATCTGCATCGACTGCGACCCGTCCCGGATCTCCCGCCGGATCGAGCACCGCTACCTGGACGTCGAGGCCAAGAACCTCGACCACGCGCTGGAGCTGGCCGTCGCCGCCCGCGACAAGAAGCAGCCGCTCTCCATCGGCCTGCTGGGCAACGCCGCCGAGCTGTTCCCGCAGCTGCTCGCGATGGACGCGCCGATCGACATCGTCACCGACCAGACCAGCGCGCACGACCCGCTCAGCTACCTGCCGATCGGCGTCGACTTCGACGACATGGCCTCCTACGCGGCCGCCGAGCCGGCCGACTTCACCCGCCGCGCCCGTGAGTCGATGGCCCGCCACGTGGAGGCGATGGTCGGCTTCCAGGACAAGGGCGCCGAGGTCTTCGACTACGGCAACTCGATCCGCGGCGAGGCCCAGCTGGCCGGCTACGAGCGGGCGTTCGACTTCCCCGGCTTCGTGCCGGCGTACATCCGGCCGCTGTTCTGCGAGGGCAAGGGCCCGTTCCGCTGGGCCGCGCTGTCCGGCGACGCGCAGGACATCTACAAGACCGACAAGGCCGTGCTCGACCTCTTCCCGGAGAACGAGTCGCTGCACCGCTGGATCAAGATGGCCCAGGAGAAGGTGCACTTCCAGGGCCTGCCGGCGCGGATCTGCTGGCTCGGCTACGGCGAGCGCGACAAGGCCGGCGAGCGCTTCAACGACATGGTCGCGCGCGGCGAGCTGTCCGCCCCGATCGTGATCGGCCGCGACCACCTGGACTGCGGCTCGGTGGCCTCCCCGTACCGCGAGACCGAGTCCATGCTGGACGGCTCGGACGCGATCGCCGACTGGCCGCTGATCAACGCGATGGTCAACGTCGCCTCCGGCGCCTCCTGGGTCTCCATCCACCACGGCGGCGGTGTCGGCATCGGCCGCTCGATCCACGCCGGCCAGGTCACGGTGGCCGACGGCACCGCGCTGGCGGGCGAGAAGATCCGCCGGGTGCTCACCAACGACCCGGGCATGGGCGTCATCCGGCACGTCGACGCCGGCTACGACCGCGCCGTCGAGGTCGCGGACGAGCGCGGGGTCCGCGTCCCCATGAACGAGCTGTGACCGAGGACTCCTTCCGTCGGATGTGGGCGGAGCTGCTCCCCGTGGGCCGCTCCGCCTCCTCCGGCGGGTACCGCCGCTTCGCCTGGAACTCGGCCGACGCCGAGTGCCGGGCCTGGTTCGAGGAGCAGGCCCGCTCCCGCGCCCTGACCTACGAGCTGGACCGCAACGGCAACCAGTGGGCCTGGCTCGGCGACCCGAACGCCGGCGGCGCGATCGTCACCGGCTCGCACCTGGACTCCGTCCCGGACGGCGGCGCCTTCGACGGCCCGCTCGGCGTGGTCTCCGCCTTCGCCGCGCTGGACGAACTGCGCGCCCGCGGGGCCGAGTTCGACAAGCCGCTGGCGATCGTCAACTTCGGCGACGAGGAGGGCGCCCGGTTCGGCGTGGCCTGTATCGGCTCCCGGCTCACCGCCGGCGTGCTCGGCAAGGAGCAGGCGTACGCGCTGCGCGACGCGGACGGTGTCCGGCTGCCCGACGCGATGGAGCGGGCCGGCCACGACCCCGCCGCGATCGGGGCCGACCACGAGCGGCTCGGCCGGGTCGGCGCCTACGTGGAGCTGCACGTCGAGCAGGGCCGCTACCTGACCGAGGAGCACCCGGTCGGCGTGGCCAGCGCGATCTGGCCGCACGGCCGCTGGCGGTTCGACTTCCACGGCGAGGCCAACCACGCCGGCACCACCCGGATCGAGGACCGCAGGGACCCGATGCTCACCTTCGCGAGCACCGTGCTCAGCGCCCGGGAGAAGGCCGAACTGGCCGGCGCCCTGGCCACCTTCGGCAAGGTCGCGGTGGAGCCCAACGGCACCAACGCGATCGCCTCGCTGATCCGCGGCTGGCTGGACTCCCGGGCCGCCGACGAGCGGACCCTGACCGCCCTGGTGGAGGAGATCCGCGCGGCCGCCACCGAGCGCGGCGGGCGCGACGGCGTCCGGGTCGAGCTGACCCGGGAGTCGTACACCCCCGTGGTGGACTTCGACGGACCGCTGCGCGACCGGCTGGCCGAGCGGCTCGGCAAGGTGCCGGTGCTGCCGACCGGCGCGGGACACGACGCCGGAATCCTGGCATCGGCGATCCCGACCGCCATGCTGTTCGTCAGGAACCCGAGCGGTGTGTCGCACTCCCCGGCCGAGCACGCCGAGGAGCCCGACTGCCTCGCCGGCGTGACCGCCCTCGCCGACGTACTGGAGGATCTCGCATGTCAGCAGCGGTGACGTACTGGGCCGAGTACGCCTGGCTGCCGCACGCCAACGGGCCGGTCGTCGAGCAGCAGGTGCTGATCGCGGTCGGCCCGGGCGGCCGGATCGCCAAGGTCACCCCGGACAGCGGGCCCTGCCCGCCCGGGGCGGTCCGGCTCGGCGGGCTGGTCCTGCCGGGGCAGGCCAACGCCCACTCGCACGCCTTCCACCGGGCGCTGCGCGGCACCGTCCAGGTCGGCTCCGGCACCTTCTGGACCTGGCGCGACACCATGTACCGGTTCGCCGGCGCGCTCGACCCGGACAGCTACCTGGCGCTGGCCACCGCCGTCTACGCGGAGATGGCGCTGGCCGGCATCACCGCGGTCGGCGAGTTCCACTACCTGCACCACGCCCCGGGCGGCGGCCGTTACGACGAGCCGAACGCGATGGGCGAGGCGCTGATCGAGGCCGCGCTGCGGGCCGGGATCCGGATCACGCTGCTCGACACCTGCTACCTCTCGGCCGGCTTCGGCGCCGAGCCGACCAAGCCGCAGCTGCGGTTCAGCGACGGCGACGCGGACGCCTGGGCGGCCCGGGTGGACAGCCTGAAGGCCGCCGAGCACGCCCGGATCGGCGCCGCCGTGCACTCGGTGCGGGCCGTCCCGGCCGACCAGTTGAGCACCGTCGCGCACTGGGCGTCGATGCACAAGGCGCCGCTGCACGTGCACCTCTCCGAGCAGACCGCGGAGAACGACGCCTGCCTGACCGCGCACGGGGTCACCCCGACCCGGCTGCTCGCCGACCACGGCGTGCTCGGTCCGCGCACCTCGGCCGTGCACGCCACCCACCTGAGCGACGACGACATCCGGCTGCTCTCCGGCTCCTCCACCACCATCTGCATGTGCCCCACCACCGAACGGGACCTGGCGGACGGCATCGGGCCGGCCCGCCGGCTGGCGAGCGCGGGCTGTCCGATCAGCCTGGGCAGCGACAGCCACGCGGTGATCGACCCGTTCGAGGAGGCCCGCGCGCTGGAGCTGGACGAGCGCCTGCGCACCCGCACCCGCGGCCACTGGACCGCCAACGCGCTGCTGCGGGCCGGCACCGAGGACGGCCACGCCTCGCTGGGTTGGCCGGAGGCCGGCCGGATCGAGGCCGGCGCACTCGCGGACCTCACCGCCGTCGCGCTGGACAGCGTCCGCACGGCCGGGCCGCGGCCCGCCCTCGGCGCGGAGACGGCCGTCTTCGCCGCCTCGGCCGCGGACGTGCGGCACGTGGTGGTCGGCGGGCGGCACATCGTCAAGGACGGCGTGCACCAGCTGGTCGCGGACGTGCCGGGCGCCCTGCGCGAGTCGATCGCCGCCCTGCAGTCATAGAATTCCGGGTGCGGGCTCCACCAGGGCTGATCTGGTGGAGCCCGTACCCGGACCCGACGTGAACCGCCGTGAAAGGGTCCCCTTGAGCCTCCTGATCACCGACATCGGCACCCTGGTGACCAACGACCCCGCGCTCGGATCGGGCCCGCTGGGCCTGGTCGAGGACGCCGCCGTGGTCGTCGAGGGCAGCCGGATCGCCTGGGTCGGCCCGGCCGCCGCCGCGCCCGCCGCCGACGAGCGGTACGACGCCCGGCACCGGGCGCTGCTGCCCGGCTTCGTCGACTCGCACGCCCACCTGGTGTTCGCGGGCGACCGCACCGCCGAGTTCAACGCCCGGATGTCCGGCCAGGCCTACAGCGCCGGCGGCATCCGCACCACGGTCGCCGCCACCCGGGCGGCCACCGACGCCGAGCTGGACGCCAACCTGGTCCGCTTCCTGCGCGAGGCGCTGCACCAGGGCACCACCACCGTGGAGTGCAAGTCCGGCTACGGCCTGACCGTCGCCGACGAGGCCCGCGCGCTGCGGATCGCGGCCTCGCACACCCCCGAGACCACCTACCTGGGCGCCCACGTGGTCGCCCCGGAGTTCGCCGACGACCCGGCCGGCTACGTCGACCTGGTGACCGGCGAGATGCTGGACGCCTGCGCCCCGCACGCGCGCTGGGTGGACGTGTTCTGCGAGCGCGGCGCCTTCGACGGCGACCAGGCCCGCGCCGTCCTCACCGCGGGCGCCGAGCGCGGCCTGATCCCGCGGGTGCACGCCAACCAGCTCTCGTACGGGCCGGGCGTGCAGCTGGCGGTGGAGCTGGGCGCGGCCTCGGCGGACCACTGCACCCACCTGACCGACGAGGACGTGGCGGCGCTGGCCGGCTCGCGGACGGTGGCCACCCTGCTGCCCGGCGCCGAGTTCTCCACCCGCGCCGAGTACCCGAACGCCCGCCGACTGCTGGACGCGGGGGCCACCGTCGCGCTGTCCACCGACTGCAACCCCGGCTCCAGCTTCACCAGCTCGATGGCGTTCTGCATCGCGGTCGCGGTCCGCGAGATGGGGATGACCCCGGACGAGGCGGTGCACGCGGCCACCTGGGGCGGGGCCCGCGCGCTGCGCCGGGACGACGTCGGCGTGATCACCCCGGGCGCCCGGGCCGACCTGCTGCTGCTGGAGGCCCCCTCGCACGTCCACCTGGCCTACCGGCCGGGCGTGCCGCTCACCGCCGCGGTCTGGCGGGCGGGTGCGCGCGAGTTCTGAGCACGGCCCGGGTCGGCCGCCCGGGTGACAACGGCCGAGGGCCGGTACCCGTGACGGGTACCGGCCCTCGGCCGTACGGGGGTGGGGTCAGTGCACGTCGCCCATGAGGGAGACCACCCGGCGCCGGTACATCCACAGCGCCACGCCGGCGATGATCGCCAGCACGCCCTGGGAGGCGAAGTACCAGGTCGAGCCGGTCGCGTCGCCCATCACCAGCTGCACCACGGCCGCCACGCAGTCGCCCGCCGTGACGGCGAGGAACCACAGGCCCATCATCTGGCTGGCGTACTTGGCCGGGGCCAGCTTGGTGGTGACCGACAGGCCGACCGGGGAGAGGGTCAGCTCGCCGACGGTCTGGATCAGGTAGACCATCGCCAGCCAGAGCGGCGAGACCTTGGTGCCGCCGGAGGCGGCGGCCATCGCCAGCATCATCACCAGGAACGAGGCACCGATCATCAGCAGGCCGATGGCGAACTTGACGGTGGTGCTCGGGTTCTTCCCGCGCCGGGCCAGCCAGACCCACAGCCAGGCGAAGACCGGGGCCAGCGCCATGATGTAGAGCGGGTTCAGCGACTGGAACCAGCTGGACGGGAAGTCGAAGCCGAACAGCGTGGAGGAGGTGCTGTCGGTGGCGAAGATGTTCAGCGTCGAGCTGGACTGGTCGTAGATCATCCAGAACACGGCGGCCGCGACGAAGAACCAGATGTAGCCGGTCATCTTGGACTTCTCGTCCCGGCTGAGGTCCTTGTCCCGCTGCATCCGGGCGAAGTAGATCACCGGGATCGCGATGCCCGCGATGGACAGCGGCCAGATCACCCAGTCGACGGTGAAGCTGCCGGACAGCGCGACCACGGCGTAGAACGCCACGGCGGCGGCCAGCCACAGGGCGGCCTTGCGCAGCACCGAGCGCTTCTCGGCCGCGGAGATCGGCGAGTTGACCACGTTGCTCTGCGGGCTCAGGTGGCGGGTGCCCAGCAGGTACTGGGCCAGGCCCAGCGCCATGCCGACACCGGCCAGCGCGAAGCCCAGGTGCCAGTCGACCTTCTGGCCGACCGTGCCGATGACCAGCGGGGCGGCGAAGGCACCGAGGTTGATGCCCATGTAGAAGACGGTGAAGCCGCCGTCCCGACGCGGGTCGTTCGGCCCGTCGTACAGGTGGCCGACCATGGTCGAGATGTTGGACTTCAGCAGGCCGGAGCCGACCGCGATGAAGGCCAGGCCGGCGAAGAACAGCCCCGAGCCGGGGACGGCCAGCAGGAAGTGGCCGATCATGATCACGCCGCCGCCGACCGCGACGGTCTTGCGCGGCCCCCAGAAGCGGTCCGCGATCCAGCCACCGGGCAGGGCGGTCAGGTAGACCATCGCGTTGTAGACGCTGACGATCGCGGCGCCGACGGCCGCCTTGTACCCCAGGCCGCCGTCCGCGTGGTCGGCGACCAGGTAGAGCACCAGCAGGGCCCGCATGCCGTAGAAGCTGAAGCGCTCCCACATCTCGGTCATGAAGAGCGTGGCGAGTCCCCGGGGGTGCCCGAGAAAGGTCTTGCCGCTGGGGGGAGCCGACTGAGTGCCGGGGTCCAGGGTGGTAGACGCCATGTGTCGTGGGTTCCTTGCCTGACTTCGTCCGCCAAGGGGGGTGGAGGCGGACGGGGACCAAACCACTGTACGTGGCGGTATTACGTGACATGGACGGACAAACCGTGCGGGCCGGGTAACGTGCAAGTAAAGTCCGGCAGGCTTCCGGGTGCCATTTCAATGGCTCAACCGGAAAATGTCCTTTGAAGTGAAGGTAGCACGTCGAAATCTTCGGTGAAGGGCGGCGGGAGGGCGGGCCTTCGAAACCATGGCGGCCCCCGACGGGCGATCACAGCCTGTGAACTAGTTCACAGCCCGCCCCGGCCCGTCACGGTTGCCCCGTCGGCAGGTCATGCGGAGGTCAAGGGCCGATACGCTCCCTGATCACGGGGCGCCCGGCGGTCTACCATCAGCCCATGACCTGTGTGCTGCTGGCCGAGGACGACCCGGCAATCTCCGAACCGCTGGCCCGCGCGCTGCGCCGGGAGGGCTATGAGGTGCTGGTCCGCGAGGACGGGCCCGCCGCGCTGGGGGCGGGGCTCACCGAGGAGGTCGACCTCATCGTGCTCGACCTGGGCCTGCCCGAGATGGACGGCCTGGAGGTCTGCCGGCGGCTGCGGGCCGACGGCAAGAGCTTCCCGGTCCTGGTCCTCACCGCGCGCGCCGACGAGGTCGACACCGTGGTCGGCCTGGACGCGGGCGCCGACGACTACGTCACCAAGCCGTTCCGGCTCGCCGAGCTGCTCGCCCGGGTCCGGGCGCTGCTGCGCCGCGGCAACGTGGACCAGCTCACCACCGGCGCGCACGGCGTGAAGATCGACATCGAGTCGCACCGCGCCTGGCTCGGCGAGGAGGAGCTCACGCTCTCCGCCAAGGAGTTCGAGCTGCTCCGGGTGCTGGTCCGGGACGCCGGCCGGGTGGTCACCCGCGAGGAGATCATGCGCCAGGTCTGGGACACCACCTGGTGGACCTCCACCAAGACCCTGGACATGCACATCTCCTGGCTGCGCAAGAAGCTCGGCGACGACGCGGCCAACCCGCGCTACATCGCCACCGTCCGGGGCGTCGGCTTCCGGTTCGAGAAGAACTGACGGCGCCCGCGCTCTGAGCCCCTGCCGGGCCCGTTCGAGCGCACCTTCCAGACGGACCGAGGACAGAGGACCCCCCGGCGTGAAGCGCAGGATGATCAATTCGCTGCTGGGTGTGGTCCTGGTGGTGGTCGCGGTGTTCTGCGTGCCGCTGGCCCTGATCGAGAAGCAGAGCATCGTCAGCGCCGCCAACGACCGGGTCGACGCGGCCGCCGTCCGGGTGCTCGGCCTGGTGGAGAGCCGGCTGGCCGCGGGCGAGCCGGTGACCGGCGAGAAGTTCGCCGCCCAGGTCACCGACGGCTCGTTCGTCCTGGTGGACATCCCCGGGCAGCCGCTGATCGCGGCCGGCCGCCCGGTGCAGGGCGCCGCGCTGACCGCCACCGAGGAGGGCGCGAGCGGCGAGACCGTCACCGTGATGCAGTCCCGGGAGTCGGTCGACCACGAGATCGGCAACATGCTGCTGCTGCTCGGCGTGGTCGCGCTGCTCGCCGTCCAGGCGGCCGTGGCCCTCGCGGTCTGGCAGGCCAAGCGGCTGGCCCGCCCGCTCACCGACCTCGCCGAGACCGCCGAACGGCTCGGCTCGGGCGACCCGCGCCCGCGCGACCGCCGCTACGGCGTGCCGGAACTCGACCGGGTCGCCGAGGTGCTGGACGCCAGCGCCGAGCGGATCGCCCGGATGCTCACCGCCGAGCGCCGGCTCGCCGCCGACGCCTCCCATCAGCTGCGCACCCCGCTGACCGCGCTCTCCATGCGGCTGGAGGAGATCACCGCGCTCGCCGAGGACCCGGGGACGGTCCGGGAGGAGGCCGCGATCGGCCTCCAGCAGGTCGAGCGGCTGACCGACGTGGTGCAGCGGCTGCTCACCAACCAGCGCGACCGCAGCAGTCCGACCGCGGTCGGCTTCCCGCTGGACGAGGTGATCAAGCAGCAGGTCGAGGAGTGGGGGCCGCCGCTGCGCGACAGCGGACGGCGGCTGGTGATCGAGGGGCTCCAGGGCGCCTACGTGACCGGCACCCCGGGCACCGTCGCCCAGGTGCTGGCGACCCTGATCGAGAACTCGCTGATGCACGGCGCGGGCACCATCACCCTGCGGATCCGCCGCTCCGGCAGCTCGATCGTCGCCGAGGTCCAGGACGAGGGTGCGGGGGTGCCGCCGGAGCTGGGCAACCGGGTCTTCGAACGGGCGGTCAGCGGCCGCAACTCCACCGGCATCGGCCTGGCGGTCGCCCGCGACCTGGCCGAGGCGGACGGCGGCCGGCTGGAGCTGCTCTCGCTGCGGCCCCCGGTGTTCGCCCTCTTCGTGGGGCTGAGCCGGGCCTAGGCGCAATGCCGGTGACTTTGGGTTGCGGCTGGCTGGGTGATTGTGACTGTTGCCGGTTCTGGTGGTGGCCAGTTGCGGTGTCGGGTGCGTTTGAGGGGCCAATTGGACATCTTGCGTTTGATGACGCGGGGGCATGTCCGTTGGCGGCGTTCGGGTAGCAGGCGTTCGGTGATCTCAGCCAGGGTTCGGGTGAGTGCCGCGGCGAGTCTGCCGGGGGGAAAGTCCCGCCTGGGCGGGTACTTGGCGGCGCACGACACGCAGGCTGCGGGTGAAGGACAGCCGGTCGGGATCCAGGCCCTCGTGCAGGGCTGCCCGGTGCATCAGCTGTCGGATCGCGTAGTGGACGAGCAGGAGGCCGTAGACCTCCTGCTCGACTCCCCACGGGTACCTGGAGCGCAGGACGAGTTTGGGGCCGCGCTGGTGGGTCTTGATCTCGTCCAGGGTGGTCTCGATCTCCCAGCGCTGGGCGTAGAGCGCGGCCAGCTCGGCTGCCGGCGCCCGGGTGGGGTCGAGGAGGGTGGTGATCAGGCGGTAGACGGTCGCGTCGCCGGTGCGGGCGAGTGTGTACTCGACGACCCGGACGGTCACCGGGTTGCGGCGCGTCCTACGGTCCTGTTCGGCGTGGACCGCGCTGAGGTACGAGCCGTCGTCGAGTACCCGCGTCATCGGCAGTGCCGCGTTCTTCTTGACCCGCCACAGCAGGTTCGCGCCGGTGGCCCGGGCCTGCTGCCACAGCTCGAACCCGTAGAAGCCGCGGTCGGCCAGCAGCAGCATCCCTGCCCGCAGGTGGGTGAACAGCTGCCGGGACAGGGTCTGCTCGCTGACCGACAGCGGCCCGAGCGCGGCACCGAACACGGTGTGGGTGCCGCACTCCGCCAGTCCGACCAGCCTGGCCTGCGGGAACGCACCGATCCCGCGCCCTGAGCCCGGCCGGCCGAAGAACTCGTCGTTGGCCTCGGTGTCCGCCAGGTCCAGCGTGGTGCCATCCACAGCGACCAGTTGCCAGCGTCGGTACAAGGCACCCGCCGTCCCGGCCACGGCCACCGGACGGCACACCCGCGCGAACAGCAGCCGTAAGGGCTCCGGGCCCAGCCTTCGACGAGCCCGGCCGATCGCGGCGGTCGTCGGCACCCGCCACACCCGCCGCCCGTCCCAGAGCCCCTCACCCAGAAGCCGCGCGACCTCCTCGTAGCCCTGCCCGAAGAACAGGCACATCGCGAGCACGAAGTACACGACCACCCGTGCCGGCAGCAGCCGACTGCGCTGTTCGATCCGCCCGGTCTCGGCGATCACCTCGTCGACCAGACCCGGCGGAAACGCCTGGGTCAGCACCCCGATCGCGATCCGATCCGACAACCGCTCACCCGCAGGCGACTTGACCTGCCCCACCCTCGCCACACCACAACCAACGAGTCAGACAGGCCAAAGTCACCGGCATTGGGCCTAGGCGGGCAGCGGCCGCCCACGGACGGCAGCGGCCGTCAGCGCTGCTCGGCAAAGGGCTTGCGCTTGGCGGCGAGCAGCAACTCCGCCTCGGCGACGACCGCCTCGGGCTCGGCGGGCTCGGCGGGCGCACCGGCCGCGGCGGGCTCGGCGGCGAGGGGCTGGGTGGCGGCGGGCGCCGCCGGTTCGGCCAGCTCCGGCAGCGCCTTGAACACCCAGGTCCGGTACGAGAAGAACCGGAAGACCGTGCCGGCCGCGAGCCCGACCAGCTTGGCGGCGAGCTGCTCGACGTGCGTGGTGAGTTCGAGGACGTACACCGAGAAGCCGAGGACCCCGGTCTCGATCAGCATGCCCGCCCCGCTGAACAGCAGGAACAGGGTGATCTCGCGCTTGCGCGAGGCCGCGTCCCGGTCGCGGTAGAGCCAGTAGCGGTAGCCGAGGTAGTTGGTCGCGATCGCGATCAGGGTGGCCGCGATGTTGGAGCGCAGCGAGGCGAGCCCCAGACCGTTGATGCAGACCCAGAAGACGACGAAGTTGACGGCGACGCCGCTCAGCCCGACGATCCCGAACTTCACCACCTCGCCCGAGACACCGTCCAGGCGGTTCGCGAGCGACGGCTTCGAATCGGTGGTGGTCGTCATACCCGACTGTCTCCTGTGCTCGCCTGCGTGGATGCCTGCACGTGCCGCGGCGGCACGGGCGGTACCCCATATACACAGATGATCGGATTGTGCTTCGTGGGGTCCGGCCATCCAGGCTACTCGCTCCCCGGAGGCCCGTCCGCACCCCGGCATCCGCCCACCGCCCCCGGGCGGCCGGTGCACCCGCCATGACCGGCCCGGATATCCTGGGCGGCGTGACTCTCGCGGGCAAGGCAAATTTTCCAGTGGTCGGTGTGGTCGGCGGCGGACAGCTGGCGCGGATGGCGCACCAGGCGGGCATCCCGCTGGGCATCCGGTTCAAGCTCCTCGCCGACACCCCTCAGGACTCCGCCGCGCAGGTGGTCTCCGACGTCGTCCTCGGTGACTACCGGGACCTCGACACCCTGCGCCGGTTCGCGGCCGGCTGCGACGTGATCACGTTCGACCACGAGCACGTCCCCACCGAGCACCTGCGGGCGCTGCAGGCCGACGGCGTGGCCGTCCGGCCTGGCCCCGACGCGCTGGTGAACGCCCAGGACAAGGGCGTGATGCGGGCCAAGCTGGACTCGATCGGCGTGCCCTGCCCGCGACACCGGCTGGTCGCCGACCCGGCCGACGTCACCGCCTTCGCGGGGGAGGGCGACGGCTACCCCGTGGTCCTGAAGACCGTCCGCGGCGGCTACGACGGCAAGGGCGTCTGGGTGGTCCGCGACGAGCAGGAGGCCGCCGCGCCGTTCCTCGCCGGGGTCCCGGTGCTGGCCGAGGAGAAGGTCGACTTCCTGCGCGAGCTGGCCGCCAACGTGGTCCGCTCGCCCAGCGGCCAGGCCGTGGCCTACCCGGTGGTGGAGAGCCTCCAGGAGAACGGCGTCTGCGCCGAGGTCACCGCGCCCGCGCCCGACCTCGACCCGGAACTGGCCGGCGAGGCCCAGGCACTGGCCCTGCGGATCGCCGGCGAGCTGGACATCACCGGCCACCTGGCGGTCGAGCTGTTCCAGACCCGCGACGGCCGGATCCTGGTCAACGAGCTCGCCATGCGCCCGCACAACTCCGGTCACTGGACCCAGGACGGCTCGGTCACCTCGCAGTTCGAGAACCACCTGCGGGCCGTGCTCGACCTCCCGCTGGGCGACCCGCGCCCGCGCGCGAGGTGGACCGTGATGGTCAACGTCCTCGGCGGCGACTACCCCGACATGTACCACGCCTTCCTGCACTGCATGGCCCGCGACCCCGGGCTGCGGATCCACATGTACGGGAAGGACGTGAAGCCCGGCCGCAAGGTCGGCCACGTCAACGTCTTCGGGGACGACCTCGACGACGTCCGCGAGCGCGCCCGCC
Organism: Kitasatospora sp. NPDC094015; assembly: GCF_040304075.1. NCBI lineage: Bacteria > Bacillati > Actinomycetota > Actinomycetes > Kitasatosporales > Streptomycetaceae > Kitasatospora > Kitasatospora sp. NPDC094015. The sequence goes on from NZ_JBEOUL010000006.1 coordinate 330,669, forward strand.
ACGCGGCCGCCTACCTGCGAGGGACCATCACAGAATGACTGACCCGATCATCGGCATCGTCATGGGTTCGGACTCCGACTGGCCCGTGATGGAGGCGGCCGCCCAGGCGCTGGAAGAGTTCGAGATCCCGTACGAGGTCGACGTGGTCTCCGCGCACCGGATGCCGCGCGAGATGGTGGCCTACGGCGAGCGGGCGCACGGGCGCGGGCTGAAGGCGATCATCGCGGGTGCCGGCGGCGCCGCGCACCTGCCGGGCATGCTGGCCTCGGTCACCCCGCTGCCGGTGATCGGCGTGCCGGTGCCGCTGCGCTACCTGGACGGGATGGACAGCCTGCTGTCCATCGTGCAGATGCCGGCCGGCGTGCCGGTGGCCACCGTCTCGGTCGCCGGGGCCCGCAACGCCGGCCTGCTGGCGGTCCGGATGCTCGCCGCGTTCGACCCCGAACTGGCCGAGCGGATGGTGGAGTTCCAGGCCGACCTGAACACCCAGGCCACCGAGAAGGGCAAGAAGCTGCGGGCCAAGGTGGCCGGCTCCGGCTCGTTCGGCTTCGGCAAGTAGCCCGTACCCGCACCACCAGGCGGTAGAACAGGGGGATGACCTCTGAACTGCTCGACCGAGCCCGCGCCGTGCTCCGCGAGGCCCCGGTGGTGGACGGCCACAACGACCTGCCCTGGGCGATGCGGGTCCAGGCCGGCTACGACCTGGACGCCGTCGACCTGACGGCCGACCAGAGCGGCCGGCTGCACACCGACCTCGGCCGGCTCCGCGCCGGCGGGGTCGGTGCGCAGTTCTGGTCGGTCTACGTCCGTTCGGACTTCGCCGGCGACCGGGCCGTCACCGCCACCCTCGAACAGGTCGACTTCGTCCGGACGATGGCCGAGCGGCACCCGACCGCGCTCCGGCTCGCCCTCACCGCGGACGACATGGAGGCGGCCCGGGCCGACGGCCGGATCGCCTCGCTGATGGGCGCCGAGGGCGGCCACTCGATCAACAGCTCGCTCGGCACCCTGCGGATGATGTTCGAACTGGGCGTGCGCTACCTGACGCTGACCCACAACGACAACGTGCCCTGGGCCGACTCCGCCACCGACGAGCCGGCCGCCGGCGGGCTGACCGCCTTCGGCGAGGAGGTGGTGCGGGAGATGAACCGGCTCGGGATGCTGGTCGACCTCTCGCACGTCTCGGCCGACACCATGCGGGCGGCGCTCCGGGTGTCCACCGCGCCGGTGATCTTCTCGCACTCCTCCGCCCGCGCCGTCTGCGACCACCCCCGCAACGTCCCGGACGACGTGCTCGCCCAGCTGCCCGCCAACGGTGGCCTGGCGATGGCCACCTTCGTCCCGAAGTTCATCCTGCCGGCGGCCATCGAGTGGACCGCGGCCGCGGACGAGAACCTGCGCGCGCACGGCTTCCACCCGCTGGAGACCACCCCGGAGGCGATGGCGGTCCAGCACGCGTACGAGGCCGCCCACCCACGGCCGGTGGCGACCGCGGCCACCGTCGCCGACCACCTGGACCACATGCGGGAGGTCGCCGGGATCGACCACATCGGCATCGGCGGCGACTTCGACGGCACCGCCTTCCTCCCCGCGGACCTCCAGGACGTCGCCGGCTACCCGCACCTGATCGCCGAGCTGCTCGGCCGCGGCTGGTCCGGGGCCGACGTCTCCAAGCTCACCTGGCACAACGCGGTGCGGGTGCTCCGGGACGCCGAGCAGGTGGCCGCCGGCCTGCGGCGCACCCGCCGCCCCTCGCTGGCCACCATCGAGCAGCTCGACGGCCGTGGTTGACCTTCCCCCTGGGGCAGACGGAAGTGTGGCGGGTGTGGAGGAGGACGCCCTGCTGGGCATCGGAGCGTTCGCGCGCCGGTCCCGGCTGTCGCAGAAGGCGCTCCGGCTGTACGACCGCCAGGGCGTGCTGCGCCCCGACCGGGTGGACCCGGTCACCGGCTACCGCTCCTACCGGGAGAGCCGGCTGACCGACGCCCGGCGGATCAGGCTGCTGCGCGGTCTGGACATGCCGCTGGCGGAGGTGGCCGAGGTGCTGGCCGTCCCCGGCCCGCAGGGCGCCGACCTGGTCGCCGCGTACTGGGAGCGGGTCGAACGCCGGACCGCCGCCCAGCGGGCGCTGGCGGCCTACCTCCGCATCCAACTCACCGGTGGCGAAGGGATCCTGGACATGTTCGACATTCAGCAGCGCGAGGTGCCGGAGCAGCTGGTGCTGACCGAGCGGCGGCGCATCCGGCCGGAGGAGCTGCCGGCCTGGATCCCGGCGGCCTGCGAGCGGCTCTTCGCGGTCGCCGAGGGCGACGGCGGGGTGTACGGCGCGCCGTTCGTGGTCTACCACGGGGAGGTCAACGACGACAGTGACGGGCCGGTGGAGCTGTGCGTCCCGGTGGACCCGGCCCGGGCGGCCGCCTTCGCAGCGGCGGCCCGGGTGGAGCCGGCCCACCGCGAGGCGTACACCACCCTCACCAAGGCCCAGGTGGTGTACCCGCAGATCCTCTCGGCCTACGACGCCGTCTTCCAGTGGGTCAAGGAGCACGGTGCGACGGTCACCGCCGGGCCGCGCGAGGTCTACTTCGCGGACTGGGACGAGGCCGGGCCGGGCGACCCGGCCTGCGACATCGCGGTGCCGCTGGGCTAGCGTCCGGCTCGGCGCCGGGGCTCAGGCCCGGTCGAGCAGGGGCAGCTCGATCGCCGGGCAGCGGTCCATGACCATGTCCACCCCGGCGGCCGTGGTGCGCGCGTAGGCGGCTTCGTCGACCACGTCCAGCTGGAACCAGACCGCCTGCGCACCCACCGCCACGGCCTGGTCGGCGACCTCACCGGCCAGGCCGCTGTTCACGAACACGTCCACCACGTCGACCCCGAACGGGATCTCGGCGAGCGAGGCGTAGCCCGGCTCGCCCAGCACCGTCTCCGCCTTGGGGTGCACCGGCACCACCCGCTTGCCCGCGCGCTGCAGCACCTGCGCGACGCCGTACGCGGCCCGGCGGGTGTTGTTCGACAGGCCGACCACCGCCCAGGTGTCGCCGGTGTCCTGGAGGATCCTGCGCACCGTGTCCCGGTCTCCGTAGCTCATGCCACGAAAAACCACGGCGCGGGCCGCCGCATTCCGGCGGCCCGCGTCCGGCTGCTACTCCGCGCCGGGCCGGCCCATCGCCCGGTACGTCCAGCCGGCCGCCCGCCAGCGCTCGACGTCCAGGATGTTGCGGCCGTCCAGTATCCGCCGCTCGGCCACCAGCGTGCCCAGCGCCGCCGGGTCCAGCTCGCGGAACTCCTGCCACTCCGTCAGGTGCAGCACCACGTGCGCGCCCTCGACGGCCTCCTGCGCCGACGCCGCGTAGGCGAGGCTCGGGAACATCTTGCGGGCGTTGTCCATCGCCTTCGGGTCGTAGACCGTGACCTGGGCGCCCTGGAGCTGGATCTGCCCGGCCACGTTGAGCGCGGGCGAGTCCCGGATGTCGTCCGAGTTGGGCTTGAACGCGGCGCCCAGCACCGCCACCCGGCGGCCCAGGAAGCCGCCGCCGCACTGCTCGCGGGCCAGCTCGACCATCCGCGAGCGGCGCCGCATGTTGATCGAGTCGACCTCGCGCAGGAAGGTCAGCGCCTGGTCGGCGCCCAGCTCCCCGGCCCGGGCCATGAACGCCCGGATGTCCTTGGGCAGGCAGCCGCCGCCGAAGCCGAGCCCGGCGTTGAGGAACTTGCCGCCGATCCGCTCGTCGTGCGCGAGCGCCCGGCTGAGCTGGACCACGTCCGCGCCCGCGCTCTCGCAGACCTCGGCCATCGCGTTGATGAAGGAGATCTTGGTGGCCAGGAAGGAGTTGGCGGCGGCCTTGACCAGCTCGGCGGTCGGGAAGTCGGTCACCACGAACGGCACGCCCTCGGCGATCGGGGTCGCGTACACCTGGCGCAGCAGCTGCTCGGCGCGCTCGCTGCGCACGCCGACCACCAGCCGGTCCGGGTGCAGGGTGTCGCCGACCGCGTAGCCCTCGCGCAGGAACTCCGGGTTCCAGGCCAGCTCGGCGGCCTCGCCGGCCGGGGCCAGGGCGGCCAGCCGCTCGGCCAGCCGGGCCGCGCTGCCGACCGGCACGGTCGACTTGCCGACCACCAGCGTCGGCCGGGTCAGGTGCGGGGCCAGCGAGTCCAGCGCGGCGTCGACGTAGGACATGTCGGCCGCGAATTCGCCCTTCTTCTGCGGAGTGTTCACGCAGATGAAGTGCACGTCGCCGAATTCGGCGACCTCCTGCGGGGAGTCGGTGAAGCGCAGCCGCCCGGTCGAGCCCTCGTGCCCGGCCACGTGCTTGACCAACAGGTCGGCCAGGCCGGGCTCGTACATCGGCACCCGGCCCGCCGACAGCGCGGCCACCTTCTCCGGGTCGATGTCCAGGCCGAGCACCTCGAAGCCGAGCTCCGCCATGCAGGCGGCGTGCGTGGCGCCGAGGTAGCCGGTACCGATCACGGTGAGCCGGAGGGTCACGTGCTTCCCCTTTGTGGTCGGGACGCTGGCCGGGTGGGTCGTCGGATACCCGAGGCCGCAGGCCCTGATGGTATCCGCCGGACGCGGGACGGTGGGCCGGGCCCGGGGAAGCGGTGGCGGCAGCTCCGGGTAACGGGATGACCACCTGCGGGTATCGGTCGCGGTGGGAACGGGAGTTTCAATACCGCGCCCGCGGGCGGACCGACAGAATGCGCCCATGGACGCGCGGGAGCACGAGGACGGGGCGGGCGAGCGGCCCGGATCGCTGAGCCTCTTCGAGGGGCGGGACGGGGCCGGGGAGCCGGCCGGGGCGGGCGGGGAGGACGCGGCCGACGGGGTCGACGGGCCGCCCGAGGACGGGGATCCGGCGGCCGAGGCGGCCCGCGGCCGGCGCCGGCGCCGGACCAGGCGGGTGCTGGTCTGGACGCTGACCGCCCTGCTGGTGCTGATCGGTGCCGGCATCGGCGGGATCTACTGGACGGCCGAGCACTACGCCTCCTCGGTCGAGCGGATCCCCGGTGCCTTCCCCAGCGTCCCGGAGTCCGCCCAGCCCAAGCCCGTCCCCGGCACCGGCACGACCTTCCTGCTGGTCGGCCTGGACGCCCGCTCGGACGTGCCCACCACCGGCGGCCAGGCCAAGGCCCCGGCGTGGAAGGAGGGCGCCAGCCGCAGCGACACGATGATGCTGATGCACCTCTCGGCGGACCGGAAGAGCGTCTCGCTGGTCTCGATAGCCCGGGACACCTGGGTGCCGGTGCCCGGCCACGGCATGGCGAAGATCAACGCCGCCTACTCCTGGGGCGGCCCGCCGCTGATGGTCGACACCGTGCAGAAGCTCACCGGCATCCGGATCGACCACATCGCGGTGATCGACTGGAACGGCTTCAAGAAGCTCACGGACGCCGTCGGCGGCGTGGACATCACCATCCCGCAGACCATCGAGGCCAAGGGCGACGCCCGGGAGTGGCTCAAGGGCACCCACCACATGAGCGGCGAGGAGGCCCTGCTCTACGTCCGCGAGCGGCACGGCCTGCCCAACGGCGACCTGGACCGCACCAAGCGGCAGCAGAACTTCCTGCGCGCCCTGATGATCCAGACCATGAACGCCGGCACGCTCGGTAACCCGGGCCGGCTGACCGGCCTGCTCCAGGCCGTCGGCGACGTGGTCAGCGTGGACGACCGGCTCAGCAACTCCGATCTCTACGACCTCGGTTGGAGCCTGCGCGACGTCCGCCCGGACGACGTCCGGTTCATGAACGCGCCGTTCGGCGGCTTCGACAGCATCGGCGGCCAGGACGTGGTGAAGCTCGACGACGCGGCGGCCGCCACGCTCTGGGAGGCCATCCGCAACGACCGGATGACCGACTACCTCGCCCAGCACCGGACCACCAGCGACACCCTGGGGGAGAGCGTCCGCTGAGTGCCCTGCCGTGTCACCGATCTCACCTGTGCGCCGCCGTGGGCCGACCCTAGGATGACCGTTACTACTGGTCGGTAATGAACGTACGAAGGGTTGTGTCACATGGCGGGCAGCTCCGGGGCGGACTTCGATCTCTTCCGGCTCAGCGAGGAGCACGAGATGCTCCGTGCGGCGGTGCGGTCGTTGGCGGAGGCGAAGATCGCTCCGTTCGCGGCGGAGGTGGACGAGCAGGGGCGGTTCCCGCAGGAGGCGCTGGATGCGTTGCGGGGCAACGATCTGCATGCGGTGCACGTGCCGGAGGAGTTCGGTGGTGCGGGGGCGGATGCGTTGGCGACGGTGCTGGTGATCGAGGAGGTGGCGC